>JAGWRX010000161.1 GCA_028876395.1 Acidobacteriota bacterium
GCGCAGGGCGAGCCCGTGCCGGTGTATGTGGGCATGCGCAACTGGCGGCCTTACATTCCCGACGTGGTGCGCCAGATGCGCGCCGACGGCGTGGAAGAGGCTGCGGTGATCTGCCTGGCGCCGCAGAACTCGCGCACCAGCGTGGGGCTTTATCGACGCGCGGTGCAGGCGGAGGCGGACACGCTGCGCATCGACTTCACGGAAGGCTGGGCGCAGCATCCGCTGCTGGCCGAGGCCTTTGCGGAGCGGCTGCGCGCGGCCATGGCACGGCTCATTGCGGAGACAGGAGCGCCGGTGCCGGTGCTGTTCACGGCGCACAGTGTTCCGTGCCGCACCATCCAGACGCCCGCCGCCAGTGAGGGCCAGCCGCGCTTGTGGCCGGGCGAGGGCGCGGACCCGTACGCGCAGGAAGCCAAGCACACGGCGGAGATGGTTGCCGCGCGGGTGCCTGAGATTCCGCAGTGGTGGTTTGCCTTTCAGAGTCAGGGCGCGAGCGGGGGCCCGTGGATTGGTCCAACGGTGGAAGAAACGCTCGATTCGATTGCGCAAGCAGGCGTGAAGACGCTGCTGCTCGACCCGATTGGTTTTCTCTGCGACCACGTTGAAATTCTTTACGACGTGGACATCGCGTTTCGGAAGTATGCGGCTGACCAGGGGATTCGCCTGGAGCGGCCGGAGTCGCTGAACGCTTCGCCCACGCTGGCGCGGTGCGTCGCCGAGCTGGCGCGGCAAGGGTTGGCGCGCCTGCGGGGTTGAGGAGCATCCGGCCGCATCGATAGCACGAGCCGAGCGCATGCGGGACCGGTGCGTTACATCGAAAGTCGTATCGGTCCATTACTGTGGTGCTGTATTTTTTGCCGGTTTCTATTTTCCATCCCCGTTCCAACGGTTAGGATTCTTCCAATCACCCCCTTGTCGCGCAGCATATTCGAAGCAGACGAGTGGGCTTTACTGAATATTGATTGAGTTCCAATCGCCTTGGCGTACGTTCAGCGTTTCTTCAAGATGCCGTTAACTTGGCCAGCCGCCGCGAGGGTTGCTGCCGGGAGTCCGGCGCCGGCAAGCATGCGTGACACCGGTTCGCTCTTGAAGCTCGCTCCAGTCGCACATGGCCGTGAAAGGGTCGCCAGTGCAGCGCATTCCTGCTTCTAAATTTGCACTTGATCTTCCTGACATTCCGTGTGCAGACTGCGGCAACCGGCATCTCCGGCGTCTTCCGCGCAGAGGCTTTCTGAAAGGGAAAGTGCTTGCCTTTTTCGGCTACTACCCGTGGGAGTGCCCCATTTGCAGGCGAGCGGAGTATTTCCGCAAGCGCGGCAGGAGCCTGGGAAAGAGTGCACGCGCGGTGCAGCAGAGCAGCCGGCCCGCCTGATTCTTTCTTCGGATACCATGAGCATGAGGCGGGGGAACGGAACGCTGAATCGCGCGATTTGCGGGCTGCGTATGTCCAGCCTGCTTCGCCAGGCAATCCCTTTTTGCTGCGTTTGCTTTCCTGCCCCAGCTCGCCAGGCGCAGGCTGCCGTGCTGCGTTGCCGTGCATTCTCGCGCCGTTATCGGCGCACCAGATTCTTTGCAATGAAGATCACATTGGCCGGGCGCTCAGCCAGCCGCCGCATGAAGTAGGGGTACCATTCGCGGCCGAACGGAACATAGACCCGCACGTTGTAGCCTTCGGCAATCAGCTTGCGCTGCAGGTCGCGGCGCACGCCGTAGAGCATCTGGAACTCAAAGTGGCTGGGCGCGATGCCGTGCTGACGGGCAAAGGACTTTGCGGCGGCGATCATGGCTTCGTCGTGCGTGGCGAGGCCGTGGTAGAGGGGGCACTGCAGCAGAGTCTGGCTCAGCTGAACGTAGCTCGCATCCACATCGGCCTTGCGCGGAAAGGCTACGCTGGCGGGTTCTTTATACGCGCCCTTGCACAGCCGCACGCGGATGCCGTCTGCGATGAGCTGGTCGATGTCGGACTTTGAGCGGTAGAGATACGCCTGGATGACGATGCCGATCGAGTCATGCAGATCGGTGCGCGCGTGCAGGCGGCGCACGATGTCCAGCGTCACCTGCGTCAGCGACGAATCTTCCATATCGATGCGCACAAAGCTGCCCGTGGAGTGTGCGTGCTGCGCAAGGCTCAGGGCAATGCTCTCGGCCAGCGCCGGATCGAGCGTGAGCCCCATCTGCGTAAGCTTCACGCTGATGTGCGAGTTGAGCTTGCGCGTGGCAATCAGGTCAAGCAGCTGGTGGTATACATCGGCTGCGCGATGCGCCTCAGTCTCTGAGGTGACGCTTTCGCCGAGCGAGTCCAGCGTGACAGACATGCCCTGCCTGTTGACGGCCTCGGCCACGCGCAGGGCATCTTCAATTTCCATGCCTGCGATGAAGCGGGAGCTTAGCTTGCCGCCGATGCTGGAGTGCTCACAAAAGCCGCGCAGCTGACGGTTGCGGGAAAGAGCGATGAAAGCCGAACGTAAAACGGGCATTGGCCATCCTGCCGGAAAGAGCGCTGGCCGAGCTGCTCAAAAACCGGAAGAAACAGTTTCGCACAAGAAAGCGGCGCATGGGGTGAGGGGCATCACAAGGCGTGGCGATTGCGTGAAAGTCAATCTTCAGGGGCTGAGGCCGTGCCTTTCAAAACCGTCCGCAAGGAATCCTCAATGAATCAGCCCATTACGGAAAACGGTCAACTTTTTGTGTTAGTTTTGTGCTCCGCCTTACGGACGAAAGAAGCCCATACGTCCGCCGGTCACTCGACCGGGAACGCACGAGGATCGAATCGGAATCCACAATTTCGGTTCAATGAACAATGTGGAAAGTGCGTTTCCAGCGCGTGTCTGGGAAGAAATGCACCAGAACGTGGCCGATCCACGCGAGCTTGTGACCGAATCCTGTTTGTTCAAGTTGTCCATCTGCGGCCTTGAACGACCAATAGTTGAAGAGAGGCCGGCCAATGATGTTGGCGCGTGGCACGAAGCCCCAGTAGCGCGAGTCCAGGCTGTTGTGCCGGTTATCGCCCATCATGAAGTACATGCCGGGTGGAACCACCAGGTCGCCATCCTGGATATAGCTTGAGAAGTTCACGGCCCACGACTCTGTCGCCCCAGATGCTGCTGCCGGGGGTACTGCGGGAAAATCATCGAGGAACTCGTTGAAGTTATCCGTCGTCGGCTGCGCAAATCCCACCGGCTGTGCAACACCATTAACAATCACAATGCCGTTGCGTAGATGAATATGATCTCCCGGTACGCCAATCAACCTCTTCACCAGGGGAGTGTATTGTGGTGTTCCGTCGGCGTCAGTGGCATCAATACCAGGCTGATTGACGGGCTTGTGGAAGACCACGATATCGCCGCGCCTCGGCTCGCGATACCTGATGAGCGGCATCCACGAAGCAGGCGGCATTAGCGTGATCTGGTCGACGACCAGGTGATCGCCCACAAGCAGCGTGTTCTCCATCGAGCCTGACGGAATGACGTAGTTCTGAGCTAAGAAGGTCAGAATGAACAGGCCCACCACCAGAACTGAGCAGATGCTGGCCAGCGCCTCAAAAGGAGTCTCATCCGGATGGTTGTCGGCGGCAGTGGAGCGCTTAGTTGAACCAGGGGAAATCTTCGTCGCTGGACTCATCCAAAGGCTCCTCAGGAAGGCTGGCGAGCCCCAGAGTGTTCGCAAGTGTTCACTTCAAAAGGATGATTTCATCTGCGTTCGACTGTCGTCGAGTTTGCGTCACCCTTGACCGGAGTCTATCAAATCCCCGTGCAACGCAGGATTCTCCGGATGATGCGGCGTGCGAGCGGTTAGTCGACAATTGAGAAGTTTCGGACCCTGCATACAACAGTTCCGTGCCGGATTTTTGTGCTAATTTGTGCTTGAGATGTGCCTATCTCGCCTATCTCGCCTATCCTGCCCATTCTTCCTATTGATAAATCAATAACTTATGTGTTTTCAATGCGAGCTTTTGTCGTGCCCTGACACGAGCCGCAGCATGCAGGATAGGTTTACGGCTTGTGAAGCCGTGCCCTGACACAAAACGGGTTGTTTATCCGGCCGGCTGAAGGCGGATGATTCCGCGGAGGCAAACAATGGGCCGATTCGCCTCACTCCACGCGGAACAGCGCGCATCCATGGGGCGGAAGATCGACGTGCAGAGCCCTTGCGCGGGCGATGTGCTTCTGGTTCCAGACATCGAAGACGGCGTGGGCCTTGCTGGGCAGGTAGAACAGCATCCACGGCAGGTTCGAACTGGTTGGATGGTCTTCCAGGTTGAAGACGGCCAAATAAGTTCTGGGATGTGGACCGCCGGTGCGCGCGTACCAGTACCGCTCGGGGAAGGTGGAGGCATTGCCGCTTTCGACCGGCGCGCGGCCCGGTCCGCTCTCGATGGCGGTCTGATTCATCCGCAGGACTTCCGCGTTGGTCATCAGAGAGCGGGTAAAGTCGTCCAGGCGGGTCAGGTTCGCGCCCATGATGAGCGGCGAGCGGGAGATGGCCCACAGGGTGAATTCGGTCCGCTGCTCGTCGTGGGTCAGCCGCGACTGGCGGGGTTGGCCCATGCCCGGATGCGGCGTGAGCGAGCCTTCGGGCAGCATGTCGTCGTCCGGCCAGTTGCCGGGCTTGAAGTAAGGCGCCCACTGGGCCAGCCGGTCAAAGGCGTCGCGCACGCCGAAGGGGAATTCGCTGCCGCCGGGCTTGTGCTGCGGCGCCCACACGTCCCAGTGATCGTCGGAGATGCGCCACATCTGCGCGTATTTCGCCACTTCGGCGGCATGAGCCAGCTGGGTGGGACCGGGTGAGAGGCTGAGCACGATGGGCCGGCCCGTTTTGCGAATGGCTTCGGCAATCTGGCGAATCTCGGTGGGGCGGTAGGGATGGTCGGAGATGCAGTCCACCTTGATGAAGTCCAGGCCCCAACCGGCGTAGAGCTTGAGCATGGAGTCGTAATAAGCCTGCCCTGCGGCGTTGTCGCGGATGCCGTAGTTGCCTTCGTCCCACGGGCAGGTCTCGGTGGTGTCGGCTGCGTCCTGGGCGCGGAAGCTGGAGCTCGCGATGGGCAGGTTATCCTTGACCACCTGACGGGGAATTCCGCGAATGATGTGGATGCCGAACTTGAGTCCCTGCGCGTGAACCCAGTCGGCCAGCGGCTTGAAGCCCGCTCCGCCCGCTGCGGAAGGGAACCGGTCGAGCGCGGGAAGCAGGATGCCATTCGCATCCCAGACGTACTTGTGCGCTTCCACCGTTTTGGCGAAGGGGTCCTGCATGTACCAGCCCTCGTCGATGACGGAGTATAGCCAGCCGTACTGCTTGAGGCCGGCCAGCACCGTGGTGTTGGCGCGGTAGTCGGCCTCGTCGATGGTGAGCCCGTAGGCGTCCCAGCTGTTCCAGCCCATCGGCGGCGTGGGAGCAAGGTTCTGCCCGGGCACTGAAAGGGCGCAGCAGGCGAGGACGGCAAAACAGGCGGCGAGGCGCAAACCGAATCGAAACATGGGTAAAGCTATACCACAACCCCGCTTGCGGCGGCACTTGGATGCAACGGCCTCAGTGTTCCGTATTGGTCACATTGCACAAATAAGGATGCGTTCCGTTCCCCGCTCGACCTATAATGCAGTCGAAGAACCCAACACAGCTGCAAGATGCCCATCCCCGACACCTGCAACTGAGGAGAGCACAATGTTCAAGCCGTTCCTGCTCCTTTCCGCGGTTGTCCTGTTTGAGATTGCCGCGTCGCCCTCACCGGCGCTTCCACCGCAAGCGACCCACACCAGGCCCGCCGCCAAGGCTGCTCCTGCACCCTCCGGTCCGACCTCCTCGCAAGTTGAGGCACAGGCCATGGACAAAGCCAAGAAGCTTTATGCGATCGACTGCGCGCTTTGTCACGGCGACAAAGGCGATGGCAAGACGGACGTGGCCAGAGACATGCAGCTGACGCTCTCCGACTGGACCGATCCGAAAGTTCTGGCGGGCAAGCAGGATCAGGAACTGTTCGACATGATCCGTAAGGGCAAGGATAAGATGCCTCCCGAAGCCGAGGGCCGCGCCACGGATGATGAGGTGAAGCATCTCATCAAGTACATTCGCAGCATGGCCGTGCAGCAGCCTGCAGCACCGGCAGGCGCCGCTCCGGCAGCCGAGCCAGCCGCTCCGGCGGCACCGCCGCCAGCGGAAGCACCGGCGGCTCCTCCCGCCACGCCGCCGGCCAACACGCCGCCAGCGCCCAACAAGTAGCGCCGGGTCGCCCATTCCTGCAGAATCTCTGCTGCAGGAATGGGACTGTGCGCCCGCAGACCCGAGCTTTGCCGGGCCATATTGCGGTGAAGGAAAGCGTCCAGCCCGCCAACCAGCTCCCGGCTTTCCCGGCCTCTTGTGCGATAAGCTGATGCGAGGGGGTGCTGGATGCGATTGCGCGCATGGAGCCGGGTGGCCCTTGCAGGCCTGGCGCTCGCGCTGGGGCTGGCGATTGTTTCCCTCCCGGTTGCGGGTCAGGCGGCGGGTGAGCATGCGGCTCTGCCTGTCATTCATGTCGACAATGGCCCCAACTCGCCGGCGGCGCAGAAGGCTCATTATGTCGTGCTCGTCTCGCTCGATGGATTCCGCTGGGACTATGCCGCCCGGGATGGCGCATCTCATCTGCTGGCGCTGGGCAAGCAGGGCGTCTGGGCGCCCGAGGGGATGCTGCCCAGCTTTCCGTCGCTGACGTTTCCCAACCACTTCTCCATCGTGACGGGGCTTTATCCGGAGCATCACGGCCTGGTCGCCAACAATTTTTACGATGAAGCCAGACAGGCCCATTACGTCATCAGCGATGCCAAGGCCGTGACCGATGGCAGCTGGTACAGCGGCGTGCCTCTGTGGAGCCTGGCGGAAAGCCAGGGCATGCGCTCGGCCTGCCTCTTCTGGCCCGGGTCCGAAGCCGAGATTGCCGGTTTCCGGCCCACATACTATCTCCGCTTCGACGACAAGATCGACGACAACGCGCGCATCGAACAGGTGCTGGACTGGCTGCGCCTGCCCGATGCCGAGCGCCCGCACTTCATCACCCTTTACTACTCCGAAACGGACCACGAGGGTCACGAATTTGGCCCCGATGCGCCCGAAACCAGGGCCGCTGTGCGCAAGGTGGATGCGCTGGTGGGCAGATTGAAGGCCGGCCTCGACGCCATTGGGCTGCCGATTGACCTGGTGGTTGTGAGCGATCACGGCATGGCCAAAGTGGAGGGCGGCTGGATTACGCTGGACCAGTTCACCGACCTGAAGGGCTTTGAGACCGCAGGAGCTCTTCTTTACGGCAAGACGGAGGCGGATCGCGCCCGCGTCTACAACCAGCTCAAGAGAGTCTCCTCGGAGTTTGTTGTCTACCGGCGCAAAGACGTGCCTGCCGGCCTTTACTTCAACGGGAACCCCCGCGAGGGCGATCCGGTGGTCATCGCCACCGGCCCCTATGCGATTCGCGCCCATGGGCCGCCGGCAGGCAAGCCGGACCATGCGCCAACCCGCGGCATGCACGGGTATGACCCACGCAAGATGCCGGAGATGAAGGCCAGCTTCTTTGCCGCCGGGCCTGATATTCTCCCCGGCCATACCGTGCTGCCTTTTGAGAATGTCAATCTGTATCCATGGCTTGCGCATCTGCTCGGACTGACTCCTCCCAGGTCGGACGGCAGCCTGAACGTGTTGGCTGGAACCCTGCGCGATGACGGCGCGTATTTAGTCCAATAGAAAGGCTGCCCCGTCTTACAAGCAGATAGAGGAGTGAAAGACCGATGAGTGTGGTGCTGGGGATTGACGGTGGCGGCACGCGTACCCGTGCTTCCATCGCCGACGGCGGGCGGGTGCTGGCCTTCGTCGAAACGGGATCCATCAAGCGCCTGCGGGTGGGCGCGCAGGCGGCGGAGGAAAATCTGAGAGCGCTGCTTACCGAGGTCTACCGGCAGGCCGGCGTCACCGCGGTGCGCGCAGCCTCAGCCGGAGTGGCTAGCGCCACCATGCCCGGCGTTGCGGGGTGGATTTCGGCAGTCTTTCGCGACTTTGGCGTGGAGCGGTCAGAGGTAGTGGGCGACGAGGTGATCGCCCTGGATGCGGCTTTCAAGGGCGGTCCGGGCATTTTGCAGATTGCAGGAACCGGCACCAACTGCATTGGCCGCGCGCCTGACGGGGGGCGCGAAAGCGCGGGCGGCTGGAGTTCGCGGCTGGGCGATGAGGGTTCCGGCTACTGGATTGGCCTGCAAGCGGTGCGCAACGCGTTGAAGGCCTACGATCACGAGGAACCCACGCGCATTCTGGAAGAGGTAGGCCGCGTGTGGGGAACCGCGACAATTGAAGAACTGGTGAACCTGGGCGACAGCACTCCGGGTCCGGACTTTGCCGCGCTCGCGCCCGTCATCAGCCAGTTGGCCGAGGAAGGCGACCTGGTGGCCGCCAACGTTCTGCGCCAGGCCGCTGCCTATCTGATTGATTCCGTCCTGCTGGTTCGCTCGAAGCTGCGCCGCAAGCACAACGTGTCAAATGAGGTCCCGGTGGCGTGGATTGGCAGCGTCATCGGCAAAGCGCGCCTGGTGCGTGAGCCGTTTTTTGCCGGTCTTCGCGCTGCCGCTCCCGACATGCCGATCGGTCAGGAAGAAGTGGCGGGCATTGATGGCGCCATCTGGCGCGCCCAGCGCCTTGCGGACAGGGCGGGATAAGCGCTAGCGGACAATTTTGCCGCCTGCGACGGACCCGGCGAGGCGGCCCATTGGATCCACGGCCACCAGGCTCGCGGGTTGCCCGACTGCGAGCGATCCGGCCTGATCGGCCAATCCTGTCATCGCTGCCGGATTGGCAGTCAACAGCCGTAGCCCCTGCTCGACGGTCGCGCCCGTGAATGCAAGAAAGTTGGCAAGCGCGCGGTCAAGCGTGAGCACGCTTCCGGCGAGCACACCATTGGCCATGGCCCGGCCATCGGCCACCTGCACGGCAAATCCGCCCAGTTGATACTCTCCGTCCGGCATTCCGGCGGCGCTCATGGCGTCGGTAACGAGAATGGCGCGCTCCGGGCCCTTGGCGCGCCACCATAGCTGCACGATCTCCGGCGCGGTGTGGATGCCGTCGCAGATCAGCTCGGCGAAGAGCGCGTCACTGGTCAGGACTGTGCCGAGAATTCCCGGCTCGCGGTGGTCCAGCGCGCGCATGGCATTGAAGGTGTGCGTCGCGCTCGCGGCTCCTGCGGCAATGGAGGCGTGCGTTTCGGCGGCGGTGGCGTTGGAGTGCCCCACGGAAACGCGTACCCCGCGCGCCGTCGCGTGCGCGGCCAGCTCGACCGCTCCGGGCAGTTCGGGGGCCAGTGTCATCAGCCGCACATGGCCTTCGGCCGCCTCGAACAGCCGGTCGAATGTGGCGATATCCGGCGCCAGCAAATGTTCCGCCGGTTGCACCCCGCGCTTGGCGTGGGAAAGAAACGGCCCTTCCAGATGAATGCCCAGAGGTCGCGCATGGCCTTCGATGGGAGGCTGGCCGATCAGCTTTGCCAGTCCTGCGACGGCTCGGAGCGTCGTGTCCAGCGGAGCCGTAACGGTCGTCGCCAGAAAGCTGCCGGTCCCGCGCGTGGCCAGAAAGCTGCTGATTGCGCCCAGCGCCTCGGGCGCGGCTTCCATCAGGTCGTGCCCGGCAGCGCCATGGATGTGCACGTCAAAGAAGGCAGGAGCCAGCGTCGCGCCGGGAAAGTCCAGCACCCGCGCGTTCCCTGGCAGTTCGGCTGCCTCACGGCTGGCGATCGAGGCGACCCTGCCGTCTTCGATCATGACCGCCGGGTGGTCGAGCAGGCGGCTTCCGTCCCAGAGCTTCTCCGCGGTGAGCACCGTACGCATACCGCTGATTATTGCAGGAGGACCGCGACTGCGTGCAGACTCCGCGCATCGAATCGCGCGGCAAACCGGCGCAAATCCGCCCGTGTAATCGCCAGGTAAAGCGCCGGCCAGGCTCTTTTGCTATTGTTTTGCCATGAATAAAAGGGCTCTCTTGACGGTCGTCTCCACGGTCTTCGCTCTCACGGCTGGGCATCTCGCCGCGCAAACGCGCGATCTGCCCACCAGCAAGCAACTGATCGGGCCGATTCCCGGGGCACCGCAGCGGCTGAACAGCCTGCCCATGTCGATGGCGGTTTCGCCGGACAGGCGCTACGTGGTCACGGTCAATGCCGGGTACGGCGCCGCGGAATCCGACTATCAGCAGTCACTGGCTGTGCTTGATACACGGACCGGCGCGCTGGCGGACTTTCCGGACGCACGCACGATGGTGAACGCCGGGCAGACGCTCTACTCCGGGCTGGCGTTCAGCCGCGATGGCAGCCACTTGTACGCCAGCATCGGCTCCACGACCGATCCGCTTGGCAAGGGCAAGAACGACACGGGCAGCGGCGTGCTTGTCTACCGCTTCAATAATGGCAAGATTGCGCCCGAACGCATGATCCGCCTGCCGCTGCAGCAGCTAGCGCCGGGGCGCAAAACGAGGCTTATTGGCGACAAGGAAGGCGACAAGGGCGTGCCTTTTCCGGCGGACATTGCGGTGGTGGGGAGGGCAGGCGCGGAGAAGCTGCTCGTCGCTGGCAATCTTTCAGACGATGTGCTGCTGCTTGACCCAGTCACGGGCGCAATCGGGCACCGCTTCGACCTGTCAGAGAACGACGCCGTGCCCTCCACGTATCCCATCGCGCTGGCGCTCTCGCGGGATGGCCGCCGCGCGTTTGTGGCGCTCTGGAATGCGTCGGAGATTGTTGAGCTTGATCTTGTGAAGAACGCCGTCGGGCGCAGGCTGACGCTGCTCAAGCCCTCCAGCGCCATCGCGCCCGGCACGCACCCCTGCGCCTTTGCGCTTGCGCCGGATGGCAGGACGCTCTACGTCGCCCTGGCCAATCGCGACGCGGTTGCAGCCGTCAACGTGGGCACGGGGCAATTCTCGATCCAGGGCTACTTCGACACGCGCCTGCCGGGGCAGAGCTTCTTTGGCGCGGAGCCGGAAGCGCTGGCGCTGAACATGACTGGAAGTCGCTTGTATGTGGCCAATGCCGCCAGTGACGCGGTGGCCGTGATCAATACGCGCAAGCTGACCGCGAAGGCCGCGCGCACTGGGATGGTGGAGCCGGATGGCTTTGTGCCGACTGAGTGGATGCCCATGTCCATGGCGTTTCTGGCCGGGCCCTCCGGCGGCAGGCTCTACGTGGCCACGGCAAAGGGGCAGGGAACCGGGCCGAATGGCACACCCATGCCCGCGGGAGACGCATCGAGCGGCAAGAGTTTTGTGCGCAAGTACACCTACATTGCGTCGATGCTGCACGGCTCGCTGGCTGCGATTGACGCCACGGCGATTGAAAAGAACCTGCCGCAGTGGACGCAGGTGGTGCTGGAGTCGAACCGCATGAGGGCCGCGGCTGAGTCTGTTCACTTTGCCGGCGGAAAGCAGAATCGTATCAAGCACGTGATCTACATCATCAAGGAGAACCGCACGTACGATCAGGTTCTCGGTGACCTGAAGTACAACGGCAAGCCGGTGGGCAATGGCGACCGGAACCTGACGATGTACGGCGCGGCCGTTACGCCCAACATCCACAAACTGGCCCTGCAATTCGGCGTGCTCGATAACTTCTTTGACTCGGGCGAGGTTTCGGGAGACGGGCACGTCTGGTCTACCGCTGCCATCGGCACTGATTATCTGGAGAAGACCTGGCAACAGTCCTATCGCGGCGAGCAGCGCACCTATGACTTTGAAGGCGTGGTGGCCGAAGGATATCCGCTGCTGCAGAAAATTCCCGATGTGAACGAGCCGGCCAGCGGCTACCTGTGGGGCAACCTGGCTGCGCACGGCAAAACCTACTACCACTTCGGCGAGTTCATCGCCAGCACCTTTTGCAATGAAGTGAAGACGGTGAATCCGCGGCAGGGCCCGATGCTTCCGGGCCAGAGCTGCGCGCACACGGTGATCGCTCCCGGCGAGCCGCTGCCTGCCGAGTGGGGCGGCGGCGCGAACAAGTGGCCCTGGCCGATTCCGCTGATCGCGACCAACATTGCCACCAAGCCGGAACTGGTGGGTCACTTTGCCGCAGAGGCGCCGGACTTCAACCTGGCGGTGCCTGACCAGATTCGTGTCAGCATTTTTGAGCGCCATCTGAAGCAATGGATCGCGGACAGGGAGCAGGGCCGCGACACCATGCCCAACTTTGTGATGTTGCGCCTGCCCAATGACCACACCGCGGGCACGCGTCCGGGCGGACCCATGCCAAAGGCGTCTGTTGCAGACAATGACCTGGCCGTGGGGCGTGCTGTGGAGGACATTTCTCATTCGCCCTTCTGGGACGATACGGCCTTCTTCATTCTCGAAGATGACGCGCAGGATGGCGCCGACCACGTGGACGCGCATCGCAGCTATGCGCTGGTCATCAGCAAATATGCGCCGCATGGCCCACAGGGTGCGCCGTTTGTTGATAGTCGCTTCTACTCCACGGTCAGCATGGTTCGCACCATGGAATCGCTGCTGGGCCTGCCGCCGATGAACAACAACGACGCGTTCAGTTCGCTGATCTCGACTTTGTTTACCGGCCCTGGCGATCAGGCTGCCTATGCGGCGGATTACTCCAACCGCGACAACGGGCTCATCTATACGGCCAACGCGAAGACGGCGGCTGGCGCGCGCGAAAGCATGAAGATGGACTTCCGCCACGCCGACCGCGCCGACGCGCAGAAGCTGAACGTGATTCTGTGGAAGGACGCGATGGGCAGCGCGCCGGTTCCGGCGATGATCACGCAACACCGAGCGAAGCCGCGCAAGGATGATGACGACTGATTGGCGCGCGAGCTGGTGATAAGGATTGCCTGCCGCGTGTATGGTGGTATGCGGAGTTTTGGAGGGACGTGTGCGCGTGTTGAATCGTAGAAGCTTTTTGAGAGCGGCGAGTGCCGCATCGGCCGGAACGTTGCTTGCACCCAGGATGCATGCTCTGGTAGCAGCGCAGGATGAGTCGGCGAGGCAAATTGCGGCGAATGATCACATTCAGATTGCGCTGATTGGCGCGGGCGGGCAGGGCCAGGGCGATACGAAGACTGCGCTGCAGGTGCCGGGCGTGAAACTGATGGCTGTGGCCGACTGCTACGACGGTCGCCTGGCGCGCAGCAAGGAGTTGTGGGGCAACGATGTATTCACCACGCGCGACTACAAGGAGATTCTGGCGCGCAAGGACATTGACGCGGTCATCATTGGCACGCCCGACCACTGGCACAAGCAGGCGTCAGTGGACGCGATGAAGGCGGGCAAGGATGTGTATTGCGAGAAGCCGATGATTCACCTGTACTCCGATGGGCCGGAGATGATTGCGACGGCGCGCGCCACGAATCAAATCATTCAAATCGGCAGCCAGCGCGTCAGTTCCGTGCTTTACGCCAAAGCCAAGGAACTGCTGGCTGCGGGCGCCATCGGCCAGCTCAACATGGTGACGGCGCGGTGGGATCGCAACTCGTCGATGGGCGCGTGGAACTACACGGTTCCGCCGGATGCCTCGCCGGAGACCTGCGACTGGCCGCGCTTTGAGGGCACAGCGCCAAAGATTCCTTTCAATGCCGAGCATTTTTTCCAATGGCGCAAGTGGAAAGCCTACGGTACGGGCGTGGCGGGCGACTTGTTTGTGCATTTGTTCAGTGGCACGCACTTCATTACCGGTTCGCACGGTCCCACGCGCGGCATGGCGACGGGAGGGCTCCGATTCTGGAAAGACGGGCGCGACGTGCCGGATGTGATGCTGGGACTCTTCGATTACAGGGAAGGCTTCAACCTGAGCCTGCGCGTCAACTTCGTCGATGGCGGCGCGGAGAGCGAAGGCCTGACGTTTACAGGCTCTGAAGGCACCATGGAGATAGGCTGGGGCGCGGTGACGGTGAGCCGGGTGCCGCGCGAGAAGGAGCCCGGCCTTACCATCGAAACTTTCCCTGAGGCGATGCAGAAGCAGATTGAGACGGCGTATCGGGAGAAGTATCCGCGCACGCACTTTGAAGGCGAGCCGCCGGTGGGCTTTGAGAAGTATGTGGCGCCGGCCGGTTATAGCGACAGCTACGACCACTTCAAGAACTTCTTTGCTTCGGTTCGCTCGCGCAAGCCGGTGGTTGAGGACGCAGTGTTTGGCTATCGCGCCGCGGGAGCCGCGCTGCTGGGCAACCTGAGCATGGAGCGCGACGCCGTCGTTCACTGGAATCCCGACGCGATGAAGCTGGTGTAGGGCGCGGCAGCAATTAGACTGTGGGCATGGTAAAGAGAATCGGGATTCATCTGGGCACGGCGGGCGGGGCATCGAACGCCGTCGAGCGGGCGCGAGAGATTGGCGCGAACACCTTTCAGATTTTTTCGGCGAGTCCGCGCATGTGGCGCGCGCCCAAGGTGGATCCCAAACAGGCTGAGCGCATGCGCGCACTGCGCAAGACACTTGACGTGGGCCCGCTGGTGATTCACACCAACTACCTTGTCAATGTGTGCAGCCAGACGGACGACGTGCGGCAGAAGAGCATTATCGCGTTTCGTGGCGAGATTGAGCGGGCGCTGGCCTTTGGCGCCGAGTACCTGGTGCTGCATCCGGGCTCGTGGAAGGGCCTCACGCGCGACGAAGGACTCAAGCTGGCTGCCGACTCCATCGAGCGCGCGATTGATGGCCTTCCGTGGCAGGGAACGGACTTTCACATACTCATCGAAAACACGGCGGGCGCGGAGTTCTCGCTGGGCGGCAGCTTTGAGCAGGTCGCCGAACTGGTGCATCGGCTCAAAGCGCACGCGCCGGTGGCCGTGTGCCTGGACACCTGCCATACGCATGTTGCGGGTTATGACATGGTGACCGGCGAGGGCTACGAGCAGACCATGAAGCAGGCCGCCGAGACCGTGGGAACGAAGGCTGTGCGCGTATGGCACTGCAACGACGCCAAGGCGGCGCGCGGCTCGAAGCTCGACCGGCATGAACACATCGGGCAGGGAACCATGGGCGTGGAGCCCTTTCGCCGCCTGCTCAACGACGAGCGATTTGCGCACTGCGCTTTTATTGCGGAGACTCCTGTTGACGAGCCGGGCGACGAGGAGCGGAATATGCGCGTGCTGAAGAGCCTGGTGGAGGAGTCCGGAAAATGAGGCGTCTCCGCCGTTTACACTGAAAGGTTATGGCGGAAGAAAAAGAGCTTCGATACGATCCGGCGGCAATCGAGCCCAAATGGCAGGAACGCTGGGCCGCGGACCCAGCGCTTTATGCGGCCGAGCCCGCTTCCTGCGGCAAACCGAAGTACTACGTGCTGGAGATGCTGCCGTATCCCAGCGGCCAGTTGCACATGGGCCACGTGCGCAACTACTCCATCGGCGACGCGCTGGCGCGGCATATGTGGATGCGCGGCTATAACGTGCTGCATCCCATGGGCTGGGACGCTTTTGGCCTGCCCGCGGAAAACGCCGCGCTCAAGAACAATACGCCTCCGCGCGAGTGGACGCTGGCCAACATCGCCGCCATGAAGCGGCAGATGCAGCGCCTTGGCCTGGGATACGACTGGGCCACCGAAGTGACGACGTGCCTGCCGGACTACTATCGCTGGAACCAGTGGTTCTTTCTGCGCATGTACGAGAAGGGCCTGGCTTACCGCAAAAAGAGCAAGGTCAACTGGTGCCCGGATTGCGCCACCGTGCTGGCCAATGAGCAGGTCATCGACGGTCGGTGCTGGCGGCACGACGAGACCCTCGTGGAACAGCGCGACCTTGTGCAATGGTTCTTCCGCATCACGGCGTATGCGCAGGAGCTGCTCGACGGGCTGGACAAGCTCGACGGCTGGCCGGAAAAAGTGCGCACCATGCAGCGCAACTGGATCGGCCGCAGCGAGGGCACCGAGGTCGATTTCACGGTCGAGGGCAGCGGGGAGAAGATTCGCGTCTTCACCACGCGCGTGGACACGATCTTTGGCGCGACGAGCGTGCAGCTGGCGCCGGAGCATCCGCTCGTCACTTCCTTTGCCGCTGCCGATTCTGCGTTGAAGGCCAGGGTAGACGAGCTGATTGACGAGCAGAAGAAGGCCAAAGAGGCGGGCGACGTGGGCGCGATTGAGAAGCACGGCGTGGCCACGGGCCGCTTTGCGCTCAATCCGTATAGCGGCGAACGCGTTCCCGTGTGGGTGGCGAACTACATCCTCATGGACTACGGGACGGGCGCAATCATGAGTGTGCCCGGCCACGACGAGCGCGACTTTGAGTTTGCGACGAAGTATGGCATTGAGATTCGCCGCGTGATTGCGCCCGCGGATCCCTCGGCGGAAGAACCGGCCCTGCCGTTCACTGCAGAAGATGGCGTGCTGGTGAACTCCGGCGAGTACAACGGGCTGAGCTGCACGCGCGCCCAGGAGCTACTCCAGGAAACTGCCGCGCGCAGTGCTTTTGGCAAGGCGACGGTGACCTTCCGCCTGAAGGACTGGGGTGTGAGCCGGCAGCGCTATTGGGGCACGCCCATTCCCATGATTCACTGCGAGCGCGACGGGCTTGTACCCGTGCCGGACGATCAGTTGCCCGTGGTGCTGCCCGCGCAGATTGAGATTACGCAGCAGGGCGGCTCGCCGCTGGGCCGCGTGCCGGAGTTCGTCCACGTCAAGTGCCCCAGGTGCGGCGGCCCTGCACGGCGCGAGACGGACACGATGGATACGTTTGTCGATTCGAGCTGGTACTTCTACCGCTACACGGACGCGAAAAATACGAATCAACCCTTCGGTCCGGGAGTGGCGCAGTATTGGTTTCCCA
>JAGWRX010000162.1 GCA_028876395.1 Acidobacteriota bacterium
ATCGCCAGAGCCACCAACGGAAACGATTAAAACTGCCGCAAGTCATACACCCGAGCAACAAGAAGTCATCGACCTCTCAAACATGAAATGGGATTGGATGGCAGACAAGAAGGTCGATTCCTTAGAGACACTATTTGATGACAAAGCCATGTTCACTCACATGGGAGGAACCTGGGGAAAAACCCAAGAACTAGCCACCATTAAGAGCGGTGGCATCTGGTACAAAAAAGCTGTAGTTTACGCAGTTGACGCTCGCATATTTGGTAACACAGCCATCCTGCTAGAGGACATTGATTTGCAGGCAGTAGTCGGGGAGCACGAAGTCACCAATCCTTTTATGGTGACTGAGGTTTATATCAAGGAAAACGGCAAGTGGAAGCTCGCCCAACTCACGTTCTCGCATCTGCTTAGGCCGGTCAAGATGAATGGCAATAAGAATTAGCCACAAACCTCGAGAGAGAAGCTGCGACGAAATTCGGCGCTCGTGGATTTTGTGAAGAGATGGGCCGTGCGGGAACAAGCTGCTCCCGCACAAATCGCGCTGTCATGGCTGATGGTGCAGAAGCCGTGGATTGTACCTATTCCCGGCACGAGAAAGATCGAGCGGCTGGACGAGAATCTCGGCGCCATCGACATCGATCTCGCTCAGAAGGATCTTGAGGAGATTGATGCCGCAGCGACGCAGATCGAAGTGTTTGGTGCACGAGGTTCCGGACATGAACGCTACGTGTAGCGCGATTGGAGCACGGTGAACCGGAACCACTATTTCCGGTTGCCGAAGTCGAAGAATCGAAGCAAAGGATGGAGGACGCTTTATGGCGATTGCGTTGAAAGTGAACAGGCAGTCTCATGCTGTTGATGTGCCGGGCGACACCCCACTGCTTTGGGTCTTGCGTGACGTGCTTGGTATGAAGGGTACAAAGTACGGCTGTGGCATCGCGATGTGCGGAGCGTGCACAGTGCACATCGATGGCCAGGCGGTTCGATCATGCATCACGGCCGTGAGTTCGGTGGAGAGCGGAGAAATTACGACGATCGAGGGCCTGGCGGCTACTGAGACCCATTTCGTGCAGCAGGCCTGGGAAGAAATTGATGTGCCCCAGTGTGGCTATTGTCAGCCGGGGCAGATCATGTCCGCGGCTGCGTTACTCTCGAAAACGCCGAAACCTACAGATGCCGACATTGATACGGCGATGAGCGGGAACCTATGCCGCTGCGGCACGTATCCGCGCATTCGCGAAGCCATTCATCATGCAGCTGATCTGTTGTCAGCGAAAGGAGGCAAATGATGAATCTGGACCGTCGCTCGTTTCTCAAGATAAGCGCCATCGTTGGCGGTAGCTTCGCACTTGGACTTTACGATGTGCCTTTCGGTGTTGCGCAGGGTCGCGGGCGCTTTGCTCCTCCGCCGGTCGAGCCGCGCGCCTTTGTCCGCATTGCGCCCGACGGCATCGTGACCATCATTGCCAAGAATCCGGAGGGTGGACAGGGAGTGAAGACACACCTTCCAATGCTCATTGCCGAGGAACTAGACATTGACTGGAAGGACGTAAAAGTTGAGCAAGCCGACGGCAACGCCAAGTTGTACGGCTTTCAGTTTTTGGGTGGCAGCACTGCGACTCCCATGAATTGGGATCCGCTGCGCCGGGTGGGGGCTGCCTGGCGTCAGATGCTTGTCTCAGCCGCGGCAACAGCGTGGGGCGTGCCCGAATCTGAATGCACCACCAAAGCGGGTCGTGTACTTCACGCCGCATCGGGCCGGTCTGCGGGCTACGGCGAACTGGTGGCAAAAGCCGCCGCGCTCACTCCACCCGCACTCGATTCGGTAAAGCTCAAGAAAGCATCTGAATACAGCATCATTGGCACCTCGCGAAAAGGCGTGGACAACCACGCCGTCGTTACCGGAGAACCCATCTTTGGTATCGATGTGGAGGTCCCCGGGATGCTTCATGCTGTTCTGCACAAGTGTCCCGTATTCGGCGGCAAGGTCAAGACCGCGAACACCGAGGAAATCGCAAAGATGCCGGGGGTGCGAAAAGTCATCGTTGTCGACGGTACACTGGTTGACGATAAGGTTCTTCCGCTTAACCCCGGTCTTGAACCGGGCGTGGCGATTCTGGCAGACACGTGGTGGCAGGCGCAGAGTGCGCGCGTGAGCCTGAAGGTCGAATGGGATTTCGGCCCAGGTGCGAGCCAGAGCTCTGCAGGTTTCGCGCAACAAGCCGCCGATGCGCTCAAGCAGCCCTTTGGACAGGTGGTGGGCGGATACGGGGATGTCGATACCGCTCTGAAGAGTGCGTCCAAAGTTCTGGAAGCCACCTACTCTTATCCCTTTCTCCCGCACAACACGCTCGAGCCGCAGGGCTCCACGGCTTCATTCAAAGACGGCAAGCTGGAACTCTGGAGCACGACACAGGATCCCGCCTCTGCAGCCCGTGTTACGGCAAAGATCACCGGCATTTCCGAAGCCGACGTGACGGTCCACATGATTCGTGCCGGCGGTTCTTTCGGCCGTCGCTACGTCAATGATGATGATGCGGAAGCTGCCTGGCTCAGCAAGCAGGCAGGTCGACCGGTCAAGATCACGTGGTCGCGCGAAGACGACATGACGCACGACAACTATCGCGCCGCTGCAACGATTGGCTTAAGAGCAGGTCTTGATGCGAAGGGCAGTGTCGTCGCCTGGCGGCAGCACTTCGTTACGTTCGGCGATGGCAAGCGAACGCCCTTTGATGCCGGTGCCGATCCCCACGAGTTTCCCGCCGGATATGCACCCGCATACCAGCTTGGAATGTCGAACTCCATTCCTCTCGGGATTCGTACCGGCCCGCTCCGCGCGCCGGGCGCCAATGGCCGCGCATTTGTTCTTCAATCCTTCCTGGATGAGCTTGCGTTTGCCGCGGGTCGTGATCCACTCGACCTTCAGATTGAACTGCTCTCGCGTCCACCTGCTTCGGGATATGAGTTCCAGCCCCAAAATCCCTTCGGTGGCACGAACCCCGAGCGCCTGCGTGGAGTGTTGGAGACGGTTGCGGAGATGTCGAGCTGGCGCAAACGCAAGAAGGGGAAGGGACGCGGAATGGGAATCGCGGCATTCTTCTGCCACATGAGTTACTTTGCGCAAGTTGCCGACGTCAGCGTCGATGCGCAGAGTCGCATCACCGTTCACCAGATTTGGGCGGCGGGCGATGTGGGCAGCCATGTGATCAATCCCCGTGCGGCCGAGAATCAGGCCTTCGGCGGAATCATTGATGGATTGAGCCAAATGGCGCAGGAGATTACGTTGGCCAAGGGTGAAGTGGAGCAGGACAACTTCGACAAGCAACCCTTGTTGCGTATGCCTCAGGTGCCGAAGATTGAGATTCAATTTCGCAGGACGGAGTTTTCGCCCACAGGTCTCGGCGAACCCATGCTGCCGCCAGTCATTCCAGCGGTCACGAATGCCGTCTTTGCCGCAACAGGCAGGCGCATTCGCACTTTGCCGCTCAAACGAAGCGGATTCGCATTCGCATAGAACACAACCAAGGAGAAGCAATGCAAAAGCGTATTCTCGGACAAAACCTCGAAGTCTCTGCTCTTGGTCTCGGCTGCATGAGCATGAGTTCGGGCTATGGCCCGCCTGCCGACAAAGGCGAGATGATCCAGTTGATTCGTGCCGCCTATGACCTTGGCGTGACCCATTTCGATACGGCTGAAGCCTACGGGCCGTTCGCGAACGAAGAGCTGGTAGGCGAGGCGCTTAAGCCGATCCGCGACAAGGTGACAATTGCCACGAAGTTCGGCTTTGATATTGACATTGAAACCGGCAAGCGCGGCCCCGGGACCAATAGCAGGCCCGAACATGTAAAGGCTGTTGCCGAGGCGTCTCTGAAGCGGCTCCGCACCGAGTCGATCGATCTCTTCTATCAGCACCGCGTTGATCCTGACGTGCCGATCGAGGACGTGGCCGGAGCGGTGAAGGAGTTGATTGCCGATGGAAAGGTGAAGCACTTCGGCATGTCGGAGGCGGCGGTTCAGACCATTCGACGCGCACATGCGGTGCAGCCGGTGACCGCGGTGCAGAGCGAATATTCGCTCTTTTACCGCGCCCCGGAGGACGAACTTCTGCCCGCGCTGGAAGAGCTTGGAATTGGATTCGTGCCATTCAGCCCGCTCGGCGCCGGATTCCTCACGGGCAAGATTGACGAAAACACGAAATTCGATCCAACCGACTTCCGAAACATCGTGCCGCGCTTCTCGCCCGAGGCGCGCAAGGCCAATATGGC
Source organism: Acidobacteriota bacterium (assembly GCA_028876395.1). Classification (GTDB taxonomy): domain Bacteria; phylum Acidobacteriota; class Terriglobia; order Terriglobales; family Acidobacteriaceae; genus Telmatobacter. The sequence continues at coordinate 4,266 of JAGWRX010000162.1, forward strand.
TCTTGTCGACCTAGTCAAGGCCGTCGCGGAACGCAAAGGCGCAACGCCGGCGCAAGTCGCGCTCGCCTGGCTGCTGGCACAGAAGCCGTGGATCGTGCCAATCCCCGGAACCACCAAGCTACATCGGCTCGAAGAGAATCTCGGTGCGGCGAAGGTTGAGTTGACGGAGGACGATCTCAAGCACATCGATGAAGGTGCTTCAAGCCTGAAGCTCGAAGGAGCCCGTCTTCCTGAAGCTGTGCTGAAAATGACCGGACTCTGAGTGCTTCTTTGTCGCGGGAGGAAAGCTCTACTGCAGAAGGGACCACCATGAAGATCTTTGTAGCGATTGGAGTCTCGCTTTTTATGCTGGCATCAGGTTTGCATAGCCAAACCGCCAACGATCAGAGTGCGATACGAATCTGGCGGAGTGGCTCTCGACCCTCCCGGGAGGGACCAGTTGAGCACTTCACCGGAACCGTTCGCGTCGATCCTTTGTTCAGTGCAACTGCTCCAGCGCGTGCGTCCGGCGCCCTCGTTACGTTCGAGCCCGGCGCACGCACTGCGTGGCATACCCACCCGCTCGGTCAAATCCTTATCGTGACGGCGGGCACGGGCCGCGTGCAGCGCTGGGGCGATCCGGTAGAGGAAATCCATCAGGGAGACGTCGTCTGGATCCCGCCCGGCCAGAAGCACTGGCACGGTGCCGCGCCGAACAGTTCGATGGCTCACATTGCCATTGTGGAACAGCTCAACGGCAAGTCAGTGGAGTGGATGGAAAAGGTTAGCGATGCGCAGTATGCGCATCCTCCGTCCGTATCGGAAGGAGTTGGAGGTATGACCAAAGAACCTACTGCAGCCCAGAAGCTCATGGGCGACATCGATCCAAAGTTGGCTGAGTTGACGGACAACGTACTGTTTGGCGATGTATGGGAACGCCCCGGACTCTCGAAACGCGATCGTAGCCTGATCACGGTTGCTGCGCTCATTGCGATGAATCGGCCGGAACAGCTGCGATCTCATCTTCGGCTCGCCCGCAAAAATGGCGTGAGCCAGGAGGAACTTATCGAGGTGATTACCCAACTGGCTTTCTACACAGGGTGGCCAAACGCGGTGAGCGCCGTAGGAGTCGCCAGAGAAGTCTTCCATGAGAAGTGAGTTGCGAAGGAGAAAGATATGCACGTGCCGGAATCTCCAAAGAGCAATCTGGAATTCCCGACTCCCAGAATCACCGGAACAAACTCCATGAGCAGGAAGCATCGGAAGTTTCTTAGCGCGCTGGCGCTGATGGTAGCAGTTCTTTTGACTGCGGCGAGCGCACAAGAGCTCAACAACAGCAAACCCGAACAGCCAGCAACGCCTGCGGGCACGGCGCCAACAGTTGGAATCTCCACCGGAGTCGTGCGCGGCGTAACGGAAGGAGACATATCAAGCTTCAAGGGGATTCCGTTCGCTGCTGCTCCCGTCGGCGAGAACCGCTGGCGCCCTCCCCAACCCTTGTCTCCGTGGCAGGGCGTGCGCGATGCGAGCAAGTTTGGCGCGGATTGTGCGCAGACGGCGTTTCGTCCCGGCGCGGTTTCGATGTCGCCGACCTCGTCTGAAGATTGTCTGTTTCTCAATGTATGGCGCCCTGCCGGAGCCGCGTCGGGAGCAAAACTGCCCGTCATGTTCTGGATCTACGGAGGCGGGTTCACGGGTGGCTCGAGCGCCATGCCTTTCACTTCGGGAACTCAGCTCGCGAAGCAAGGCGTCATCCTGGTGGCTGCCAATTACCGCGTGGGGCGTTTCGGATTCTTCGCCTTCCCGGCACTTAGCCAGGAACATCCTGACGAGCCCAAGGGCAACTACGCCTATATGGACCAGATTGCAGCCCTCAAGTGGGTAAAGCAGAACATCGCAGCGTTCGGAGGCGATCCGAACAACGTCACCATCTTTGGATTCTCTGCTGGCGGTGTCTCAGTGCACAGCCTCATGACTATGCCCATGGCGCGCGGCCTGTTCCAGAAAGCGATCGTCGAATCCGGAGGTTCGCGTGACAGCGTGCTCACCGCGCGGCCGATGAGCAAAGACGGTGTCGATCCGAACTATCCGGTGTCAGCCGAGACAATTGGTATCAACTTCGCGCGCTCGATGGGAATCGAAGGAACGGATAAGGCAGCGCTAACCAAACTGCGCGCTCTCAGTGCCGAGCAGATCGCTCTTGGCGCGCCGGCCCAACCGGGAAACACGAATCAGTCCTACGAGACGACGCCGATCCTAGACGGAAAGCTGATCACAGAGACGGCAGAGACCGCCTACAAGGCACATCGCCAGCCGCGTATTCCGCTCATGTTGGGAAGCAACAGCGGCGATACAGCGGGGAACCGGGTTAGGGCGACCACCAAGGAACAGCTATTCGCTCGATTCGGACAGTGGAGCGCCCAGGCAAAGGCGGCTTATGACCCTGACGGATCGAAAGATTTGACGACACTGGTAGCTGAAGCAAACGACGACTTCGGACAAGCCGAGCCCGCCCGTTTCGCGGCGACCTCCTTTGCGCGTAACGGTTCGCCTGTCTATCTCTACCGGTTCTCCTACGTTCAGCCTGCAATGCGGCAAATGTTTCGTGGCGGGGCACCGCACGGTGGCGAAATCGGATTCGTATTCGGCACATTGGGTACCGGATTCTTCGGGCCTCCACCACCACCGCCGACAGCCGAAGACCTGGCAGTCTCTCGGATGGCGCAAAGCTACTGGGTCAACTTCGCCAGGACCGGCGATCCAAATGGCGCGGGCCTGCCGGCTTGGCCCCGTTACGATCCAAGCAAAGATTTGATCTTCGAATTCCACCCTGATGGCTCGGCCGGCGCGATCCCGGATCCCTGGAAGCCGCGGCTGGATGTGATGCAGTTGGCCACCGAATCAGGGAAGCGCGCCGATTTCTGAAACCGACTACTGACTCGACAAGTTCTATTGGTGGTTCGAAGCGCAAGGGCTGACGAAGCCAAAGAGCTAACCGCACTTGAATCCCGCTGAATGCTGCCGTTGATACTGCATCGGCAGCACGAATTGAACAGGCATGAAATGGAGAAGAGAGAAACATGAGAACAGGACTTCGAATCATCGCATTGGCCGTGGGCCTTGCATTTGCCTTCCAATGCCAGGCGCAAACGAGCGGCACGCCTTTTCCAAAGGGAGAACTGTCGACGGTTAAAAATCACTCTGGCAATATTTGGCTCAACGAGCTAAGTGTGGGAGACAGTACCTTCGATCCCAGTATTGCCCTCGCAACCTATGGTGCCGGCGCACGGCTGGATTGGCATATCCATCCGGGTGGCCAAGTGCTGCTCATCACCGAAGGCACTGGCTATTACCAGGAAAAGGGCAAACCTGTTCAAATCGTCCACAAGGGAGATGTCATCAAGTGCCCTCCGGGCGTGGAGCATTGGCACGCGGCAGCACCGAATAGCACCTTTGCCTACATAGCGGTGACGCCCACTCAAAAAGGAAAAACAATTTGGTTAAAGCCTGTGAGCGATGAAGAATACAACAGTGCAAAATAAAGGGCTTGCAGGCTCGGCGGCCTGGCGACGCTGCTTCCAATGAACAGCAATCGGAAGCGTACCGTTTTCAATGCCCTCGATCGAACGGGGCATTAATCCGAAGCGAGTGGCAACGTCCAGCCTTCGAGACCGGCTCCGATCCAGGCCACCAGTGGACCGGCTACAAGAATCCACCCGAGACCAGGTAAGGCGAATGCAGCGGACCCGAAGAGCAAACCCCAGAATCCGCCCCCGGAACGCTCCCATCTTACCCCAGTACTTCATGCGATCGCCTGCGTTGTAATAGCCTACGGCATGTTCACCCGTGCGCGTGTTCTTCGCGGCGATCGACAGGCATTGCATGTCGACACCAGCCTCTTGCAGTTCCTTTATGACGTGCTCTGCCTGCTCGTGGGTGTCATCTATAGCTACGACCGAGTTACTGACGAAAGTGTGTACAGATGCAGTGCTTCACTCTGGTAGTTCGGTTTCTGTGCAATTCAGTTCGGAAGGGCGGGCCCGGTCACGGCCTAACTGTGAGCTCTGTACCGTGGTATACTCCGCGGACATGCGGCCTTCGACGTCTTAGTACGTCCTACGGCTGAAGTTGTGCAATAGAGCACATCTGCGGTCTGCATGATGAAGGAAAATAGAATTCCTACGGCGTTTATGGTTCGGCGAGGAATCCGTCATGGCTGAAGGTTCTGCTTCCCCATCCATCCCCGCGAAGATCTTGTTGCCTATTGACTTCAGCCCCTCTTCCCAGCCGGCATTGGAGATGGCAGCCGATCTTGCACAGCATTTTCACGCCGAGCTCCACCCGGTCAACGTGATTCCGAGGTTTTCCACAGCATCTCTCCCTGACCTGGTTCCCGCAACATTGATTCAGGAGGCTGGAGCGTACGCCGAACGCCATCTGGCGAAGTGCCATACGGTCCTTACGGCCAGGGGAGTAAGGTCAGCCTCCAGCGTCGAAGTTGGGAATGACGTTGTCGGCAACATCATGCAAGTGGTGGAGCGAGAGAATATCGACTTGGTCGTGATCTCAACACAGGGAAATCAGGCTGGCATCCGTTGGTATTCGGCTCGATTGCCGAAAAGGTCGTCAAGCTTGTGCAGTGCCCACTGATGTTACTGCGCTCAGCCAAGCCGGAAAACCAGCGTGAAGACTGCATCGGGCCGCTCAATGGAATGGTGGTAGCGAGCCCAGAAGAACGGGTAGCTAGTTTTGAATACAAGTAATGTTGTCTCCCCGGCATCGTCAAATCCGGCCGCAAAGCCGGCTCAGGACATCGTGTCTAAAGGCCTCACAAGCGCAGAGGCCCGCGCCCGTCAAGAAAAAGACGGCCCCAATGCGATGCCGGATATTTCCGCGCATCCATTGCGCAATGCATTGGCCAAGTTCTGGGCCCCGGTACCATGGCTGCTTGAAGTATCGATCGTCCTTGAGGTCGCGTTACATAAGGATTACGAGGCCCTTGTCATTGCTGCACTCCTGGTCTTCAACTCCGCACTTGCCTACTTTCAGGAAAGCCGTGCGCAGGCTACGCTGACGGCCTTGAAGTCGCGTCTGGCCCTTAGCGCCTCCGTGCATCGAGACGGCGTTTGGAAGACCGTCCCGGCGGCGGAATTAGCGTGTGGCGACCTGGTAAAGCTGTCGCTCGGTGGTGTGGTCGCCGCCGACGTGCATATAACCGGAGGTTCTGTTCAACTGGATCAGTCGATGCTCACAGGCGAATCCCTGCCCATTGAAGCCGGTCCTGGCGTAGACACCTTCGCAGGGGCCCTGGTGCGGCGGGGCGAGGCCACCGCCGTGGTAACGGCCACGGGCGTTCGCACAAAGTTTGGCCGCACGGCGGAGCTGGTTCGCACGGCACATGTGGTGAGCACACAGCAGAGGGCTGTGCTCAAAATTGTGCGTAATCTGGCGATTTTCAATGGCGCGATCATCCTTGCGATGGGCTCGTATGCCTATTTCCATGCAATGCCGCGGAGCGAGATCGTTCCTCTATTGCTCACTTCGGTCCTTGCAGCCATCCCCGTGGCATTGCCGGCAACGTTCACCCTCGCCGCGGCAGTCGGAGCCCGTTCTCTGGCAAAGCTCGGAGTGCTGCCGACACGACTCTCGGCCGTGGATGAAGCTGCATCGATTGATGTTCTTTGTGCAGACAAGACAGGAACGCTTACCCGCAACGAGCTTTCAGTAACCAGCGTTCGTCCCCTGCCCGGTTCCGACGAAGCCCGTGTTCTCGGGATGGCGGCTCTGGCAAGCTCCGAGGGCGGTCAGGACTCCGTCGATGCGGCAATTCGCGCAGCCGCTTCGCACAATCCCGCGTCGGACTTGCCCAAGCTGGCGAAGTTTGTGCCATTTGATCCTGCAAAGAAAACTTCAGAAGCATCCGTAACAAACGCAAAGGGGGGCGCGGAGCGTATTGTGAAAGGGGCCTTCACCGCAGTCGTAGCCCTCACGGCTCCATCCCCTGCCGCGGCAGCGATCACCGACGAGCTGGAAAAGCAAGGCTTCAGGGTTTTGGCAGTAGCCGCGGGTCCCACGGATTCCATGCAGATGATCGGCATGATTGCCCTCAGCGATCCGCCGCGAAAAGACTCGACTTCTCTCATCTCGGAGTTGCACACCCTCGGCGTGCACACCGTCATGGTGACTGGAGATGCGCCGGTTACGGCAGCAATTGTCGCTCATGCGGTCGGCTTGAGTGGCGCCATCTGTCCTCCGGGGAATCTTCCCGTGAGCATCAAGCCGGAAGATTTCGCGGTTTTCGCAGGCATCCTCCCGGAAGGCAAGTATGACATTGTCAGGGCCTTCCAAAAGAGTGGACATACGGTCGGGATGTGCGGAGATGGCGCAAACGACGCTCCAGCGCTTCGCCAGGCGCAGATCGGCATCGCCGTCTCGACCGCAACCGATGTGGCGAAATCCGCAGCGGGTGTTGTGTTGACCGAAGCCGGTCTGGGTGGCATCGTTGCCGCTGTAAAAGAGGGCAGGATCACGTTTCAGCGCATCCTCACGTACACACTGAATTCGGTAATGAAGAAGATCCTGCAGGTGCTCCTGCTTGCCGTCGGCCTGGTCATCACCGGGCATGCGGTCCTGACGCCCATGCTGATGGTCATTGTGATGATCACCGGCGACTTCCTCGCGATGTCTCTAAGCACGGATAGAGTGCGGCCGTCGAAGATGCCGAACTCCTGGGAAATCGGCAGAATTACAGCTGCAGGTGTCATCCTCGGAATATGCTTTCTTGCATTCACTACGGCCATTCTCGCAGTCGGCAAGTTCGAACTGCATTTAGGCATTGAAGCACTTCAAACTCTCTCCGCCGTAGGAATCGTGTTTGGCGGCCAGGCAATAACCTACGTGATTCGCGGGCGCCAACAATTATGGGGATTGCGCCCCAGTCTATGGCTCGTGCTGTCCTCTGCTGCCGACATCCTGATCATTTCAACGCTCGCGATCCTGGGAATCGCCATGGCTCCATTGCCCATCGCGATGATCGCCTGCGAGTTTGCCGCTGCGGTCGCGTTCGGCGTAGTGCTGGACTTCGTCAAGATTCCAGTCTTTGCGCGGCTCCGTATCTCCTGAAGATCTGGATGCGGTCCGAAACGTGCGGCATTCTGAGCACACCAAACGCTGAAAGGACCAGATGACCATCGATTCAAAAGACTACCGCGTGCCGCCAGACAGCATTCGAGGGCGGATCCAGATGGATCAACCTCTTAAGCCGGCGCCGCACTGTTACTTGCCGCGGAGACTTAGAAAAGGAACAGCAATATGGCTGCCACCGGACTCCCTTTAGGCACTGCCCAGGGCGGCCGCCTGGCCTCGATGGGGCCCGAAATCACAAGCAGGCGTATTGCCCGTCACTGCATTTCAATACCAGATAGATAAACTTGAATTAAGTTGTGCCCAGATCCCCTCGATCCGGCTGCCGACTTCCTGCGCGAGTCAGTGATGAAGCGGCCAGGATTCCGTCGTAACTCGATCACGACACAGCGAAATTTCCTCGTGACAGCGTCAGATCGCTGCACACCCGGCTGTTGGCATCGCATTGGGCACGAGCAGGGCAGATGGTGCCAGGAGCTCGAGAGAGTTTCTCTCCGCTTTCTCCGGGAGGAAGGAGCTGAGCCCATGAAAACCCTAAGAATGACCCTCGCTGTTGCATGCCTGTTCCTTGCTGGTCCGTTGTTCGCCCAGCAGGGTGTCCAGGCCAAGGTTCCCTTCAGTTTCTATGTCGGGAATTCCGAACTGATGCCTTCCGGCACCTACCGGATCACTCCTTGCGGCGCCAACGCCGTTATGGTTCGCAACTGCAATGAAGGGGTGGCCGTCTTTCACTTGACGCTGCCAGGCGACAAGGAAAACAAGTACAGGGGCAAACTGGTATTCCACAAATACGGCGACAAGTACTTCCTGAGCGAAGTAAAAGGCCAGTCGCTCTCAAGCAGCCTGGTTCTTCCGGTAGCGAAGAATGAGAAGAAGGCGAAGGACGAGATGGCAACCGTGCGCACCTTTGAAACCATCACGGTTCCAAAAGCGGATGAAACCAAGCCGCCTAACAACTAACGCAGAGATGTTTGGGGAAGGGGTGCGGAGCCAGGGGCTCACGATCCCCTCCCTCAGACTGCTGGCACAGGCTGACGAACCTCCCGCAGGGGCAGAAGCCCGCGCTCGCTCTGCGGCAGTTACACGTGCATGTTTTTTGGTCAGCTGGCGATACTAAGCTGAAGCGCTTGTTCGGGCAAATCCTTGTCGGGCAGAGGTTCACACGGCAGAGGTCGTGGGTTCGAGCCACGGCCGTCCCCGCCATTCATCCTAAGGAACTCATGGAATGTCTCTGGCAGTCCTGATGACATCGATATCCTGACACTGCAACCTCCACCGCGATATCGCCCGCGGCTCCGGCTTTTTCCTCTAATCGGACTGGAACAGATGGAGAAGTTCGTGCCCGGCTCTCCGCACGCCCTTGGCCATAGTGCGCAGGATCTTCGTGGGGAACTCTTCCTCGATATTTTTCAAGCGCACTGAAATTGTTTCAGTGCAACCGCGCCCGTTTCGTAGTTTGCAGGCGAAGTCCAGTCCTGTGGTGTAGTCATTCACCTCCGCGCGCCGTTGACAGAGTGGATCGTTCCACCAGTTGATCCCGGGCTCGGTGGTGAACGCAAGCTTGTATCCCGCATCGGCTACCGCAGAGCGCACTCGCCGGTCTACACCGCCAAACGGATAGGCGAACGTCGTTATCTCAACTCCTATCATGTCTTCAAGACGAAGCTTTGAGTCGTAGACTTCGCCGTGCAACTGTGCATCAGAAACGCCGGGTAACCATGGATGGGTCATCGTGTGCGAACCGAACTCAACGCCGTATTTCTGCATCTCGCGAATCTGTGCGAGCGTAAGCAGGTTGCGCGCGCGCAGGCCGCTCTGCTGATCCCACACGTTGGAAGATGCAATGTGGTCGGCGACAAGAAAGATGACCGGCGTGTAGCCATGCTCGATGACAAGCGGTAGCAACTCCTCATAAAGATCGTCGTATCCATCGTCAAACGTAAGGAGCACCTGCTTTTCTGAAACATCATCCTCGAGCCACTGTGTCGTTGTTGCCGTTGTGTATCCGGCCGCGCGAAAGTACCGCATCAACCCGCGGAACCTGCGCGGCGATACATAATATCTGCTTTCATCATCCGACCGAGGATCAGAGATACTGTGCAGCATTACAGCGCATTTGGAGTGCCCAGCCACGCTCTTCAGGCGTGGCAGTGTGCAGCCGGCGGCCTTGGCGCCGCACCAATACTCCGCTGCCTGTGCCGTTCTGGCCCACACACCAAAAAAAAGATGCGACTGTGTCCGGTTGGCGGCTTTTCCAAGCTGGTGTGAAAGTGAGCGCAGAGGGCCGGCAAGGTGCCACGCTGCTCTTGCGGCACACCGGTTCATGAAATAACCGTGAAACATCGAGACCAGCTTCTGAGTCTGGGCGTTTCGCTGCTTCAGCTCAAACACTCGATAGACATCCAGGGCCCCTTTGTGACGATAGGAATTGACGTAGTAGTTCGTCCAGTCCTTGGTGTTCATGTGTATCAGCTGAGCGCGGGGCTCAAAAATGAAGTAGAACCCGGCTAAATGCAGTCGCTGTCCCAGTTCCATCTCCTCATCCGAAGCGCGGAAATATTCGTTGAAACCGCCTTCATTCAAGAAAAAAATGCGACCGACGGAGCAATTCAGCCCGCACCACAATCCCCTCTCAATATCATCCCCAATGGATTCCGCACCCGACGCCTGGAGTGCTTCTGTCGATTCATCGAATATTCTGTTCCTCGCATCCTGCAGGCAGCGGTTTAGATAGGAAGTGAGCAGCCTGTCGGGATCCTCGGTAATCCTGCCGCACACCACGACCCGGCGGTGCGCACCAGCGGACAGGTGGTGGTGCATGTGTGCGTTGACGAGTTCCTGATCTGCCACAATATCGTCATCCATAAACAGGACTACATCTCCGGCTGCTTCGCGGGCTCCTGTGTTACGAGCCGCGGCTAAACCTCGATTATCAGGATGAAAAACCCATCTGACAGGGTGGCCTCCCTTGAAGTCTTCAGAGAGCGCGCGCACATCATGATCTTCGCCATCACAGACAACGATGGTTTCGATGTTCGGATAGGTCTGCCGCATCAGCGATTCGAGAGTATTTCTGAGGGCAGCCGGCCTTCGCCAGGTTGTGACGACCACAGTGCAAAGCAAGCTTGTTGCAGATTGGCTCATTTCTTCTGCTTTCAAGCGATAATCTCCGTTTGACCCCGATATAAGGGAAGCGCCGTACGAATACCCCAAACGCCCAGGTAGATGCAGCCGCTGAGCAACGCGGTCATCACGATCAAGGAAGGGGGCAAGTGCGAGGAGATGCTCCAGATGATGAGCGACTCTGCGAATAGAACAACCAGCGGCCAACTCAAACCGTCCATTACGAACCTCAGCAAATTCCGTGGCGTGATTTGGGAAAACGCGCAGGCCGCCCGTGTAAGCCAGCCGAAGTTGATTAACAATTGAGCGGTCATCATCCCTGCCGCCAGGCCGGAGGCCCCAAACCGGTGTATCAGTGGCAAGGCAATTACAATGCTTAAGATGTATTCCCATAACGTAATCTTTGTCGCCTTCTTAACCTCGCCGCATGCATACAGAAGTTGATTGGAAGAATAACCTGCGGCGTGTGAAATAGTGCCAAGAAGCAGATACTGCATCACCATTGCTGCATCCGCATATTGGCTCTCCGCCCATACCTCGATTAAAGGCTGCGCAGCAACGCTGCCGAGCACAACGAAGGGCAGAACGGCCCCGAACAGAAACTTCTGGGTCATCAGATAAGTCCGTTGAAGGCTGGCGAGATCACCTTCTGCAGATGATCGTGATAGGAAGGGTAAGGCGACGTTAGCCCCTTTGTCGATCATATTCCACAGTTGATCCGGCAGCTTGTTTGCCAAGCCGAAAATGGCCGCCTCTCTCATCGAGGCGAGTGATCCAAGAAGGGTCCAGGCCAGTAGATCAAACAAAAATACGCCGAGATTATTGAGGAATGCCCATTTACTGAGTCCGATCAGAGGTATAAGAAGGCTTCGGTTGAATTGTCGAAGGCTGAGGCGAGCCTGCGGCACACTGTTCGGGAGCCCGACTGCGAGAAGAAGCAGCCGTAGCGCCGAAGACACGAGTTGAACCACCGCGAGAGCCACAATACCGTAACCAGCTGCAAGCGCAGAAACGGAAAGTGCAATCTGGATCGTCGAAGTCAGAACTTGTATTTGATTGACGCGATCGAAACGGTGCCAGGCTTGATAGGCTTGCTCCAGCGCAATGCCGGGAAGAGTGACCTGCACGACTAATGCCGCAACAATGCAAATAATTGACGCCTCATGCGCGTTGGCAGAAGGAATGTTGAATGGCCCTGGAAGGATCGCTGCAAAGATGACAGAGAAGAATACACCTACTGTTCCCAATGCGGCTAGTGCAAGGAACACTGTGCTGATCAGTTCGTTGAGGTGGTTGCTATCAGGCTGCGACGCTCTTTCAACATAGGCCTGAACCAGGATGCTCGACAGTCCAAAATCCAGGAAGCATAGACTTGCAGACAGCGACGTGATGAACATGAACAGGCCGTATTCCACGACCGACACATGCCTGACAATATAGGCTGTAAGAGCTAAGTTGATTCCTACCCTGTATACATATCCAATGTAGTTCCAGGCAATATTGTGCACCGCGCTTCGATGGGCTACTTTTGCGCCGCCGGTCATTTTCAGAAAATTATGCATACGCGGATCTCACTGCTTGTGAGGGAGGAGAATGAGTGAAAGTCGAGCGGAGTTATCCATTGGGCGAGGTCGAGCTTGAAAATCTGTTTGCAATGCGCCTGACGATTCGCGTCAACGATGGCGATAGCGGAAGATCATATACCCAGGCCTCCTTCCGAACCGCTCTCCATATATCTCGATCGGCAATGCCGTGACTTTGCAGGTACTGTATCATCCATTGAAAATAAAACTTTCGCGCGGACTCCTCGATGCTTTTGCCCTTCGCGCGGTGCCACATGGAAGAGGCATGACAGCGGTATCGATCCAGACAGCTGTCGCTGACAAACACGGATACAGAAAGATAAATTTTTGCGAGAAATGCGATGTCTTCAAATAGCTGAAAAGTCGAAGGGTTGAAGCATTCGTCGAATCCGCCAACGCGATCGAAGGCGCTGCGTCTTATCAGGAAACTTTGTATGCACGGAGCACCAAAGCTGCCAAGAGGATAACTCGAAGTGAGAAGGGTGGGCGGCGAGTACAATTTTCCTCCAGGGGCCAGGGGCGGAATATGGTTTGCCTCTCGTGGGCTCGCGTCAGTGTCCCAATCGTACCAATATTCAGTGGACCCGAAAATCATGCCCGACTCGGGATGAGCGCTCATCGATGCAAGCTGATGTTCCAGCTTTTGGGGCAGCAGGACGTCGTCAGAGTCGAGAAACGCGAGATATTCACCATAACTGGAGCGGGCCCCGAGATTGCGTGCGCATTTACACCGCAATTGCGATGTCCCGGATGTTCCAGATATCAGATTTGCCCGTTTGACTCTGCCGCGTACCTGCGGGCGATTTCGGTGCTGCCGTCGGTGGCGCCATCGTCGACGAGGAGTAGTTCCCAATGTGCGTACGTCTGGGCAAGAACGCTGTCGATAGCTTCTGCGAGGAAGCGTTCACTGTTATAGAACGGAATGGATATGGAAACCAGCCCCTCGATCTCACACATGATCTAAGTCGCGACTTGCTTCGTTGCTTTGGCTCCGATGATGACTTCGAAATCGGGGTCGTTAAATTCGAGTTCCTGCCGGGTTAGTTCCTCCTGAACGGGCCCGTGCAGAAAGGCGGTTGCTGTCATCACGTTTCCGTAGGTCTTGACGCTTACGTTTGAATCGTCAAATACCTGTGAGAACACATGCCGCGCGGATCGCGCGGTAAAACGCCACCAATCGGCTCCTTCGCCTGCGATAAGGCCGCCGCGAACAACCGGGCTTATGCCCGGCACCGTGACGAGCAAAACGCCAGAGGGCTTCAGCATCTTATAAAGAGAACGCAGTGCCGACGGGTAGTCGCGGATGAGTAAGAGCGTCTGGGTAAAGATGATGCAGTCGAAGGCATTCCCTGGAGCCGAGGCTGTCTGGGTCAGATCGATGCTGATCGTGCGGTTCTCATTGCCCTGATTGATATCGAGAATATCGGAGTGCGTAACACGACTCTGGCCAAACATTCTGGTATATTCATCGCTCTGGATCTCTGCGACATTTCCGCGGATCGATTCCCCGCACGATGCAAGAAACGCTTCGATGTAGAATCGGTCAATATACTTTCCGCGCCGGCCGCCAAACTCTGAACGATATGGACGCAGCCTGCGCAGAACAGACCAGTCAGTCACGCGATCAAGAACAAGCATGCGCCGCTCGGCCGCCTGGCGCTGACTCCGAAGGAGCGCGCGCAATGGCTTGGGAACCAGATACTTCAACGATCTCAAGACATCCCTCGCGAGGAGAACGATCTTCATGGGGCAATATGCAGATGCAACATGTGTGGATAGCTGCCCATCCGGGGCGGATTATCACGATAGTACCATCTCACCCAACGCGCGATTAAGGCTTCCGAAGGATTAGAATCATGAGCGCTGGAAGTGAATTCTGACGGACCGAAGGGATCAGATGGACATTTCGGTCATTATTCCTACGTTTAACCGGCGGGAGATCGTAAGACGCACCGTAGAGACGCTCATTGCTCAGACGCTTCCTGCTGACCGATATGAACTCATCGTAGTCATCGACGGTTCAACGGATGGCACGGCGGCAATGCTTCGTGCTCTCCGGCCTGCCTGTCGGCTCCGCGTGATTGAGCAGGAAAACCGAGGGTTGGCTGGGGCGCGCAATAGCGGATTCCGCGCGGCTGAGACGGGTCTGGTTCTTTTTCTCGACGACGATATGCTCTGTGCTCCAGGACTGATTGCGGCTCATGTGGCCGCACACGGAACTGTAGACCGCATGGTTGGATTCGGTGCCATTTTCTTGAGTCCAGACAGTCCGCCCAGCCTGGCAGTTGAGTGCTTTCATCGCGAAATCGGCGCGTTCTATTTGCAGCAGATGCAGTCCGCCAGCACGAGTTGGCAGGAGATTGAATGTGTCTTCAGCAACACGTCGCTGCCGCGCAGTGTGCTCATCGAGGCGGATGGTTTTGACGAGGCGTTCAGGATGCGCGAGGACCTGGAGTTGGGCGTGCGTCTCTGCAATGCAGGGGTGAAGGCGCGGTATATCGACAGCGCCGTCGCGTATCAATACTACGAAAAGAGCGCTGCCGACTTGATCCGCGATGCTCAAGCGTTTGCGGCAGCGGATGTAATGTTTGCGCGCAGATACCCTGACGCGCCGATGCAGGGGCAGTGGAGCCGGTACGCAGCGGAGCCAGCCTGGAAGCGAAGTGTGTACACGATTGCCGCGCTGTCTCCAGCCGTCATGGATTATGTTCTGGCTCCCGTTTGCGGCCTGGGAGAGCGCTTCTTCGCCGTATCCAGGCTGCGCAACGCAGGGGTCCGCGCATTGCAGATGCGGCGAAGGATACATTGGCTCCACGAGGTGATGCAGCTAGGCATGCCTTCTTCAGGACCGGCAAAAGGGAAGGTCAGGTAAGTTCGGGGAGGGTTCCTGGTCATTGCGGTTTCAGTCGCGAGGTTTTGGCGTGCGCAGAAAGAGAAGGATTCCGGCCATTGCTGCTTGCAGGCGTGTGCGCCAACTGCTGCTGATGATGTCGCCAGCCTCCTGGGGAATGCGAGGCCAGGGCAGGGGCCGCCGCCGCAGGCGCCTGAGAAGAAATCGAATGAGGTCGAGACGGTGGCCGGGGAACTCCGAAAAAAGCAAGAGCCAATAGGCGATGGAACACTTGGCCTCCTGTGCAATATTCCGCGGCTTCAATCGATGGACGACGATTGCCTTGTGAACGTGGACTGCGCTGTAGCCGCGCGCTATCAGGGAAGCGAAGGCATAGCTTTCCTCGCCAATCCTGAATGGCGCGCCTCGCCCCAGTCGCTCATCAAAGATTTTTAAGCCTGCGCAGGCGGATTTCCGCAGCGCCATGTTGGCGCCGATGCCAAGGCCGCCAAAGGTCGCGATTTCAAACCAGTGCAGGTCCCGATTGCAGAGACGGCGTGGCGGCTCGTGGCTCCTGTTGGCTCCGGCAGACTCCGGAGGCACGGTTTCGCCAGTGACAGCTGCGACACTGGGATCTGTGAACGGTTCAATAAGATCTTCGAGCCAATGCCCCGTGGGTACCGCGTCATCGTCCACATAGACGACAATCTCGTGTCTGCTTTCGGCCATGCCCAGATTGCGTGCCCGGCTGAGGCCCTCAACGGACGCAACCACATAGCGCGCGCCAACCTCCCGCGCCGCGCGTTCCGTCTCGCGGTCTCCTGCGGTGTTATCGACCACAAGCACTTCGTCCGGAGGGCGATGCAATGTAGAGATGGCCTTTAGACACCTCCGCAGATCGTCAGGACGGTGGCGGGTGCAGATGACAACGCTGGCAGCCAGCCCGGAATCCTTCTTGACGGGAGGCGGACTTGATGCAGAACGGCTCGCCGGAGAGTTCAATCAATGAACCTCAAGTTCAAATCGACATATGCGCTCGCGCATGGATTTGCCGCGCGCAATAACATCTGTCCGCGGCAGACCAGCAGCGCATGCGCTCAGCCCTGAAAGCAACGCAAGTATAGCAAAGCATATTGTGGAGGGATAGGAGGTCTTCTTGGCTGCTGCCCGGCTGTGGTCTGCGCGACACGCGCTACCAGCCGGCTAAAACACGAACTCCTCTCAGGGCTGAGAGGAGTTCGCGCCTGCCAGACGTGCTGGCCAGCTTGCCTGAAGTGACACGCACGCACCCGGAAAGCGGGGCCGAAGGCGATGCGGTCTTCGGGCAGCCTTAGCTTGCGGCAATCGTGGAAGCGATGAGCTTCCATTTCCCGCCATCGTAAAACAGCAGTCCGTGAACACGCAGGGTTGCTGCTGCAGGAATTGCTGTATCGTTTTCCACGTTGGTTCCAGTCAACTGATAAACCTCAATCTGGGTGGCCCCGGTCAGAGTTGTGAAGGCGCACTCCGGCATGAGGGTTAACGTAAACGTGCTCGAAGCGCCCGGGGTGATATCCACGTCGGTCGTTCCACGGAAGCCCTGTTCTCTCAAGCGGACGGTCGAAGCGGTGATGGTCCCACAGCTGGTGGTGCAGGGACTGATTGCGGTGACCGCGCTGTCACTGAAAGGCAGGACGCTTTGGCCAACATAAATATTGCTGGCATCCAAGACTGGAGTGAAGTCGAGCCCGGCAAGACTGACCCGGTCGGTGTCAATCTCATAGGTGGTGGTGTCTGTGAGCTTCACGGTGACTGTCTTCGTCAGATAGTCAGTCAGAACGCTGGCCCCAGCCCCATTCTGCATCACGACAGTGAATTCGGTCGTTGGTTTGTCCACCGGGGGCGTGAGGGTCGTAACGATGCCGCCGCCCATGGCGCCGCCAGCGCTCATGGTCGCTCTCACCTGTTTGGCCAGAAAGGTTCCGTCAGACTGGAGAACCGCAGTGACCATAACGCCCATGTCCTTCCCGAGCTGCGACATCTGGGTGATTCTTCCTCGGAATTGCGTTTCATTGCTGATCTGGAAGGTAAAAGTGTGCGCAGCCTCATGCTGTGTAATGCTGAACGAGCTTCCGTTGACCGCGCTCACAATACCCATCATCTGGTACATGCCACCGTAGCGCGCGTTGACGCTGCCGCCATTGCCATTGCTGCCTTTCATCATTTCATTGGAAAACTTGAACTGTGGCCTGAACTGGAAGGCGCCGGAGTTGTCCTGGGTGAGTGACTTCTCCAGATCAAGATCAAAGTTGAATGCAAGTGGCGTAGTTCCCAAACTCACGCTGGAACTGAATGGGACGGAAACGGAGAACGGCCCCGTGATCGTCTTCTCCACCAGTGTTTTGGTTTTGGCGTCAAGGTAAGCGAACTTGCAGGATGCAATGCTGAACGACGCACCTGTATACGTTCCCTGGGCGGCGTTGATGAGCGCAACCGGCTCCATCGTTCCCAGTCGATGGATCATCTCGATGGGTGCGTTACCCGTGACGGTCGCGTACCCACCGCCAGCGCTCGTGAGCGACATGGACGAAACGTTCATTGAGAAGGCCAACAGCCAGTCAGCGGGTTCATCGCCCATGTTTACCTGCACGACCGTGCCGGTCGCGGGCGGAGGGGAAACGGTGGAGCTATCCCCTCCGCAGCCCGCCAGGAGTGCCAGAAGGGCGGAACCCACAGCCATCGCGAGCCCATGCGGTGATCGGGAACCTGACAGATTTAGGTATGAAGTTAGGGTCTTCATTTGATGCTCCTTTCCGCGTGCAAACGTTGCGTTGTCTGGCTCAGGGAAACTACGTTTTTCAAAGCCAGAGGTGATGTGGCGCAGGGGGATTTCTCCCCCCGCGTCATTGCGGCATCACCTGGGTTATGTAAACTCCGGCATTGCTTTCCGTCGTAATCGGATCGAGCATGCTCGATGTGACAACAAGCAGGTCACTGCGCAGGCCGTCACGTTCCATGCCGACGGTAGCAACGGTGGATCCGGCCGGGGCCTCGGGATCGATGCTCGGGCCGGGGAATGTCGTGTCAATCACCGTTTGTATGGGCTTAAGTTCGGGCACGTCGGCAACGTAGGCGCCTTCCGCCAGGTAGACTCCATCGACCGTGCCTGTCATGGCTTTGAATGCAACCTCAAAGGCTTCCACTGAACGCCCGGTGACCGTGATGAACGAGGATGAGCGCCAGCGCGGAGGCTCTGGTACTACGTCCTCACCGACTCCGCCTTCTGACACTCCCGTTCCGCCCGATCCGCCGCCCGTATTCGGCGGACGGCCCGAGAAGACCCAGTACACGAAGTCGCTGAACTCACCCGAGTCAGTCTTGGTGATCGCAATCAGCTTCTTTGTCACCATGTCGTAGACAAAGATCCCCTGGTGAACGGGAATCTGCGCCTCGTAGCCGTTGGGATACATGTCCCTGCAACTGGCGAGCATTTCCTTGTTGCCGTCTACACCGCAGATGAGCAGCCGGATACGCATTTCTGTTCCCCATGCTCCCCAGAAGGAGGCGTAACGGCCATCGAACGAAAGGCCTTCGCCAAAGCGGTTGAAGGTGATGCCTTCGGCTTCTCCAGGAACCTGCGAGCCGATGGTGACGATTGTTTCGAGTGCTGGCGAGGGCGCAATTGGTGCGGCATAGATGCCACCCATGGTGGGCGCATCTTCATTGTCCAGGCCCACGAAAACCACCGTTCCATCGGAAGCGCTGGGCGGCGCTGTGGAGCCAAACACCGTGGTTCCACCTTCGGGCTGGCCCGGGATGATGGTTTCGCTGTTCGCGATCAATTGCACCGGCGATTGGCCGTTGCCGCCGACCATATCGCGGAAGTAAACGCCCGTCTTGCCGGCGTCACCAACGGTGTAATTACCTTTGAAGAGAACCGTCGAGCCGCCATCCAGAGCAGGTGATCCCGGGAACTGGTCGAAGCGCGTTCCCGCCGGCGCGCCGGGCACCTGGAAGTATTCATAACCGGGCGCGGTGCCAATCAGGCTCGCTCCTGTAATCAGTGGCCCACTTGGATTGCTGTAAACTCCCGCGCTGCCAATCCGCGTCTCCGATCCGTCTGGAAGGGTATAGGTCCAGACCGGTTGGGATTGTCCGCGGACAGCAATCGTATCCGAATTCAGATCAATGCGTGGGAACGACGGGAATTGGATGAAGGTTGAAAGCGCTCCATTGTAGGAGGTGTTGTTGGGCTGGGGCACTTCCATGCCCTTGCTCGCGACTGCAGTGAGGGGCTTTGCACCGCCGCCCGACATGTCGCGGACGTAAATTCCGACCGTCGTGCCTGTATCACCTCCGCCTGTATCAACCGTGCCTGACTCACCGGTGCTACTTTTACCCTGGCCTTTGAAGACAACCATGCCGCGCCGGTTCACAGAGGGCTGGTTGTAGCTGTTGAACAGCTGCGTGGCGTTAGGCACGTTCATCCTGTTGTTGGCAACGGTGCGCCAGTTCGTCGGCGCCTTTCCATGCACGGTGATCGTCACCGTGTTTGAAACTCCGCCGCCCGGCTCCGGGTTACTCACGTTAAAGGTGAGAGTGCCGGGATTCGCAAGTAGCGAAGACGGTATCGAAACAGTGATGCCCGTCGAAGTGGTTGAGAGAGTCGTGATTGGCTCCGTGCCCAGTGTGACGGTGGCATCCTCGGCAAAGCCTTTGCCCACCAGGGTTATTGTTGTGTCCGTCGTGTTGGTCGTTATGCTGGTGGGCGACACCGTCGTCACTTCAGGCACCGGATTCTCCACCGTGAAACGCATCCCATTGGAGGTTCCGCCCCCGGGCTCCGGGTTGACCACGCTCACATCGAGCCGGCCAGCCTTCGTGAAAGCCGTCTCAGGCACCAGTACGCTCAGTGTCGTCGCTGTGTAGGAAGTGGGAATCAGTGGCACGCTGCCGAACAGAACGGCGCTCTGATGCACAAAGCCCGTCCCGGTCAGCTCCAGCGTGAACGCGGGACTGCCCAGAAGCACGTTCTGTTGTGACAGCGCAGTCAGTGTCGGTGCTGGATTGTTGACCGTGAAGGAGAGTGCGTTGGATGGCCCGCCGCCCGGTCCCTGGTTTGTCACCAGCACGGGGTACGTTCCGCCATCAACCAGCGCCGAGGCAGGGATGGTGACCTGCAGCTCCGTCGATGACGACGCACTGGGTGTGAGCGTCGCGTTGTTGAAGACCACACTGGAAGATGCAACGAAATGCGTGCCAGTGAGAGTCAGCACGAAGTCGGCGCTGCCGGCCGTAATGTTGTCCAGCGATATCGAGGTCAGCGTCGGCACCGGATTCTCAACCGTGAATTCAAGTGCGTTCGAAGCGCCGCCACCGGGAGTGACGTTCGATGCCGTTACAGAATGGATGCCGCTCTTTGCCAGCAGTTCTTTCGGCACAAGAATTGAAATCTGAGTCGGACTGACGGATGTGGGCGTCAGGACAGCGGGTCCGAAATTGATTGTTACGCCGGGAACAAACCCTGTCCCCACGATGTCCAGCGTCAATTCCGCACTGTCCACAAGCGTCTTCATCACTGAAAGCGATGTGAGAGAAGGAAGAGGATTGTTGACGGTAAATTTAAGCGCGTTGGAAGTGCCGCCCCCCGGTCCGCCATTCGACGCCGTCACATCCAGGATGGCTCCGGTTGCAACTGCGGTCCGAGGCACGAGAACAGACGCCTGAGTTGCTGTCAGCGCTGAGGGAAGCAGAGGCGTGGAGCCGAAGCTGACCCTCATGCCTGCAACGAAGCCGCTGCCGGTCAAGGTCAATGTGAAGTCCGCGCTGTCTACGAGCGTATTGTCGAGCGAGAGTGCCGTAATGACGGGTACCGGATTAAGCACGGTAAAGGTCAGTGCGCTCGATGCGCCTCCACCTGGCGACGGATTGACCACGGTGATCGGGAAAGCCTCTGCCGTCGTCAGCATGCTGTCAGGAACCACAACGGTCATCTGCGTTGGCGTCACCGATGTCGGGGTAAGGGACTGCTCCCCCAGCTTTACCGTGCTGGTTGAAACAAAGTTTGACCCCGTAATGTCCAGTGAAAGCGACGCACTGTTCAGCAGGATGCTCTGCTGCGAGATGGCTGTGATGACGGGCAGGGGATTGTTGATCGTGAAGGGCAGGGTCTTGGACGTGGTGCTGCCTGAAACCGCGACGTCAACTATGCCTGCCTTGGTGATTGCGCTGGCGGGAACCTTGACGCGCAACTGGGTCGCTGAATAATAGCTGGGGACCAGTGTCGTGCCTGCAAAGACAACCGTTGACTTCGTCGTGAAGTTGGCGCCATCGACCGTTAACGTGAAGTCGCCAGTTCCAGCCACAACCGAAGAAGGAGTCAGGGTACTTAAGGTGTACGTGTGCGGACTGCTGCCGCAGCCAAGGAAAAGCGAGAAGACAGCGCTCGCTGCAACGATCGCAAAGAGCTTCGCGTGCTTGTACATGTCCACTTCCCCCTTGGGAGATTCCATCCTTGGAGCCCGCAGCGGACAGGATTCGAATTGTCTCATCGCCTGCTTGCATGGCTTGGTGGAATGAACCCACGGCGTCCATAGTCTGCAAGTGGCTGGCCATTTCTCACACGGGAGTTAAGCTGTTGCAAGCGCTTAATCTAAGGGACTGCAAAGCCGTGTGCAGATGCGCATTTCAGTCCAAAAGCTTGTACGAATTGTCAAAGTATTTAGACACGGAGAACCAATTGCAGCAATGTGCAGATCAATGGCAGTGGCGGGTTTCGCGCAACGGTATGAGAGGCAGACTGACGTGAGCGGCGCTCTGGAGGGCGTGAGCACGCGCGCTGGACAACTCAGGTTGCCGCAGTGCTAACTTGCGTGCGTAAACAAATCAAAGAGCCAGCGGCGAGTGTTGAGTCGCCTCCGCAGAATAGATAGGCATAGAGATAGACATGATCTGTTGAGTTGCAGGATGCCTGTCCAGCGAGGCAGGCACATTCTGTGCTTGCTGCGTGCGACGAACTCTTTACCAGTTGAGATGCGGCAAGCTCGCCTGGTGAACAGCCCGGTTCACGGCACCTGTCCATCAACTGAAAAACATTCGGAGCCAGCAGTGCTCCTGGATTCCATCCCTTGCCCAAAGCACATTGCTCAAAGAGCGAGTGACAGAACCGAGTACGACCTCGCCGGCAGTTTCAATGACATTCTGGAACCCACTTTAGGGCTCTCCATTGTCTGTGGCGCCACGCGCTTTGGATTCGCAAACGTGTTGGCCGCCTTCAGGTCAGCTCCAGTAATCGTTTCGAATGTCGCAACCTTTGTCGGGGTCAAGTCGTGCCATGCGATCTCCAGTTCCTGCTCTTTCTCCAGATCACGGTTCAGTACCAGAATGGTCGCCGTTTTCTTCTCGGCATCAAGCGTAGCCACCATGTCCAGGTACGGCACGTCTCCATATCCCGGAGCGGGCAGACCGATGCTTTCAATCGGCCGGCCGAGGGACGCGACTTCATAGCTCGGACCTTCAGGCGTGACGCTGAGAGCGCGGCCGTGGGCGTATCGCAGCGCCCAGGCGTACGGGTAGTAGATGCTTTGACGCAATATGCCGTCCTCGTTGGTCATGATCGGCGCAATCACGTTGATGAGCTGTGCGAGACAGGCCACCTTCACGCGGTCGGAATGCCGGATCAGGGAATTGGCGAGTCCGCCCACCAGAAGTGCATCTTCCAGGTTGTATTGCTCCTCCAGAAGATGCGGCGCCGCCTTTCGGTGTCCGTCCGTGGCGTCGCCGCTACGGGCGCGGTACCAGACATTCCATTCATCAAAGGAAAGAAACAGTTGCTTATCGGAGCGCTTGTGCGCTCGCACGGTGTCGCATACGGAGGCAATCTCCTCGATCTGCCGATCCATCGCCAGATTCATTGCCAGGTACTTCGAGCTGTCGTTGCCGGTCTCTTCGGTATTGCCCCAATAGCGGTGAAGGGAGATGCCATCGACTTCGTCATAGCACTCTTCCAGCACGGTGCGATCCCACTCGATATAGGTCGGCATGAACGGGCCGCTGGAGCCGCAGGCGATCAGTTTGATGGATGGATCGAGAACGCGCATCTGCCGGGCGGCATCTGCGGCTTTGATGCCGTATTCGCGGGCCGGCATGTGACCAATCTGCCATGGCCCGTCCATTTCGTTCCCCACGCACCAGTACTTCACAGCGTGGGGTTGGTCATATCCGTGAGAGCGGCGCAACTCGCTCCACTTGGTTCCCCGGGGCACGTTGCAATACTCCACTAATGCAGCGGCGTCTTCCGCTGACCCAGTGCCGAAGTTCAGCCCGAACAGCGGCTCGGTGCTCACCGCACGCGCCCATGTAATGAACTCATTCGTTCCGAACTGGTTTGTCTCCAGGGTGTTCCATGCTCGGTCAAGAACGGTCGGCCGGTCTTTCTTCGGGCCAACACCATCCAGCCAGTGATAGCCGGAAACAAAATTGCCGCCGGGGTAGCGAACGAGTGGCACTCCCAGGTCGCGGACTTCCTTCATCACATCCGTCCGGAAGCCATTGCTGTCAGCGAATTTCGACTTCGGATCGTAGATGCCTTCGTAAATGGCCCGTCCCAGATGCTCCAGAAAAGAGCCGAAGAGATGGCGATCGATCGGCGCAATCTGTCGACTGGAATCGATAATGACGCGCGTCACGCGCGGCGCGCCCTGAGCCAGAC
This sequence comes from Acidobacteriota bacterium, assembly GCA_028876395.1. Lineage (GTDB taxonomy): Bacteria > Acidobacteriota > Terriglobia > Terriglobales > Acidobacteriaceae > Telmatobacter. Next base: position 27,613 of record JAGWRX010000162.1, read on the forward strand.
TGAATCTGCCCAATGCGGGAGTCGCGGCAACGGCCAGACCTGCCTGGCCGACCTTCTTCAGGAACCGCCTTCTTGAGACTGTCTTCATGAGACATCCCCTTTCTCTATCGCGAACCGTGTGCGGAACCCGCGGCGACGGCCAATGAAGTCGAGCGGTTAACGATGCCTGAGTAAGCGTTTGCTAGCAACAAAGAATAAGAGCCCAACTGCGGTTTGTCAAAGCTGCCATGGTTTTTCAACACCCCTTCTGCCGCCGTACAATCCTGAGGGAATACCAGCCAAAATTGATAAAGCAGGATGACGGGCGAGGTGAGTCGTGAAGCAGAAAGTCGTCGTATTGGGAGCGGGCCGAGTTGGCAAGGCAATCGCCTCGGATTTGTCGGAAGAGTTCGATGTAACGTCCGCGGATATAAACCGCGACGCCCTCCAGTCCTTGTCTTCCCGCTATCGGGTCAACACGAGAGTCACCGATCTTGGCAATTCTGAAGACGTGAGCGATGCCGTCCGCGATGCCGATCTGGTGATCTCCGCCGTTCCCGGACATATGGGCTTCAATACGCTGAGGACCGTCATCGAGCAGCGAAAAGATATCGTTGACATCTCATTCTTCGCGGAGGACGCGTTCGGCCTCGACGAACTTGCAAGGCTCAACGAGGTAACCGCAGCCGTCGATTGCGGGCTCGCCCCAGGGATCCCGGACTTCCTCGCCGGCTTCTTTGCCGCGCAAATGCAGATACAGGATTTCGACTTCATGGTCGGCGGCCTTCATTTTGACCGCACAGGGCCTGATCAATATTTGCCTACATTCTCTCCCTCGGATGTGTGGGAAGAATATACGCGCCCGGCTCGTTATGTGCGCGACGGAAAAATGATCACGATGCCTGCGCTGTCCGAGCCGGAGCTTGTGGAATTCCAAATAGGCGGCCATGTGCTGGTCCTCGAGGCATTCAACACCGATGGCTTGCGTTCGCTGATCAGAACCATGGCAGGCCGCATCCCGAACATGAAGGAGAAGACCCTTCGCTTTCCCGGCCACATCGCTTACATCAAAAAACTTCAGGAAACAGGGACGCCGTGGACACCGGATGCATGGAAGCCGGGCGATGACGAAGCTGAGTTCACGCTCATGCGCATCACGATCCGTGGATTCGAGAGCGGGCAGGAAAAGAATTTGTCCTACACGCTTTTCGCTGCCTACGACAAGGAAGCACGCATCAGTTCCATGGCAAGGACAACTGGCTACACCTGCGCGGGTGTCGCCCGCTGCGTGCTCGATGGAACCTACAAGCGGGCCGGCATTTCGCCCCCGTCATACATAGGCGCATCGCCGCAATGCCTGGACCGCATCTTCGCACACCTCAAGGAGCGCAACATCGTCCTCGAAAGCGTCGAGAACGATGCCGCTGGCTAAGCGTCCAGAGCTCCAGCTCTTTCTCCAGCAACTCGATATAAAATGCGCACGGCGGGCCTTGCAATAGGCGCAAGCGTGCGTTCGCACCGGTCGCGCCTTACAGGGGTGGCTGCGCACTACGCCTCAGCGGTATCAAAAAAACCGCAGCGGACCGCGAGACCGCGCTGTAGGTTTCGGCGCAAAATTCCGCAAAGCGCTTGAATGAAGTTGTTCATCTCGGAGTTCAAGCAGGTAGGGAATTAACTGGCGGAGAGGGGGAGATTCGAACTCCCGATAGCCTTTCGACTATGCCTGATTTCGAGTCAGGTGCATTCAACCGGGCTCTGCCACCTCTCCGCTATGGAACGGCCGCATTTTGAATCAATTGCAGGTCCCGGCGGCCTGCATCCGAGTCAAAACCGGCTGCGCCACACTCTTTGCCGGTGGTCGCCCGCCCGGCTCCGGTTACAGGCAGCGCAGACGGCCGTCATCGGCCTGATGTGAAGACGCTGGTTTAGTTTACCGGGGAGTGCGCACTCGTGGCAATGGCGCTGCCAGTTGAGCGAAGCTCCCGCCAGGTCCGGCTGGTGGTGGAGGGACGGAAATTCATCGCAGAGGACTTGACGCGCAAATGGAATGGAGCTATAAATATGACCAGAAGTCATAAATGAATGCAGGGCATGTTTGGGGTAAAGTCATATGGGCCGCTCCGATGCGCTGATCGAGACCGTTGCCTCCGGTAATGCCCCACCCACGCACGGCATGGGCCGCCGTGAGCGCCGCGCGGCTGAGACGCGCCTGCGCCTCTTTCGCGCTGCGCTGCAACTCTTCGCGGATCGCGGCTTTTCAAGTGTCACAGTTGGCGACATTACCGAGGCGGCGGATGTCGGCAAGGGAACTTTCTTCAATTACTTCGAGACTAAGGATCATGTCCTCGGGGTAATCGCCGAGGTGCAGCTTTCCAGAATCAGGGAAGCGGTCAAGTCCGCTGCGTCCGGCAGGCATTCCATCTACGCAACGCTACACCATCTCTTCCTCCGCCTGGCGGAGGAGCCCGGCAGAAGCCCCTATCTTGCCAGGGCTGTGATCGCTTCCTTTCTGGCCAGCGAAGTTGTGCGCGGACTGATCGAGCGCCAGATGACGGAGGCCCGCTCGCTGACTTCTGAAGTCATTGCGCAAGGTCAGAAGCGCGGAGAAATTGATCCCCGGCTGAAGCGAAATGACGTCGCTCTCCAACTGCAGCAGGCGATCCTGGGAACGGTGCTCGTGTGGTCGCTGCACGGAGAGCCGGAGTTGACTGTTTGGATAGAAAACAGCTTCCGCCATTTCTGGCGGGCCATTGCTGTCAAAGGCGGGGAGCAAAGACCATGAGATTGCGTATTCGTATTGCCGCGTCGATGTTCTTCTTCGGCAGCCTCGCGACCGCTGCCTTCTGCCAGCAGCGCGCCGCCCCTGCGCCCTACAGGCTCACTCTGCAGGAGGCGATTCAGAAGGGCCTGCAGGCCAACCTGAGTGTGTTGCTTGCCGGCTCGCAAGTGAATGAGAGTGAAGGCACGCGCCTGCGCCGGTTGTCAGCCGCCCTGCTGCCGCGAGTCAACGCGCAGACCTATGTCAATCTGCAGAACCGCGATCTGCGCGCATTCGGAATATCCCTTCCTGGCATGCCGGAGGTTGTTGGGCCGTTTTCCAACTACGACATTCGCCTGTACGCACAGCAGAACATTATCGATAGGCAAAGCCTGCATGGGCTCAGGGCCGGCGAACGCGCCGTGGATGCGGGCAGGATGAACCTCCGCGATGTGCGCGACCTGATTGTTCGCGCTGTCGCCGCGATGTATCTGAATGCAGAGTCAGCCGCCGCGCGCGCGGATGCAGCGCAATCCCGCGTCGAAAGAGCCAGCGTGCTCCTCCGGCTCGCCACGGACAAGCACGATGCGGGAACGGCGACGGGCGTGGATGTCCTGCGCGCCCAGGTTCAACTGGCGAATGACCGTCAGGCGTTGCTGATTGCGCAGACCCAGTACAAGCAGGCGCTGCTTGACATGGCGCGCAACCTGGGCATGAGTCCAGGCGTGCCCCTTGAGCTTGCGGAGACGCTGCAGTTCCAGCCTCTCCCCGAGCGTCAGGTTGAGACGCTGGTGCCTGCAGCGCTCGTCTCCCGCGCCGACTATCTTTCCCTCGCCAGCCAGCGCCAGGCGCTTTTGGAGCAGCAGCGCGCCAATCATGCGCGCTCCTTGCCGAAACTGAGCATCAATGGCAACTTCGGTGGCATCGGCCGCAGCATTGGCGGAATGCAGGCGACCGGCCTGATTCAAGGGCAGGTCGATTTCACAGTCTTCGATCGCGACCGCGATGGCGAAGCGCAGGAAATTGCCGCCAGAATCAAAAGCATCGACGACCGCATCGCCGACATGCGCCTCGGCATCGAGCAGGACGTGCGCGAGGCGCTGCTCAATCTGGACTCGGCGGCGGAGCAGGTGGATGTGGCCAGGCAGGGGCAGGACCTGGCACTGCGCGAACTGGTGATGGCGCAGGATCGCTTTCAGCAGGGCACGGCCAACAACGTCGAGGTTGTCACAGCGCAGGATGAAGTCACCCGCGCGCAGGAAAACTATATTCTCGCCGTCTCCAGTCATGTGGACGCGAAGTTTGCTCTCGCCCGTGCCTTGGGCGATACGGAAAAAAACATTGCACAGTTCACCGGGAATCAGTAGGCGGATCGGTCTGTGCAGCTTTGATCGGGGTTCCGGCACGCGAGGATTCTAGCCATGAAACGATCCATACCGTTATTCATTCTGCTGGCCGCGGCGATTGCCGCGGGAGTCTACCTTTATCCGCGGCTAACGGGAAAACCCGTGGCCGCAGGCCAGTTGACGCTGTCGGGCAATATCGAGGCGCACGAGAGTCTGGTGAGTTTCAAGGTGCAGGGGCGCATCGTTGACCTCCCGGTGGAGGAGGGCCAGCAGGTGGAACAGGGAGTGCTATTGGCGCGTCTGGATGCCGCCGACTACCAGCAAAAGATGCGCATCGACGAAGCGAACGTGGGAGTGCGCCAATCCGACCTCACGTTAAAGCTGGCTGGAACCCGCGAGCAGGAGACGAAGGCGCTGCAGCAGGCAATGCTTGACGCGCAGGCCGACATGAAGCAGAAGGAAATCGACAATGAGCGCGCACAGAATCTCTTCGCAAAAGACGAGGTGTCAGCGCAGGATCGCGATCATGCGGCGACGGCTCTGAAGCGCGCACAGGCCGTCTATCAGGCGGCGCAGCAGCATTACAGTCAGGCGATGGAAGGCACGCGCAAGGAAGACATTGCAATCGCCCGCGCCAATCTGAATGCGGCCAATGCGAATCTTGGCTTGTCGCGCGTCAACCTGGGTTACACGATCCTGCGCGCGCCGTCAGCCGGCGTGATTACAGTGCGCGAGGCCGAACTGGGAGAAGTGGTTCTGCCGGGCACGCCTGTGGTCGCGCTGGCCGATCTCGATCACGTCTGGCTGCGTGCGTATGTTGCAGAGACAGACCTCGGGCGCATTCATTGGGGGCAGGAGGCATCCATCACCACGGATACCTATCCAGGCAAGCAGTACCATGGGCGCATTTCTTTCATCTCGTCCTCTGCCGAGTTCACTCCGAAAAGCGTGCAGACCTATAAGGAGCGAGTGACGCTCGTCTACCGGATCAAGATCGATATCGACAATCCAAATCGTGAACTCAAGCCGGGCATGCCGGCCGATGCTCACATCGATCTCACTGCGACGCAAGCCGCGCAGGGCAGACAGTGACGACCGATGTCCAATCCGCGATTGTGACGCAGGGGCTCACGAAGAGCTTCCCCGGCGTGCGTGCGGTGGATGCATTGACGTTTGACGTGCGCGCGGGGGAGATCTTTGGTCTCGTCGGTCCGGACGGAGCAGGGAAGACAACGACACTGCGCATGCTCGCGGGCATCATGCCGCCGGACGCAGGCACGGCAACCATCGCCGGCGTCAGCGTGGTGCGCGACCCGGAGGGCGCCAAGCAGCAGCTCAGCTACATGCCACAGCGGTTCGGGCTCTACGAGGAATTGTCGGTTGATGAGAATATCCGCTTCTACGCGGATCTCTTCGGAGTGAAGCGGGGTGAGCGTGAGCGCCGGTCGGCGCAGTTGTTGCAGGCCGCGGGCATGAGCGAGTTTCGCACGCGCTTCGCGGGCAATCTCTCCGGCGGCATGAAGCAGAAGCTCGGGCTGGTGTGCGCGCTCATTCATCACCCGAGGGTGGTGCTGCTCGACGAGCCGACAACGGGCGTCGATCCTGTGTCGCGGCGCGACTTTTGGCGAATCCTCTATGAGCTGCTGGCCGAGGGCGTGGCGATTCTCACCTCCACTGCTTATCTTGATGAAGCGGAGCGCTGTCATCGCGTTGCACTGCTTCATCAGGGCAGGCTGCTGTTCTGCGATACGCCCGCAAGCCTCAAAGCCCGGATGGTCAAGGCAGTGCTGGTGATTGCCTCGCGGAACCCGCGCAACGCGCGCGGCCTGCTGGAAGGGGCTGAAGGAATCTCCAGCATGGTTTTGCATGGCGACGATCTGCGCATTGTCGTCGATAGCGCTGCCGCGCGCATTCCACAGTTGGAGGCACGGCTGAAGGGCACGCAAGGCGCATTCGATTCCATTCGACAGGTCGAGCCCACGATTGAGGATATCTTTGTGGATGCCGTGGGCAGCGGAGGCGCGGTGCATGCCTGACGCCGGCAACTCGGTCGTTATCGAAAATCTCGTCAAGAGGTTCGGCAGCTTTGTGGCTGTTGATCGCATAAGCCTGCAGGTGCGCAAGGGCGAGGTCTTCGGCTTTCTGGGGCCGAACGGTGCGGGCAAGTCCACCACGATCCGGATGCTTTGCGGGCTGCTGCGCCCCACGGAGGGGCGCGCCCTGGTGGCCGGCTATGATGTTGCGCGAAAGCCGGAGAAGGTGCGCCAGAACATCGGCTACATGTCCCAGAAGTTCTCTCTCTATAACGATCTCAAAGTGATCGAGAACATCCGCCTGTTTGCAGGACTGTACAGCGTGGACCGAAAGGAGCTTGAGCGCCGCATCGAGTCCACGCTGGAAATGGCCGATCTGAAAGGCCAGGAGAGTCTGATGACAGGGACGCTGCCCGGAGGGTGGAAGCAGCGCCTCGCGCTGGGATGCGCCGTTCTTCACAAGCCCCCGATCATCTTTCTGGATGAGCCGACCTCCGGCGTTGATCCCATCTCGCGGCGCCTGTTCTGGGAGCTGATACACCGCATGGCGGAAGAAGGCGTGACTGTCTTTGTCACGACGCACTACATGGAAGAAGCGGAATACTGCAACCGCCTTGCGCTGATCTTCCGTGGAAAGATTGTGGCCCTGGGCACGCCAACGGAACTGAAGCAAAGCTCGATGAAGGGCGAGTTGCTGCTGGTCGAGTGCGACCCGCTGGGAGCTGCATTGGAGACTCTGCAATTGGCAGCCGGCGTGATCGATGCGGCGGTCTTCGGCAACGCACTGCACCTGGTGGTGAAGAATGCTGAGGCGGCAGCGCCGCGGTTGCGGGATTACCTGGTTGCGCGCGGCATAGCGGTCCGCCGCATGGAGAAGATCAGCCCGAGTCTGGAAGACGTGTTTGTGTCGCTCACGACGGCGCAAAGCAGAGAGAAGGAGCCTGCCGCATGAGTTGGACACGCATGATGGTGATGGCCAGAAAGGAAGTGGTGCAGATTATTCGCGACCCGCACAGCCTGATGATCGTGATTGCGATGCCGATCATCCTCGTGTTGCTCTTTGGTTACGGCGTGAACCTGGACCTCAAGGGTCTTCCGGTTTATGTATACGATCGCGACGGGAGCCAGCAGAGTCAGGATCTGCTGAAGCGCTTCCAGGCCAGCCGCTACTTCAACGTAGTCCGCGTGGTGAACGACTATCGCGAGCTGACACAGGCGATTGACAAGGGCGACGCAAGGATGGGGATTGTCATTCCCTGGGACTTTTCACAGAGGCTGCGGAATGGCGGCTCCGTGCAGGTGCAGGCGCTTATTGATGCGACAGACGATAATACAGCCAACGTGCTCACCGGCTACGTGCAGGGTGTCGTGCAGGCTTATTCATCGCAGATTCAGCTTGACTTGCTGCGTTCGCGCGGCATAACGATGCAGCCTGTCGCCCTCAGCGTGGAGACACGAACCTGGTACAACGAAGACCTGGAAAGCAGCGCATTCATCATTCCCGGTGTGCTGGCGCTGGTGATGTCGGTGATCGGCGCATTTCTCACTTCACTCACCATCGCGCGCGAGTGGGAGCGCGGAACAATGGAGCAGTTGATCTCAACGCCGGTGAGCGCGACGGAAATCATGTTTGGCAAGCTGGCGCCGTATTTTGCGCTCGGGATGATCGATACCGTGCTCAGTGCGCTGGTTGCGATCTACTGGTTCAAGGTCCCCTTTCGCGGCTCGTTTATCACGCTTCTGGGCAGCTCGGCTATGTTTCTCATCGTCGTGCTTTCCATGGGATTCTTCATCTCCGTGCTTGCCAAAGGCCAGTTTGTTGCCAGCCAGATAGCGCTCGTCATTACATTCCTCCCCGCGTTCCTGTTATCGGGATTTCTGTTTGCCATCGAGCAGATGCCATCGGCACTTCAGGTGATCACGCACATCATTCCGGCGCGCTACTACGTCACGATGCTGAAGAAACTCTTCCTCAAAGGCTCTCCATTGGGCCTGCTGTATGCAGACCTGGTGCCGCTGGCCATTTTTACCGTGGTGCTGGCGGTTCTCGCCACGCGTTCCTTTCACAAGAGGCTCACGTAACAGGAGACGACAATGCTGGCGCGCATGAGGCAGATGATTGTGAAGGAGTTCATCCAGGTCTTCCGCGACAAGCGGACGCGCTTCATTCTGATTATTCCGCCGATGATCCAGATGCTGGTCTTCGGCTACGCGGCTAACTATGAGGTTCATCACATCCCAACGGTGGTGCTTGATTATGACCACAGCCAGGAGAGCCGCGAACTGATTTCCCGGTTTCAGTCAAGCCCCTATTTCGACGTCGAGCCGCAGGCGGATGACTCCCGGCAAATCGGCCGCCTGATAGAAACGGGTAAGGCGACAGTCGGAATCGAAATTCACGCCGGGTTCGCGCAGGAACTGCGCAAGGGCCAGGCTGCTTCTCTGCAGGTGATCGTGGATGCGACAAACTCAAACAGTGCGCTGCTCGCCGCTGGTTACGTCTCGCAGATCGCGCTTCACTTTGCGCAGGATGTGCAGCGCGACCGCATTTACCGGATTGCGCCGCAGCTCGTGGCCGTGATGCCCACGGTGCGGCTTGAGCCGCGCCCATGGTACAACCCCAATCTGCTGAGCCGATGGTTCTTCATCCCGGGCATTATCGGCAGCTTGACGCTCGTGCTGGTGATTACGCTGACGTCTTTCGGCGTTGTCCGGGAGCGGGAGATCGGCACGCTGGAGCAGATTATGGTCACGCCCATCCGGCCGGCGGAGTTCATCCTGAGCAAGACGCTGCCGTTCTTCCTTATCGGAATCCTCGATGTCTCGCTGATCGCACTCGTCGGATCGCTGTGGTTTCAGGTGCCGTTCCGCGGCAACATTGCTGTGCTTTTCGCCGGAGCCGTGCTCTTCTTGCTGTGCATGCTGGGTGTGGGCCTGCTTATCTCCACAATTTCCTCCACGCAGCAGCAGGCGCTGGTGACGTCGTTTTTCTTCATGATGCCGGCTGTCACTTTTTCCGGCTTCGGATTCCCCATCAGTACTATGCCGCAATGGATGCAACTGATGACCTACGCCAATCCGCTGCGCTATTTTCTGATCGTGCTGCGAGGCACATACCTCAAAGGCGTCGGCATGGACATCCTGTGGCCGCAGATGGCTGCCATGGCCGGCCTGGGCCTGGGCCTGCTCTCCGTCGCCATCCTTCGCTTCCGCAAGTCTCTGGACTAGCGCCTCTCATTCCAGAGGGTTTAAAGGATTGCATGGTGCCCTCTTCGCCCGCCCTTGCCGATGAAAACGTGGTACCTTGCAGGCAAAACATGAAGCTGGAATGTTGACCCCGGGGTGACGTTGCAGAGTCCAAGCTAAACCTTGCCTCCCTGCACCTCTCATAGGTGATACTTTACCTTTTGACCGCGTTGGGGCCGGTAGAATGATCGGCACCGGCAAAGAACCGTATCCGGCGTGTCCAGTGTTGGCCGTGCAGTGCGCGCAGGGAGTCTGGGAGCATGGTTTCACTATGATGGAATTCCACATTTCGCTCGACGCACGCGAACGGTATCAGTTTGCCGAGGCTCTCTTTTCCTATACGGGGAATGTTGTCTTCGCCGACCTGGATGCCTGCCGCACTTTCGCTCACCGGATGAACCAGACGCGGGAGGCGGATAAGTTTCCTGACCTGGCGGTGCACGCTGGCGCGCTGTTTGCCATGGGGCTCATTGACGAAGCAAGCCACGTGCTGATGGCCCGCTACCGGCAGCAGTTTGACCCCGAGGTGATGACAGCCGCCCTTGATTGGTTTGCCGCGCGGGTCGGCGCCCGCCAGTTGGATACCCTGCTGTTGACGTTTGTGGAGCACTTTCCCGGCTTGAGCGTGATGCGCGGCCAGGAGACACCCCAGCAGTGGCTGGCCGGGACAACCGACGGCACACCGCATCGCGCAGCCGCGCTGGAAGAGTTGCTGCTCCTGTGGACCGCCAACCGCAACGACGCTTTCAAGCCCTTCGAGGAGCTTTTTGAGGAAAAGAACCTCGCCGAAAAGACCGTTTACCGCGAGGTTACAAAGGAGCTTGGCAACTATTTCGCTACCCGTCCGCTGATCCCGCTTCCCGGCGCTCAAACGATGAGTCTCCTGGACCTGCTGCGCGCGCCTGCAGCCGGCTCTCCGCGCTCCCTCAGTGAGCAGTTGCAACTCATTCGCAAGCTATGGAAGCCGCTGCTCGGCGACAGCATGGACCGCTTTTTGCAGATGGCGGGCGACATTCTGCATGAGGAGGAGTTGGCAATCTGGATGCAGTTCAACCCACCGGCCGCAAAAGCGCGCGCCGCGGCCGAAGAAGCTGCCAGGCGCCGCCGCGAGCGCGGTGAGCGGTGGGGATTCATGGGCGGCGAATCGCAGGTGCCGGTTTTTGGCGACCCGGCCCACGAATACGAAAAGTTCAGTCAGGACACGGCCTGGATGCCCACCACCGTGCTCATTGCCAAGAGCACCTATGTCTGGCTGGCGCAGCTCAGCCGGCAATACGGGCGCAGAATCAGCCGCCTCGATGAGATTCCTGACGAGGAGCTTGCCTTGCTGGCTCGTCGCGGCATCAACTCCCTGTGGCTGATCGGCGTGTGGGAGCGCAGCCGCGCGTCGAAGACCATCAAGCAGCTCTGCGGCAACACAGACGCGGTGGCTTCGGCCTACTCGCTTTACGACTACAGGATTGCTGACGACCTGGGAGGCGAGGCCGCTTACATCCACCTGCGCGACCGCGCTTATGCTCACGGTGTCCGGCTGGCCAGTGACATGGTGCCCAACCACATGGGCATTGATTCGCCGTGGGTCGTCGAGCATCCTGAGTGGTTCATCTCGCGCCAGCATCCACCTTATCCCGCGTACAGTTTTGAGGGGCCGGATGTCTCCGGCGACGGACGCGTGGAGATCAAGATTGAGGATCACTATTTTGAGCAGACTGACGCCGCGGTGGTCTTTCGCCGCCGCGATCGCTCCAGCGGCGAAACGCGCTACATCTATCACGGTAACGACGGCACAAGCTTTCCCTGGAACGACACCGCGCAGCTCGACTATCTGAATCCCGCCGTCCGCGAGCAGGTGATCCAGACCATCCTGCATGTTGCGCGACTGTTCCCCGTCATTCGCTTCGATGCGGCCATGACCCTGGCCAAGCGCCACTTTCACCGGCTCTGGTTTCCCGGGCCCGGCACCAGTGGAGCCATCCCGTCGCGCGCCGAATACGGCATGAGCCAGGCGGAGTTCAACCAGCACATGCCCCACGAGTTCTGGCGCGAGGTCGTGGATCGCGTCGCTGCTGAAGTTCCCGGCACGCTGCTGCTGGCGGAGGCCTTCTGGCTCATGGAAGGCTACTTCGTCCGCACGCTCGGCATGCACCGCGTGTACAACAGCGCCTTCATGAACATGATGCGCGACGAGAAGAACGCCGAGTATCGCTCCGTCATCAAGAACACGCTGGAGTTCGACCCGGACATCATGAAGCGCTATGTCAACTTCATGAGCAATCCCGACGAGCGCACGGCCATTGACCAGTTCGGCACGGGCGACAAGTGCTTTGGCGTGGCGGTGATGATGTCCACGCTGCCCGGCCTGCCCATGTTTGGCCACGGCCAGATCGAGGGTTTCACCGAGAAGTACGGCATGGAGTACCAGCGCCCCCGCTACGAGGAAACGCCCGACCACTGGCTCGTGGAACGCCACGAGCGCGAGATTGCGCCGCTTCTGCACCGGCGCTGGCTCTTTGCCGAGAGCGGCAATTTTCTTCTCTACGACCTCTTTGGTCCTTCCGGTTCGGTGGACGAAAACGTCTTCGCTTACTCCAATCGCAGCGGCTCAGAGCGCGCACTCGTGGTCTACAACAACCGCTACGGCACGGCGCACGGAACCATCGATTTCTCAGCGGCCTATGCTGACAAAGGCGCGGCGCAGTTGCGCCAGCGCAGGCTCAGCGAGGGCCTCGGCATCAACGGCGGCTCCGGCGCGATCATGGCCTTCCGCGACTCGCTCACCGGGCTCGAATATCTGCGCCGCGCAAACGATCTGGCGGAGCGCGGCCTGACACTGGACCTGCACGCCTACCAGTGCCACGTCTTCCTCGATTGGCGCGAGCTTTACCCCACCGCGCAAAAGCCCTGGGACAGACTGTGCGACTACCTGAACGGGAGCGGTGTTTCCAATCTTGAAGATGAGCTGGTCAATCTGGAGTTGCAGCCCGTGCATGACGCGCTGCGCCAGCAATTGGATTCGGGCGTTGTGCGCATGCTCGCCGACCTGGCCGGACACCCCCGCGCAGCGGGAGCAGTGGAAGAACGGAAGCTCGCGCATGACCGCCGTGCGCTAAACGACATGGCATGGAGCCGTTGCGAGGCTTTCCTGCGTGCGGCTCAGGCCGCCTGGCTTTCGCGCGCTGCGGCATCGCGGCCGGCCGGCGCGCCTGCGCCCGTCAACCCGGACCTTCTGGGCCCAGCCTTCCGCGCGCGTCTGTGCGCGGCCACGCGCATCCCCGACGTCGAGGCGCTCGCGCCCGCGCCGTGGACCGCGTCCGCGCGGCGCATGCTGCCCAGCGCCAGCCCCCGGTTCACGGCCACAGCCATGTGGGGACCGGTGCTTGGCTGGTGCGTGCTGCAGTTGCTCGCCGAGTCCATTGATGCAGACAAGCCCGAGCGCGTGGCGCTGGATCTGTTCGACCGTCTTCGTCTGCGCGAACCCTTTGCCCAGGCCTTCAAAGCGCTTGGCTTCGAAGGCGAAGAGAGCTGGCGTGCCGTGGCCCGCATCAAGGTCCTGCTGCTTGCCGGAGCCGGCGCGGTCGAACCCGGCGAAGCGGTTGCAGCCTCTGCCCCGCAACCTGGCGAAGCGCCTTCTGTTGCCGCCGAGGCGCCGGAAGCCGCGGCACAGGCAGCACCTCCCCAGCCACCGTTGGGTGCCGAGGCGGACACCGGCGACGAAGTCGTGGGTCTGTTGCCGGGACTCTGGCTTGACCCGGACGTGCGCTGGTTGACCGGCGTCCATGATGCCGAGGGGCACACCTACCTCGTTCGCGAGTTCTACGAGGAGCTGCTCTGGTGGCTGCATCTTCCCACCCTGATGCGACTTGCGGGCGAGACCTCGCCCAGCCAGGCTTCGGTCGAGCAGATCAGCAGAACCGTCGAGGAGGCTCTGGCCACCGTGGCTTTGGCCGGTTACCGCGTCGATGCGCTCTTCAAAAAGGAAGACATGGCGGTGCAGGAGCCCGCGCCTGACGAGCCGGAGACCACGCAGTCGGTCGAGGCAGAGCCTGCTGAAGAGAGCGTGGAGCCGCCCTCCACTTCAGATGTCGCCGCAGACGGGGAAATCAAGCCCGGTCGCTGAGCAGTCGCTCCACGAAGCACCGTCGCCCTCATCCTCCCGCCTGGAAACTCGCCTGCGCGGGGGCATCCTTTATGCCGTCCCGCCCTTCACAACCTATGTGTGCGCGCGAGTAAAATGTAGACCGCGCCGAAAATAGCGCAGAAGGAGGTGTCATTTGAAGGGCATCTTTGTGGTGGGAGCCGGGCCCGCGGGCATGTTTGCGGCTCGGCAAATTGCGTTGGCTGGTTATGACGTTTTCTTATTTAACCGGGATATCAAGCCCGGCGGTCTCGCTGAATACGGAATTTATCCTCTGAAGGAAAAAATGAAGGGTGGCCTGCGCAAGCAGTTCGCCCAGGTCCTCGCTCTGCCAAACATCCATTATTTCGGCAACGTTCTGGTGGGCAATTCCTACGAAGTAACGCTGGAAGAGCTTGAGGCCATGCGCCCGGCGGCAATCGTTTTTGCCTGCGGTGCGCAGGGTGCGCGCAAGCTCGGCCTGCCCGGCGCGGAGGCGAAGGGCGTCTATGCGGCCAAGGACTTTGTGTACAACTACAACCTGTTGCCGCCTTACACCGCCATGGACTTCTCGACCGGCAGGCACATCGCCATCGTCGGCATGGGCAACGTCGCAATCGACATAGCGCGATGGCTGCTGGAGGACGCGCCCGACCGCAAAACCGAAAGCGTGACAATCATCGCCCGTCGCGGGCCGCTGGAAATCAAGTTTGACCAGAAGGAGATAGAGCACGTCGAGCAGAACATCGACCGCGATGCACTGGCTGCGGAACTGGAGCGGGTAAAGGAGCCATGCGCCCGCTGCAATCAGGACGTCTCACCGCAAAAGATCTATGAGGAGCACTTCCGCAAGTTGAAGGATCCCGGCTTCGTCTTCGCTCCGCCACAGCTCTCATTTCGATTCCTGTCGTCGCCCGCCGCTATTTTGCCGGACGCAAATGGCAGAATTGCGCGGCTGGAAGTAGCCGAGAATGATCTCGTCCTCAAGGCGGACGGCAGCACCTCGGCTGTGCAGACCGACCGGCGTGTCACCCTCGACATCGACACGCTCATCTTCGCCATCGGCGACGCGCATGATCCCAAAATTGGTCTGCCGATGGGGCCGGACGGTTACGCAACCGAACCTGACCCGGCGAATCCTCGCGAACCGCATTATGAAGTGTGGAACGCGGAGACCAGGGCCATCATGCCGGGCCGCTACGTCACGGGATGGGCAAGAAAGGCCAGCACAGGTCTTGTCGGCATCGCCCGCCACGACGGCGAAGTGTGTGCCTCCAAAGCCATCGAGTTCTTGAAAAGTGCGCCTGACAGCGCAACACTGAGCCAGAGCGAGATTCTCAACCGGCTTGAAGCAATGGGACTTCGCCCCGTCACCAAAGCTGACCTCGCGCTGCTGGCTCGCGTCGAGCAGAGTGAGGCGCAGGCACGCCACCTCGAGTCATTCAAGTATTCAGACAATGACGCCATGCTGGAAGCCATCGCCCAGGAACGCGAACGCTCATCGCAGACGGAGGCAGTGCAGCTTGCGTCTACGTCCTGAACGAAAGGACGCAGTGCGGCGGCCGTTATGCGAGACCGATTGGCGTGAGCTTTCAGTCGACAACTGAGAGTTCACGCCAGTCAACCCGCGTTGACACTCAAACCCTGGAAATGCGGCGGACGCTCCGCGGCGACGCCGAAGGCGCGCTCCAGCGCCAGACCCGCCTCCGCCAGGGTTCCCTCGCCAAACAGTCGCCCAATCAGCGTCACGCCGTGCGGCACTCTGCGCGGCGCGGAAAACCTTGGCAGCGGATGTTTCGGGTCCGGCGCCCAGTCGCTGCGCGCCTCCGACACTTCAACGAATCCCGCGCGCAGTGTCAGCGATGGATGCCCCGTGTTGTTTGAAATCACCAGCATCTCGTCACGCAGCGAGGGAACCAGCAGCAGATCGACATCCGCGAACACCCTCGCCATTTCCTGCGCCACCTTGCGCCGCAGCCTGTCTGTCTGCACAAAGTCCACCGCAGACAGAAACCGTGACTGGCGAAATACGTTGGGCCACGCGTCCGGCACCTGCGCTTTCAACTCGTCCACACGATGGCTGAGCGTCAGCTCTTCAAAGGCGGCTGCCGACTCGGCAAACAAGATCAGGTTGAGCGAATCATACGGCCAATCGGGGATCGACACTTCAACGGCCCTCATGCCCAGCTTCTTCACGGTTTCGAGTGCGGCGCGGTCCACATCGGTCGCGGGGCTCTCTTTCATCCACTGCGGAAAATATCCCACACGCAGCCCTGCCACGCTGGCCGATGCACTGAAGTCCAGAGTGCTCGGCACGCTGGCCAGGTCGCCCGTGTCCGGCCCGGAGATGGCGTTGAGCACCAGCATGGCGTCCTCAACACTGCGCGTCATCGGCCCCAGCTTGTCGAGCGACCAGCAGAGCGTCATTGCGCCCGTGCGCGGCACGCGGCCAAAGGTCGGCCGCAGCCCCGTCACGCCGCAGCGCATCGACGGGCTCACAATGCTGCCGCCCGTCTCGCTCCCGATTGCAAAGCCCACCAGCCCGGCGGCCGTTGCTGACCCAGGACCTGCGCTCGACCCGGACGATCCTTCCTCCAGCAGCCAGGGATTCATTGTCTGCCCGCCAAACCAGATGTCGTTCAGCGCCAGTGCGCCCATGCTCAGCTTGGCCACCAGCACGGCTCCGGCCTCGTTCAGCCTTTCCACCACTGCGCTGTCCACCGCGGGCACGCGGTCGCGAAACGGCTCCGCGCCATACGTCGTGGGAATCCCTGCCGTATCCAGCAGGTCTTTCGCGCCCCAGGGAATGCCGTGCAGTGGTCCGCGATAGCGCCCCGCGGCGATCTCCCTGTCCGCCTGTCGCGCCTGCTCCAGGGCATGCTCGCGCGTCAGCGTGATCACGCAGCGCAGCTCGGAGTTGAAGCGCTCAATGCGGCGAATGTAAATTTCCGTCAGACGTTCCGATGTCAATGCGCGGCTCTCAATCCACCGCGAAAGCTGTGCCACGGTGGCGAAGGCGATGTCGTCTTCGCTCGCGGGCAAAGGCACATGCCGGTCAGCGCTGCGCACAAATCTGTTGTCGGCAGCCTTGCCTGTCACGATGCCGGGCAGCGAGGGATTCCACTGCGTGGCGGGCGCCAGGGTTGGCTCCAGCGCAAGCTTGCGCGGCCCCACCCGCCGCTCGTACAGCGGGGCCATCTGCATCCGCCAATTCTTTGCGGCTTCGGCAAGATCGGCGTCGGTCATCTCCACCTGCACCAGCTTCTCCGCTTCCCTGAAGGTCGCCGGCGAAACCTCCGGCCCCACGGCAGGGGCGGTGCCAAAGGCCGGCGGAGCGCCCGGCGGCAGGCTCGGGCTCTGCGCGTCCGGCGTCTGCGCTGCCGCGGCAGGAATGGCGGCTCCAAGCAATCCCAATGAACCAAGAGCGACAAAATCTCTGCGTGATGTAGGCATCTTCCCCCTCGGAAAAGTCCTGAATTGAACCCGGACGGTTGCAGGTTAGGGAAACTATACTATGCGCCTTGCGGCTGGAGCGTACCTGCAGAAATCCTGCCACCGGAGCAAACTCGGATTTGTCCGAACCGCCCTCGACCCGTAGAATCACTTTTGTGCGGTCAGCAGGCCCCGGGGCTCGCAGCCTCAGACCCGCTCCGCGCCAGGTGCCGATGAGCGAACAAACCACAGTAAGTTCCCAGGAGGCGCAGGTTGTTTCGCCTGCGTGGAGCAGAATTGAGAGGGCGCGCCATCCCCAGCGGCCTTACCCCATGGACTTTATCGAACGAATCTTTACGGATTTCAGCGAGATTCACGGGGACCGCGCCTTCGGCGACGACGAAGCCGTTGCATGCGGCATGGCGCGTCTCGGTGGCGACGAGGTCCTGGTGATTGGCAACCGAAAGGGTGGCAGCACCAAAGAGCGCGTGCGCCGCAACTTCGGCATGCCGCATCCCGAGGGC
>JAGWRX010000163.1 GCA_028876395.1 Acidobacteriota bacterium
AAGGACGCGAAACTGAGCCCGGCGGACCTGCGGGAAATGCTGGCTGAGGCGGGCCAGGCGCACAACCTGGACGTGGACCTGCTGGCCAGCCTGGTGAAAGCCGAGAGCAGCGGCAACGCCCACGCCGTGAGCCGCGCAGGAGCCCGCGGGCTGATGCAACTGATGCCCTCGACCGCCCATGATCTGGGCGTTCAAGACACTTTCAAGCCGGATGAAAATGTGCGCGGCGGTTCGACGTATCTGGACGAGCTGCTGACGCGCTACCACGAAAATCTGGCGATGGCGCTGGCCGCCTACAACGCAGGTCCCGCTGCGGTGGACCGCTACCATGGCATTCCGCCCTACCACGAGACGCGCGCCTATGTGGCGCGGGTGATTCACGAGTTCAACCGGCGCGTGCTGGCGCGGGAGGCTCAGGCCCGCCAAGGGAGTGCTTCAAGAGTTTCCCTGCGGACCGCTCAGGGCCGATAATCCTTTCTTCTCCCTCGTGCCTTCAACTTAGAATGAACGAGTAGATTGAAGGCGGAGAACGCTTGAAGAAGAAGCAATGGATTCTGGGCCTGTTGGTACTGGCGGCGCTGATGGCGCTGGTCATCTGGGGCCGTGACCGCATTCACTTTGACTTTGCCACCTTTCGCTCTCAGCTTGCGCTGGCCGACTGGCGGCGCATCGGCATTGCGACCGGCTGCATCTACCTGGGCTATGTCTTCCGCTCGGTGCGCTGGTCGATGCTCCTGCGGCACAACAAGAACGTGCCGATGTTTTCGCTTCTTGGGACACAGGTTATCGGTTTCACGGCGGTGGCGCTGATCGGGCGCGTTGCCGATCCGGTGCGACCCTACCTTGTCGCAAAGAAAACGGGGCTGCCGCTCAGCAACCAATTCGCGGTGTATGTTGTGGAGCGGCTCTTTGACTTCGGTACATTGGCGCTGCTGTTTTCGTCCGTGATTCTTCTGGCTCCAGCGGGTGCAATGCCCCATCCCGAGATCGTGAAGAAGGCCGGCTTGGGCGGCCTGCTGGTCACGATCGCCGGAGCCATCTTCCTCGTCGCCGTTCGGCTGGCCGGCGGGCTCGTTGCCTCGTTCTTTGAGCGCCTGTTCGGCCTGGTATCAAAATCGCTGGCCGAGGCCGCCGGACACAAGATTCGCGCCTTTCATGCGGGTCTGGACACGATGCGCACCTTCTCAGACTTCGCCGTTGCCGCAGGTCTGTCGCTCGGCATGTGGGGACTGATTACAGTCGCCTATCTTGAAGCTACGCGTGCCTTTGTCACGAGCCCTCCGCTCGCATCGATGACGCTGGCAAAGATCATGCTTCTGCTGGCCTACAGCGGCGGCGCCAGCATCTTCCAATTGCCGGTGCTGGGCTGGTTTACGCAGATTGGCCTTGTGGCATGGCCACTTTCAGCCTTGCTCGGCGCCTCTCCTGAGGCCGCTACAGCTTGCGCTGCGACCATCCTGCTCGTCACCTTCTTGAGCATCGTGCCCATTGGTCTGGTATGGGCGCAGTTTGAGCACGTGAGTTTGCGCAAGATTACCCACGAGAGCGAAGAGGCCGAAGTGAAGCTGGAGGCGGAGGAAGCCACGGAAACGCCGGAGTGGGGCGGATAAAGCCCTACTGGGCCGGCGGACTGGCGGACTGCGTAAACTGGATCGTCTCCGGCGCGACGGCCCCGCCCGTAAGCAGCATGCTCATCGCCTGCTCCATCGTCAGGTCTGTCTCGGTTACGCGGTCCAGCGGCAGCACCTGCAGGAAGGCCGACGTCGGATTGATCGCGTTGGGCAGCAGAACAGCAGCCAGTTCCTGCCCCGTGGCGGAGTCTCTGAGCGTGCGTGTAAGGAACCCAACACTCTTTTGCCCGGCGATGGGAAAGTCGACCAGCACCACGCGCTGGCTGGACTCCTTCTTCGCCATCATGGTGTCAAGCAGCTGACGCACCGAGGTGTAGACCTTGGCTACAAAGGGTAGGCGCTCCAGCAGCGCCTCGAAAAGGCTGAAGGCCTGCCTGCCCACCACCAGCGACGTGATGCGGCCCACAACGTAAAGCACCACCAGCGTGAGCACAATGGCCAGTGCGGGCTGGAGCCAGGGCTGCGCGAGCCAGTCCTCGGGAAAGATGGTTTCAAAGAAACGCAGCAGCGGCATGCCGGCCTTGGCAAGGTTGCCCAGCACAAAGCTGAAGACAAGCCACGTGACAAACAGCGGCCCAATGGTGATGACGCCGGCCAGTATGTTGCGCTGCAGATCGCGCAATGGATGAGTGAGGATTCGTTTCACGCGGATCTCCTGGGATTGAGGATATCCGACCATGGCCTGACGCACGGCGATTGCACGCGGGCGGTTCACCGCTTTGCAAACAGCCGCGACGGCCGATGATTCCGTTTGTGCTGCACCATTCAGACGGCGAACGATGCGGATCGCGGTGGTCGAGCGATTTCCCTTTATAGTGAAGAAGGAAGGTATTCCATGAGCGATTTAGCGCGTCCTGAATCCGGCGACCCGGTCCAGCGCATGCCAAACCCGGCCGAACTCTATCCGCGGAGCGCCGCCCCGCCGCAGCCCGCCGCAGCCAGAGAACCATTGCCGCCGCAGGGTGTCGAGCGCACGTTGCAGCCGGTGCCGGCAGCGCGCGCGCCGCAGCCTAGGCCCGTGAAGCGGTCCTCCGGCACGCAGCAGCCCTCGGGCTTCCAGCGCGCCATGGACCTGGTGAGGATCGCGATGCCGCTGGTGCAGAAGCTTTTGCCTCTGGTGGAAGGAAACGTAGCCTCTGCGGTGTCAAATGTGCTGGCGCCTCGCCCTCAAGCGCCGCATCCGGTGAATCTTGAGCCCATTGAAGACGCCCTGGTAAAGATGCATCTGGAACATCGCGAAATGCGCAGCCAGTTGGAGCAGCAGAACTCCTCCCTGCAGCGCGTGGCCGACCAACTGGACAAGGTCAAGGAGGCCACTGACCGCAACACGCTGGAACAGCAGGAGTTGATGGACGATCTTCACCGCATGCGCAAGAAGCTCATGGTGTACGCATGGGTCGGTCTGGGACTGCTGGGAGCGGCCATTGCCGCCAATGTGATTGTGTTCCTGCGCACCCAGAGGATCCTGCCGTAAGCGGGCTCCCGAAGACGAGAAGTCATTTTTTGCCCATTTTTCGATGCGAATTTGATTTCGCTAATAGATCTATTGTTTGCATAAATACAAATTGCATATTTTTTGCTACCTTTTACGAACTTCGTGATGTGAAACATTGCCAGTCGTATTTTCGGGGGGCTAGTATTCCCGGTAGTTCAATTGGGGATAGTTGGCCCCG
>JAGWRX010000002.1 GCA_028876395.1 Acidobacteriota bacterium
CTGCAGGTGCCGGTTGAGTCCCTTGAGGATTTCGGCGGGGCTGGATGTGAATTCCGCCAGAGTTTGTAGTTTGCCGACGAGCAGGGAGACCATCATGGCAGCGGGCATGCCTTTGCCGCTGACGTCGCCGATGACGACAAGCACGCCGCCCTGGTCGAGCGGGAGAATCTGGAAGAAGTCACCGCCGACCTGGCCCGCAGGCTTGTACACGCTTTGGATGGTGAAGCCGGGTATGTCGGGAATTTCCTCGGGAATGAGAACCTGCTGTACGACGCGCGCGGCTTCCAGTTCATCAGCGGCGTGGGCGCGCTCGCGGGCGATGCCGACGGTCCGAACCACGAGAAAGAGGAGGATGGTGATGAAGAAAACAAATCCGCCAAAGCTGCGGAGAGTGGTTGTGTAGCTGCCGATGTGCAGCACAGTAGGATGTTCCCAAGTGCCCGCCAGGCCACTCAGACGGGCCATGATCCGTGAAAAGCTCCAATAGCGATCCAGTCCGCGCAGCAGCACGGCGGGCAGCAGGACCCACGCTTCGCGATTGCCGCGCAGGCATGCCCGCACCAGCAGCACGGGCAGCAGGATGAGGACGATCAGGTCGGGAAGATACAGGACGATAACGCTGTAGGATTCAGGGATCAGGCCGAGGTCGATGTTGACGCCTGCAAATGCCGCAATAAAGGAAGCGATTTCCAGGCCCAGCAGCCATCGCGAGCGCGGTATGCCAAGGACCAGACGGACGAATTCAATAACGGCAACGTTGACGATTCCGAGAAAGCTGAAAAGCACCACCGTGGAAGTTTGTGCATGTGCGAGTAAAAGCTGCCAGATGCCGGTACACAGATATCCGCTTTCGGCGAAGAGGAAAACCGCACAGGCCAGATATTCTCTCTGACTGCGCATGGTGCTAAACAAGGCGATGGCCACAAAGCCGATGAGCAGACTGAGGCAGGCAAGTGCCCACAGATCCGCTGTATTGTGAGCATCCACGTAGCTCATTTCGCGGGCGGCGGACTCGACGCTCAGGAGATAAATGCCGGAACCACCGCCGCCCGGCCCGATCGGCGTGTCGGTACCACTTCCGTTCGCGCCGGTTGCTTCCAACGCGAAGCGCAGGGCCAGGACCAGTTCACCCTGTGGCGTAACCAGATGCGCAGGAACAGGAATTACGACCAGATTGCGCTGGGCGTAGACAGGTATGCCCGCAATGCGGCCGGCGCTTCCGATGCGGACGCCGTTGGCGTAGATCTCGTAGCTGCCGAAGACATGCTGCGTTCCGACCATCAGGCCGCTCACGCCGGGGCGCAGGCGTATGTGCACGCGGTACCAGCCGTACTTGATGTCGTGGATGCCGTAGTCAAGCAGCTGCTTGTTCGAGGAGACCACCCGCCAGCCGCTGTCGTCGAAGGCGGGCGAGGCCCAGACCGGGTTGTCGCCGGGCGAGAAGAGCCAGTCGGGGCCCAGGGTGATGCGCTCGCCAAAGCTACTCGCGTCCACGTTGCGCGGGTCCGACGCGTGAACAGGCGGCGACAGCACACAGGCAGCGAAGACGAGCACCAAAAACCGGATGCCGGGGAACGGGCGGCGGTTTGGCATGGCCCCAACTATATCGCAGAGTATGACCGTGACGGGAGAATAAGTTAGGCTGAAAATGAGTGCTTTGAAAGCGGGTAGATACGATATGCAAAAGCTGATTGAGGGTCACAAGAAGTTTCTCGCCGAGGTCTTTCCCCGCCGGCGAGCGGAGTTTCATCTGCTGGCCGAATCGCAAGCTCCGGCCTGGCTGTTTATCACCTGTTCGGATTCACGCATTGTGCCTGACATGATTCTCGGCACCGATCCCGGCGACCTGTTCATCACGCGCAACGCAGGCAATGTAATCCCCATCACCAGCAACGACGTGGACGGCTGCACGGCCACCATCGAGTACGCGGTCGAGGTGCTGAAGGTGAAGCACGCCATCCTCTGCGGCCACTCGGACTGCGGCGCGATGAAGGCGGCGCTGAACAAGGCCGGCCTTGAGAATCTGCCCAAGGCCAGCCGCTGGCTGCAGCACGTGGAGGCCGCCTTCAGTTATCGCCAGCCGCTGAACTCCGCCGACGGCGACAGCGCAGAACTGGCATCGCTGATCCGCGGCAACGTGGTGGCGCAGTTGATGAACCTGCACGCGCAGCCCGCGGTTATTCACGCGATCGCCGAGGGCCGCCTCACCGTCCACGGCTGGTACTACGACATCCTCACAGGGCATATCGAGGAGTACGACGAGGAGAAGAAGCGGTTCTTGCCGCTGTCGATCGCGGACGTCAAGCAGCCCTAATGCACCCCCGGCGGCGGTGCGGCATGCTTGATGGGTTTCTTGAAGAGCCAGACCGCGCCTGCGCAGAAGAAGGCCAGCAGCGCGGTCCAGCGGAAGACATCCACGTAGGCCAGCAGCGCGGCCTGTTGCAGCATCAGGTCATAAATCAAGCCGAAGCTGCCGGGGCGAGCCTGCGCCCGGCCCAGGTGGTGGCTCAGGTAGGCGGCCATGGCCGCTGAATTCCGCTGCAGGTCAGGGTCCGAGGGCGTCAGGTGCGCGCTCAGGTTGGTCTGGTGCAGCGCGGCGCGGCGTATCAGCGCCGTCGTCGCCATGGCGATGCCCACCGAGCCGCCAATGTTGCGCAGCATGTTGAAGAGGCCCGTGGCGTTGCCCATCTCCTCGCGGGAAATGGTGGAGGTGGTCATGGTGGCCAGCGGCACAAACACAAAGCTCAGCGCGAAGCCCGTCAGCGTAATGGGAATCAGCAGCGTGTAGGGGCCGATGTCCAGATTCACCGTGCCAAAAAACAGTGCGCACACGCCAAAGCCCAGAAAGCCCAGGCTGAGCAGCTTGCGATTATCAATGCGCGAGCCAAGAATTCCGATGATCGGCGAGCCTACGAACGACCCGATCCCTCGCGGGCCCACCACCAGCCCGGCAGAGAAGGCCGTGTAGCCCAGAACCTCCTGGTAGTAGAGCGGCAGAATCGCGATGGTGATGTAGATGCACATGCCGAGCAGAGCAATCAGGAAACATCCGGTGCGGAAGTTGCGGTTTTTCAGAATGTGCAGGTCCACAAGCCCGCGCGGATTCGTCCACGAGCGCCAAATCCACAGGATGAGCGCGATGAACAGCGCCGCCACCGCCCAGCGCACCCACATCGCGCCAAACCAGTCGTCCTCCTGGCCCTTGTCGAGCACCACCTGCAGGCAGCCGGTCCACACGATGAGGAGGCCAAAGCCGATGTTGTCGAAGGCGCCCACCTTGGCGTGCTTGATGTACGGCGGGTCGTGGATGAAGCGGGTGATCAGGATGACGGCCAGAATGCCCACGGGAATGTTGATGTAGAAGGCATAGCGCCAGCTGAAGGTGTCCGTGAGCCAGCCGCCCAGCGTGGGGCCCAGCACCGGCGCAACAACAATGCCCAGGCCGTAGGCGGCCATGGCCATCGAGCGCTTGGCCGGCGGAAAGCTTTCCAGCAGAATCGACTGCGACAGCGGCTGCAGCGCTCCGCCGCCCGCGCCCTGCAAGATTCTCGCCAGCAGGATGACCGCCAGCGACGGCGCCGCTCCGCAGAAAAACGAGGCGATGGTGAAGATGACCACGCAGGTCAGCAGGAAGCGCTTGCGTCCAAAACGCCGCGCAAACCAGTTGGAAGCGGGCAGAATGACGGCGTTCGCCACCAGGTAGCTGGTCAGCACCCAGGTGGCCTCCGAGTTCGAAGCCGACAGGCTCCCGGCAATGTAGGGCAGCGCCACAGAAGCGATGGCCGTGTCCAGCACTTCCATGAACGTCGGTAGCATCACCGATACCGTGACCAGCCACGGGTTGACGCCCTGGGTGAGCGGGTAGCGGTCTTGGGCGTGCGCGGTGGCCATGGTGGACGGAACAGATGAGCTTAAACGATCAGGGCGCAGGCCAATTTTGACCGGGTCAGCCGGCCCGGTTTCGTGCGCGATTGTCCAGGGGCATTACGGAGGCTGCGCTTACTGGATCGAGCGCAGATACGTCACGAGCTGCCAGCGCTGCGCCTGCGGCAGGCTCGACCACGAGGGCATGCCATGGGCCAGATCTCCCTGACGCAGGAACCACTCCAGATCGCCGTCGGTCACCGCGCGCAGTTGCTCACTACGCAGCGAGGGATGCTTGCCGCCATCTCCGCGCGCGCCGGCCTTGTGGCATTGCGCGCAGTGGTCGTTGTAGACTCGTTCCCCCGCGACCGCGGCCGCGGGATTTCCCGCAAACGGATTGGCACGCGCGTGATCCCTGGCCGGAACGCGCTCCCAGTGGGAGTGCGAGGCTGCTGCAAGAGCCAGGGTGCCGCTGAGCAGCAACAGAAGGATCGTGGTGGTTTGACGCTTCATTGTGCGCTCCTGTTTCCGCTGCGGAACCAGCCGCCGACCTGGTTGAACTCATAGGCAAGGCCCACCCGGTAGACGCGGTTCAGGCTGGTTTCCGTCAGGCCAAAGCCGGGAGAAAAACTCAACCGCATGCCCCGCGGCAGTTGCCAGCCCAGCAGCGGCGCGATGTAGTGGCTGGTGTCGCCCAGCGTGAGGGATACCGTATCGCCCAGGCCCCCGTACAACTCGGCGCCGGCGATGAATTTATCGAGGCCGAAGGCCGAGTCGTGCGCTCCGGCGGCGCTGCGCAAGGGTCGCGTGGCTCCCAGCGCGTAGCCGAACTCCCACGGGCTGTGCCCCAGGTTTTTCTCGGCAATGAAGTTTTCTGCGATGTTCCAGTCGCGCAGATTGGAGGAAAGGATCAGGCGCAGCTCGGCCTCATGCTCATGTTCGCGCCGCGCCGTGCTGTTGGGCGCGGCCAGATCGGACTGGCCGTCGTGCCCGACGACTTCAAGAAGCGTCTTGTCCGATGCGGCGATGTTCTCGTACTCCACGTAAAGGACGGGATTGATGACGTGCTCCTGCATGAGCGGGCGCACCCGGTTCTCTATGCGGAAGCCGGTGAAGACCGTCGAGTCCCGAGAAGTCGCCTGGCCGTCCAGATAAAGCTCCGAGGTCCACCAGGCTCGGACACCATACTCCAGCTCCATCGCTGTCGCTCCGACGTGGTTGCCTCCATCCGGCCGGGCCAGTGCCGTTTTGGTTTCAATTTCAAGGTTGCCCGGCTCCTCCAACTCATGGGAGTAGGTGACGAAATAGGGCTTCTCCTGGCCCGCTGCGGAGTGAACGAGCAGGAAAGGCAGACAAAGACCCAGCAGAGAGCAGCGAATGAGAGAAAGTCTGGATGCATCCACGAGCAGCAACTGAGACCTCCTGAAAATAGGACTAAAATTGTCCGATATAAAAGAAGACTAAATAAGTCCGATATTCGAGTCAACGCGGATGTGTCGCAGTCTGGAACGGGCTGTAGGGGGTGTGGGCGATATATACGGCTGGGCGGAAGCTATTATTGCGATTGAATCAAGAAAAGTTGACACTATCTCACTCAATGATGCATCTTATTTAAGTCGGAAACTTCTACACTAGGCAGGAACCACAACATGGCAAAGATTATCGGAATTGACCTTGGCACCACGAACTCTTGCGTTGCCGTTCTTGAGGGCGGCGAGCCCAAAGTCATTGCAAATGAAGAGGGTGCGCGCACTACGCCCTCCATCGTCGGCTTCTCAAAGAGCGGCGAGCGGCTGGTGGGCCAGGTGGCCAAGCGCCAGGCCATCACCAACCCTGAGAACACCATTTTCTCCATCAAGCGCTTCATGGGCCGCCGGTTCAATGAAGTGACGGACGAGATGAAGATGGTGCCCTTCAAGGTGACCCAGCAGGGCGATCACGTGGGCGTCGTGGCGCAGGGCAAGGAGTACACCCCGCCCGAAGTCTCGGCCATGATTCTGCAGAAGTTGAAGAAGAGCGCCGAGGCCTACCTGGGCGAGACGGTCACCGAGGCGGTCATCACCGTGCCGGCCTACTTTAATGATGCGCAGCGCCAGGCCACCAAGGACGCGGGCAAGATTGCCGGCCTGGACGTGAAGCGCATTGTGAACGAGCCCACGGCTGCCGCGCTGGCCTACGGGCTGGACAAGAAGAAGGACGAGACCATCGCCGTGTATGACTTCGGTGGCGGCACCTTCGACATTTCCATCCTTGAAGTGGGCGAGGGCGTCATTGAGGTCAAGTCCACCAACGGCGACACCCACCTGGGAGGCGACAATCTCGATCAGCGCATTGTGGACTGGCTCATCGCCGAGTTCAAGCAGGAAGAGGGGCTGGACCTGGGCTCGAAGGGCAACGAAATGGCCCTGCAGCGCCTGAAGGACGCTGCGGAGAAGGCCAAGATCGAGCTCTCGACGACCGTCGAGACGGAGATCAACCTGCCGTTCATCACTGCTGACGCCACCGGGCCGAAGCACCTGGTCCGCAAGCTGACGCGCGCCAAGCTGGAGCAGATGGTGTCTGACCTGCTCGACCGCTCACTGGAGCCCTGCAAGAAAG
>JAGWRX010000164.1 GCA_028876395.1 Acidobacteriota bacterium
AGCGCGCCACGGGCTCGCTGGACGACGGCTGGGACGAGACCGACGAGTTGCGGCCTGTGGACCGGCTGATGTCGAGCGGCCCCTCGCCGCACGAGTCTGCCGCGCAGAAGGAACTGGCAAAAATGGTGCAGGGGGCGCTGGCGTGCGTGTCGGTTGAGCTGCGCGAGGCGGTGATACTGAGAGACCTGCAAGACCTGGATTACAAGGAGATTGCCC
Organism: Acidobacteriota bacterium; assembly: GCA_028876395.1. GTDB lineage: Bacteria > Acidobacteriota > Terriglobia > Terriglobales > Acidobacteriaceae > Telmatobacter. The sequence continues at coordinate 217 of JAGWRX010000164.1, forward strand.
AGGTGCTGGGCATTCCCGAAGGGACCGTGAAATCCCGCATCAGCAGGGGCCGCGCGGAACTGGCGCGCCTGCTGGAACGTAATAAACGAGAGGTGATGTAATCATGGCAGACCGCGCGCACATTCCGAATTCCCCGGCATGCGGCCAGTGGGAGACGCTGCTGGCTGACGCGCTGGACGGGTTGTTGCGGCCCGAGGACGAGGCGACGTTTACGGCGCACATGGCTACCTGCCCGGCTTGCACAGCCTTGTTTGAGGAAGCGCGGCGCGGGCGTGAGTGGCTGGAGTTTCTCTCGCCCGAGCCGGAGGTTCCCGAGGGGCTTCTGGACAGGATTCTTGCCAGCACCGGCCCGGGGCATGAGGCAAGCCGCAGCCTGGCGACGGCGGGCAGCAACGTGCTGCCGATGCCTCCGGCGTGGCAGCGGCCGGGCGTGATAGGACGAATTCGCCGCTTTGCCGAGCCGCGGCTGCTGATGACGGCGGCGATGGCGTTCTTCTCCATCGCGTTGACGCTGAATCTGACGGGGGTGCGGGTGACCGACCTGCGGATGTCGAACCTGCGGCCGAGCGCAATGCGCTCTTACATGGAGCGGCAGCTGACGGTGGCCTCGACGCCGATTATCCGGTATTACGATCACCTGCGGCTTGTGTACGAAGTGGAATCGAGGATGAGGGATCTGCGCCGCACCTCGCAGGGTGAAGGCACGGACTACCAGCAGCAAGATGACGCCCAGCCGGTTCAGCCGGGGGAGTCAAAGAAGAATCCAACAGGCAAGGACGGGGGATCCCGTGTGGCTCCTCCGCAACAGTCGGGGGCGCCATTGACGGTTGATTCCCTCGACTATCTGGAAGCGTCCCTTACGGTGAAGGCCCAGCCCGCGCATTCCGGCGGCTCCGCTGCAGCAATATGGGAAAGGAGCACAGAATGGACTGCGTAAATCACAGTGGTGTGACTGCAACGGCATTTTGCCAGAACTGCGGCAAGGCGCTGTGCGAAACCTGCGTCCGCAGGGCGGAAGGCGGGCAGGTGATGTGCGAACCCTGCCTTGTGGCATGGAAGAACATGCAACAGGTGTTTGTCCCACCCCCTCCGGGCGGACCGAATCCTGTGGCCGCGGCCGTGCTTGGGCTGATTCCCGGCGTGGGCGCGATGTACAACGGCCAGTTCTTCAAGGGGCTGATTCACGTGGTGATCTTTGCTCTGCTTGTGAACATGACTGAACACTTCGGGCTGTTCGGCATCTTCATTGGCGCGTGGGTACTCTACCAGTCGTTTGAGGCGTACCACACGGCGGTTGCACGGCGCGATGGATTGCCGCTGCCTGATCCGCTGGGCCTGAACGAGGTGGGCAACTGGCTGAATCTGAGCGGGCGCTCGCATCATCCGGGTCAGCCACCGGCGGGGCCGGCGAGTCCGGCGCAGCCGGGACCGGCAGCAGGAGGTTACCAGGCGCCCTATGCGGGACCGTATCAGGCGCCTTATCCGGGACCGGAGCAATCGTATACGCAAGCGGGATATGGCGAACCGGGAGCACCTCCTGTACCGCCGGCTCCGCCGGTGCCACCGGTTCCGCCCATGTCCTGGCGGCGCAAGGAGCCGATTGGGGCGATGATCCTTATCGGCTTCGGAGTGCTTCTCCTGCTGAACCAGATGGGCTTCATGGTGGACCGGTTCTTCCACTTTCTGTGGCCGCTGGTGCTTATCGCGATTGGCGTCTGGCTGATTCTGCGCCGCATGGGCGATGCAAAAAAAGGAGGCGCATAATGAACCGCTATATTCTGATTCGCCGTCTGATGGGCCCGGCCGTACTTCTTCTGCTGGGCACCGTGGCCCTGCTGCACGAGGCGCACCTGGTGAGCTGGCACATCTTCGTACCGCTCTTGCTGATCCTGATTGGCGTGCTGAAGCTGGCGGAGCGGGCTGCGCTGGCGGCGGCGGACGACGAGCCGCTGCTGAAGGGCTCGTATCCAGGCTCGTATCCGGGTTCCTATCCGGGTTCGTACGGGGGTGGTGCATCCCAGTATGCCGGAACTGGCGCGCCGCAGACTCCGCCGCAAGCGGGCGCGACGAATGTTTCTGTTCCGCCGCAGGAACCCGGCACAGGCCCGGAGGGAGGGCAGTCATGAGCAGTGTGCCTCCATTTACACCGCCGGGCGGCGCGCCGCCCCCTTACGACCCGCGCATGCAATGGCGGATTTACCGCGAGCAGCAAAAGGCTGCCTGGCGCGCCCAGCGCGACGCGTGGAAGGCGCAGCAGCAGGCGCTGAAGGCGAGCTACGCGGGAGCCTACGGTCCGCGAGTTCCCTCGATTGTCGGCCCGATCATTCTTGTGGCGGTGGGTGTTGTCGGCCTGCTGCTGTACAGCGGGCGCATTGCTCCCGCCAGCTTCTGGTCATGGTACGGCCAGTGGTGGCCGCTTTTGATGATCGGCGCCGGCCTTGCTTTGCTGGGCGAGTGGGCGCTGGATCTGCGCCGCCCGACTCCCGTGCGCCGGAGCGGCGGTTTTATCGGCGTACTTATTCTGTTGGCGATCCTGGGATTTGCGGCTTCAAGCTGGCACAAATGGGGCGCGATGCGCGCCGAGTGGGGCGATCAGGACGACAACTTCTTCAACATGCTCGGGCTGCCTCAGCGGGACTTTGACCAGCCGGCGCAGAGCGTGGCGGCACCGGCGAATGCCATTGTCGATATCCAGAATCCGCGCGGGGACATCAGCGTTACCGCGGGCGAAGGAACCAATGTGGAAGTGCAGGCACATGCCGTGGCCTTTGCGACGTCCGATGCCGACGCCAAGAAGATTTTCGATGCGGAAGCGGCGAAGGTGACAGTCAGCGGCAACACGGTGCTGGTGAAGTCGGAGGGCAATGACAGCGGCCGGGTGAACCTGGCGATCACGGTTCCCCGGAGCGTGCAGGTTACGGTGAACTCCAGCCGCGGCGATGTGACGGTGGCGGGCCTGGGCGGAGGCGCCAATATCACCTCGCGCCATGGAGATGTGCACCTGAGCGCAATTCAGGGTTCCGTGCAGGCGCATTTCGCCAGCGACCGGGGCGACTTTTCCGCGCACCAACTGGATGGCGACCTGATCGTCGATGGCAAGTTTAACGATGTGACCTGCTCGGAGATCAAGGGCAAGGTTACGGTGAATGGCGAGATCTTTGGCGATGTGCATCTGGAGAATATTTCTTCGGCGGTGCATCTGCACACCTCAGTGACGGAGCTGGACCTGGCGCAACTGCCGGGGGACATGACGCTGAACTCCGACAGCCTGCGCGTAACGCAGGCCAAGGGGCAGGTGCGCGTGGTGACGCACGCCAAGGACGTTGACCTGAACCAGATTTCCGGCGACACGTATGTGAGCAACAACCGGGGCCAGATCTCGATTGAGCCGGCGGGCATCTTCAACGTGGAGGCGCAGAACGGCAAGGGCGATGTGGAGGTGACCTTGCCTCCCAACGCATCGGCCACCGTGGACGGGCGCACCCATAACGGCGACATCGTGACCGACTTCGAGCTGGCCGTGAGCGGCGACGAGGGCAAGACCGTCACGGGGCGCATCGGATCAGGACAGGCGAAGATCGTCCTGAGCGCTGACATTGGCGATCTGCGCATCCGGAAAGGCACAGAGAGCACAATGATGCCTCCTGTTCCGCCTCCGCCACCCAACGCACCTCACCTGAAGGCACCGCGGGGCGCTCCGGAGCAGCCAGTGACGCAGTGAGACTCCATCTGAGAAGCAGCGGAAAGACCGGCGCGGAATGTTCCACTTCCGCGCCGGGTTTGTTTTCTACGCCTGGCGGCTTGAGATTCCTGCTGCCGATGAGTGGCCTGCCGTTGTATGCTCCAGTCGCGGAGGACCGTGCTGAGGGATGCATTCGCCAATCAGAGTGATTACGGTGGAACGGGAGTACGGATCGCGGGGCGGCGAGTTTGCCCACGATCTGGCGGCGCGGCTGGGCTGGAAGCTGCTGGACTCAGAGCTGGTGATCGCCGCGGCGCGCACGGCGGGAGTGACGCCGGAGCTGGCAGCCAAGTTCGACGAGCGGCTTGACCCGTGGTACTACCGCTATGGCAAGGTCTTCTGGCAGGACTCGGGCTATCCGATTCCCAGCCTCGGCGAGGACGTGATCTTCGACTCGGAGCGCATGTTGTCGCTCATCCGGCAGGAGATTGTGGATGCGGCGCAGGAAGGGAATTGCGTGCTGGTGGGCCGGGGCGCGGCCTGCGCACTGGCCTGCCAGCCGGGTTGCTTTCACGTGTTTGTGTACGCCACGGCCAAGGCCAAGCGTGCGTGGTTTGCCGGCGCGTTTCCCAGCCAGGCGCAGCAGGCAGACCAACTGCTGGCCGCCTTCGACAAGCGGCGCGCGGCGGTGATTCGCAAGTTCTATCAGCAGGACTGGTGCGCCCGCGGACTTTACCACATGCTGCTGAACTCGGCGATGGGGATTGAGGCGATGATTGCTGCGACGGCCGGAGCGGCCGGACTGAAAATTGCAGGGCAGGAGACTGCCGGGAGCGAGATCGCAACCGCAGGCGGCGCCTGTTAGACGGCGATGCGCGGGACGCGGGGGGCGATGCGCGTGAAGATCTCCCACGGGATGGTCTCCGCGGCTTCTGCGTGGTCGAATGCGGAGATGGTTTCACTGCCCTGGCTGCCGAGGATGACCACTTCATCGCCGGTTTCGACGCCGGGAATTTCGGTTACGTCGAGCACTGCCTGATCCATGCTGATACGCCCCACGAGCGGCGCGCGCCGGCCGCGGACGAGCAGGCTGAAGCGGTTACCAAGCCGGCGGTCGAGCCCGTCCGCGTAGCCGAGGGGCAGCAGCGCGAGGCGCAAGGGCTCAGTGGCGACGAATGTACCGCCATATCCCACAACGGCGCCGACGGGAACCGAGCGGACGCCCACGACCCTGCATTTCCAGGCGAGGACGGGTTGCAGGCGAAGGCGCGCCTCGGCCAGGGACGGGGGCTCCTCGGGATCGAATGCGGGGTTGTATTGCGGCGCGAGGCCGTAGAGCGCGAGACCGGGGCGCATGAGGGTCTTCATTTCATAACGGGCGGCAATGGCTGCGATGGCGCTCGCCTGCCCGGCGAGCAGAGCGGCGGTGTTGCCCACGCTGAGCCACTCGGGATGATGGCCTGCTGCCTTGATGCGGCTCAAGGCACCGTCCGTGCGGGCAAGCTGGCTTGCGGTCTGGCGGCCGTCGGCCTCGTCGGCGGCGAAGAGGTGGGTCATTACGGCCTGAAGCAGGAGCGGCGATCCCGGCGCGAACCGTGGCAGAAGATGGGCAAGGGTATCGGCGTCTGCGCCCTGGCGGCTCATGCCGGTGTCGAGCTCCAGGTGGACGGGTACCGAGCGAACGCCTGCGGCATGTGCGGCGGCTTCCAACTCGTCGAGTTGCCACGGCTCCCAGGCGACGGGGATGAGTCCGTGGCGGATGATGTCGGCGCCCTGGCCGGGGAATGCGCCGCCAATCACAAGGATATGTGCATGGGGACAGACTGCGCGCGCGGCCACGCCCTCTTCGACGCTGGTGACGCCGAGCCAACGGGCTCCGGCACGGACGGCTGCCGGAGCGCACAGCGCGAGCGAGTGACCGTAGGCATTGGCTTTGACGATGGCGAGCAGCTCCGCGTGGGGAGCTGCAAGGCTGGCCAGGAAGCGGAGGTTTTCCTCAAGAGCGCGGGCGCGAATTTCAACCCAGCAGGGGCGCGTTGGCATCGGGCTGTCCAAGCAACAGTTTAGGGCATTTCAACGCGGCGAGAGGCGCGTGTGCCTTAATCGCCAAACTGCGCCAATTGTTCCGGCGCGGGTTTGGGCGTGAAGAGGCTGACCACGACCATGGCGGCCACGGCTGCGAAGAGGGCAGGGAAGATGGCGTCGCGCTGGGCGAGGATGGGCGGGAAGAGGGTCTTGACTCCGGGCGCATCCCAGGCCAGGGTCACGACCGTTCCTGCGCCGATGGCGGCCACCGCGCCCCAGGCGGTGACGCGCTTTGAGTAAAAAGCAGCCAGAACCACCGGCGTGAGCGCGGCGGAGTAGATGGTGTAGGCCCAGAGCATCTTTTCAAGGATGCTTTGAGCGTAGACCGCCTGGTAGAGCGCCCAGCAGCCCAGCAAGACCACGGCCAGCCGCGAGACGATGAGCACGCGCTTGTTCGACGCGTCCGGCGCAATGTAGCGCACGAAGACGTCGTTGATGAGGTTGGTGGCCGGGGAAAACAGGTAGTTCGAGGCAGTGGAGATGACCTTGGCGAAGACGGCGCCGAGCAGCAGCGCTCCCATGAGGGCGGGCAGGCCATGGCGCGCCGTGTAGGGGATGATTTCGTATGGCTGGCGGGCTACTTCGCCGTTGGAGTAAAGCGCCGAGCCAAAGACGGCGATGGCGACGATGAGCGTTTCAAGCAGCAGAGTGCCGAGGATCCAGCCGATGACGGAGAGGCGCGCATCCCGCTCTGATTTTGCGGAGAAAAACTTCTGATACATCACCTGGTTGCCCAGCATCAGGAGCATGGTCGGCACCAGAAATTCGAGTGCGCGGGTGAAGGTGAGATTGCCGAGCACCTGAAAGTGCGTGGGTGGCAGCGCGGCGTGGAGCCCGGCCCATCCGCCGGCGCGCAGGAAAAGCATGGGCGCAGCGATGATGCAGATGACGGTAACCAGCGAGCCGATGGCTACATCCATATAGGCCACTGACGACATGCCGGCGAGCGCCGTTGTGACAATGACGAAGAGGGCGATGATATAAGTGCCCAGTTCCGGTGTGACCGCTTCAGGGAAGATGAGATGGAGCACGTTGCCGCCGCCCTTGAACTGGTAGCTGGTGATTCCGATATAGGCGAAGAGAATGGCGAAGGTGCCCAGCACGCGCGCGGTCTGGTTATAGCGAGCTTCAAGGAGATCGGGCAGCGTGAACTGGGCGAATTTGCGGGCGCGCGGCGCGATGAAGTAAATGAGCAGCAGTCCCAGCCAGCCGCCGGCAGGCTGCCAGAGCGCGGCAAACCCGTTGCGGTAGGCGTTTTCAGCTCCGGCGAAGAGCGAGCCGGCTCCTATCCACGAGGTGAGGAGCGTAAGCACGAGTACCACGGCAGGCAGCGAACGGCCCGCCACGAGGTAGTCGGCCTTGGTTTTGACGCGGGATGTGCGGTAGAGCGAGACGGCCAGCAAGGCGACGACAATCACAGCCAGAACAACAACATAAAGTTGGGACATCCGCGGGCTTCCTCGCTGGCAAAACGGCTTCCCAGAAGTGTACCTGATAGTGGAGCGAGCCTGCGTACGCCATTGACCGGGCACAGGGCAGTTGCTAGACTGTGAATGCGGGGTGGAGCAGCCCGGTAGCTCGTTGGGCTCATAACCCAAAGGTCGCTGGTTCAAATCCAGCCCCCGCAACCAATCAGTTATGTATTATCAGCGACTTCCAGGTTCCGGGCCTGGAAGTCATTCTCTTTGTGAGCAGTTAATGGACCAGAATCGACATTGCTCTCGGCTTCTGTGACGGCTCTGGCAATCTCATCTCCTAATCCCTTTGCTGCCTCTTCGTTCGATTTCCAATCGAGAGTGTGACCGTACACGTCCAGGGTGAACGACCCTGTGAGAGCGTGGCCGATACGCTCCTGAATCGTCTTGAGCGGAACTCGCAACGAATCCATCAGGGAAACATTGAAGTGACGGAAGGCATGGTATCCGGCCGTATCGATCTCCAATGCATTCAGAATGGGCGCAAGGCGTCTGCTTCGCTCGATGTTGATGTCAAGCGGGCTGCCCGTGCTCACGGTGAACACAAACGAATGCCCTATTGCCTTCTGCCAGCCGATCTGCTTCCATAACAGTTCTGCAAGCTGTGAGGATATAGCAATCTTCCTGACAGAGTTCTGAGTCTTTGGTGCCTGCTCTTTCCCGCCGCAGACTGACTGTTCAATAGTGATTGTGTCGAGAGCAACGCCTTGGATGCGGGGCCCTGACAATTCCCCGGCTCGGATGCCCGTCTCGGCCATGAGCCAATAAAGACACCGCTGTGTTGTCTGTACCGATGCAATGATTCTTCCTACATCAGCCAGCTTGAAGAAGCGCGGCCTCTTCTTCACTGCTCTGGGCAGCTTCGGCTTAGCGAGTGTTGAGTCTACGAACTTTTGAGCCTAAGCAGCTTGCCAAATGAGGCTGATGGTCCCTCAAAGGTTGGGTATCGTCTTCGGCTCCCTGCCTTCACGGGTCAATCTTGAGATGAGGCGTTGCACATCGCCGCGAATACCTGACGACGCGTGCCCTGGTTCGTGCCGCGCTGTCCAATGATCATCCTCTCTCGCCCGCGGCCTGGCGCTTTCAATTGAACACCGATGGCAAGCCAACCTTTTATCCAGACTGCGGCCTGCGCTTCAATTTGACCTGTTCTGCAGGACTGGTCGTGTGCGTGACGGCGCAAGGGGCCGAGGTGGGCGTGGCAGCGGAGCCCTATGAGCGGGCGCGGCTTAATTTGAGAATCGGAATACGAATGGAGCCGTCGTCGCGAAGCTCCACGGCTTCCTCGAAGAACAGCCGGAAGCGGCTTCGGTCTCCATAGGGCGCCAGGCCCACGATCCTGGACTGATCCGAATTAAAGTCGAAGCCACGGTGCAGTGTCATCAGAGAATCGAAAATGCCGAGCCGCAGGGAGAAGGTCCAGGCAGCGATTCAGGTGGTGTACCATTTCTGGCGAGTCCACCTGGCGCGTTGCCTTGTGGCTTCTGCCAAGCCGGTGCGATTTGCGGGCTGCCTGGGCAAGTGGCGCAGCAAGGGCAGCGAGCGAGATGCGCGTTTCGGCCAGTGACATCGGAGTGCTTGTGACGTCGTACAGAAGAATGGGCAGCCGGTCCAAGATGTTGAAATGGGCAGTGATCGTGACGGTTATGTGCTGTCCGGCACTGAGGGCGCAGAGGCTGTCAGACCTGCAAACGCCTACTCCGATCCCGCCTGGATCGACACTGGTCATCGGTTTCCTTGGTGGATTTGATCGCTGGAATGATGAGCACAAGAGCGTCCGCCGGCTGGTGCTCAAGCTGCGCGAGACGCCCGGTGTTTACGCCGAGTCCATCGGAAACCGGAACCGCAAGCTTGCACTCGATCTGATTCGCAAAGCGCTCGACACCAATCGAAACGGGCATCTTGATGTTGAGGAACGGGCGCACGCCCGCATCATTTTGTTTGGGCAGAGTTGGGGTGGCGCCGCAGCGGTGGCCACGGCACGCGATCTCAATCAGCTTGGCATCCCCGTGCTGCTGACCGTGCAGGTGGACAGTGTGGGTTTCCACGATCAGGTGATTCCAGCCAACGTGCTGGCGGCTGCAAATTTCTACCAGCACGACCCGCTGACCGTGCAGGGTGAAAGAAAGATTCGCGCCGCCGACCCCGCGAAGACGCGCATACTGTGCAACGTCGGCGTATCGTACAAGCATCGCTGGGTGGACACATCCAATGCCTCCTGGTTCCGACGTACGTTCGGCGGAAGTCACGTGAAGATGGAACAGGACCCAGCCATCTGGAGCCGGGTGGAGCAATACATTGCCGACGCGATAGGGAGGAAATCAAGGTGATCCGGAAAATCCTCCTCTGCTTCATGTTCGTGGCGCCGCTCTGGGCGCAAACCCGAGCGCTGGACCTGCAGCCGGCGGATGGTTGGGTGGATACCGGCCTCGATCTCAGGGCTGGAGATACGGTGCAGATCAGCGCCGCCGGGGAATTGCAGTACTCTGACGCGCGCCAGTCCAACGGGCCGGAAGGCCTGCCACGCGGCTTTGCAGACCTGTTGCGGATCATGCAGCTTAATCAGGCCGGACGCGGCGCGTTGATTGGGCGGATTGGCTCCAGTGATGCAGACCGGCCATTCCTCATCGGGGCACAGTATCAGAGCCCGGCGCGCATCGCGGGGCGTCTTTTCGTCGCCATCAATCAGTCGTCGATGGACCGCGCCACGGGCTCTTACCAGGTGACCATCAAGCGCACCGCTGCCTCAGCGGCTCCGAAAGCGGCACCGTCGGTGGCAAAGGCAGAGATCGGCGTGCCGGCGTTTCCGCAAAGCCTGATTGATTCGATTCCCCGGCGGGTCAGCGATCCGGCAGGCGCGCCGGGCGATCGGGTGAATTTCATCCTGACTGGATCGCAGGATCAGGTGCAGGCAGCGCTCAAGGCGGCAGGGTGGGTGGTGGTGGATCGCACGGACAAGGATGCGATTCTGCGCGGGATATTGGCTTCTCTTTCGAAAGAAGCCTATGTGACCATGACCATGAGCGAGCTTCGTCTGTTCGGGCGGCCGCAGGACTTCGGATACGCACAGGCGGACCCTGTGCGGGTGGTCGCCTCGCGCAATCATTTTCGGTTGTGGAAAGCTCCGTTCGACCTGGATGGGCAGACTGTCTGGGCGGGAGCGGGCACACACGATATCGGGTTTGAACGCGACCAGCGCAACAATGGCATCACGCACAAAATCGACCCCAACACCGATGAGGAGCGCGACTTCATCCGCGACAGTCTGGTGCAGACCGGCATGGTGATCAAGACGGCATATATCACTCCAACGGATCCTGTGCTGCAAGCGCGCACGGCGACTGGAGGAGAATTCCATTCCGACGGACGCACCCTGCTGGTCTACCTGTCAGAGGGAACACACGATGTTTCGACAGCATTTGGCGATATGTTCTGCTCGGTTCTCAAGCAGAACAATCCCGGCGGAGGCGATTGGGGGCCATGCGCGCGCTATATCGATCCGGCAGGGAAGGATGACTTGAATCTTGGGCCGCTGTCCACCCAGTATCGCGTGCTCATCGTGCCGGGCATCATGAGTTCATGCGTGCCAGACACGCCGGCCTTTCAGGAAGGGCAGGAGGCGCTGAAGAAGCAGTACGGGTTGGATGTCGCTCTGCTGACGGTGCCCAACGACTCCAGTGAGTCCAATGCGAAAGTCATCGCGCAGTATTTGCGCGATCACAGGGCGAGCGGCGGGAAGAAGTACATTCTGATCGGTTACAGCAAAGGAGGGCCCGACATTCAGGTCGCTCTGGCAGACGAGGCGGATGTCGCCGGACAGGTGGCCGCGTTCATCACGGTTGCCGGCGCCTCGGGCGGATCGCCGGTGGCAGACATGCTGCCCGCGGTTGCAGACAAGTACATGAGGATGAATCCAATCAAGAGCTGCCAGGGCGATCTTTCCACGGGATTCAAGAGCCTGAAGCGCGAGACCCGCCAGGCATTTCTTGCGGCCCATCCCAATCCTGTTGTGCCCACCTACTCCCTGATTGCGAAGGCGGACCAGGCCACAACATCGAAAGCACTTCTGCAATCATGGCGCGCTCTTCAAGTGTATGGAGCGGACGAGGATGGCCAGCTGTTGAGGGATGATGCCATCGTGCCGGGCGCGAGGTATCTGGGTGCGGCGCTTGCGGACCACTTCGCAGTCGCATTGCCCTTCGACAAGTCGACGGATGCAACCATCCGGTCGGGAATGGATAAGACCACCTACCCGCGAGCCGCGCTGCTGGAATCCCTGATCCGCTTTGTTACGGCGGATCTGGAAAAGCGAAGGTGAGGCCGAAGTTCCCCGGCGGCTTACGTCAGCCTGTCTCACCCCAACTGACACCAGACGCGCTTGACGCCCGATGATTTCCCATCACGGGTTCCTCGCCTGCAGGGCATAATGGAAGATTGGATTCGCGCCCGAGTTACTTACTTAGTTCCATCAAGACGACATCGGCGTTATCCCGCAAGCGGTCGAAGATAATCTGCTTGCCATCCGGCGAGACATCGAAACTCTGCACTCGAAAGCCAGGCTTCAAATCAGTGAGAGCACGCTGCTTTCCCGTGCTTAGATCGACCCGGAAGAAGTCTTGCTTGCTAGGGCTTCCTTCCAAAACAATCAGCGCATTCTCGCCGGGAAGAAAGCGGTAGGGATTCCCCTTGTTATAAACGACGGTAATAGCTGGAAGCGGTACAGGTGACTTATCCGGCGTGACGGCTTTTACGGCGAACTCGCCGCCAGCGGGCGCTCCCGAATAGACAATCAACTTTCCGTCCGGTGACCAAACGGGAGAGTATGCCAGGGAGTCCAAGAGCTGAACGGGCTCGCCGCCATCTACTGGCACCTTGAACAATTTCGTTCCGTCGCCGCGGTCAGCCGCAACAGCAATCCATTTCCCATCCGGGGACCAGGAGGCCCCGCCCCGCACATCGAGCGATGGGGCCAATGCCTTTACGCTGGTGCCATTGGCGCTCATGATGTGGAGGCTGGCGCGGCCTCCCTTCCGATATGCGAAACAAATCTGTTCACCGCCTGGAGCGATCGCAGGCGGCCCGACTAATCCTCCGTCTCTGCCGTTCCAGAGAACGCGAACGGAGCCATTCTCAAGTTTCCAGAGCCCGTCGCCTCCTCCGCGGCCTGAAAGAAAGAGCAGATAGCCGGATCCGAAGCGGGGCCCGAGGGTTCGTGCGTTGGGGACTGGGAAGCGGACGGCAGATGCGTCTGTTTCAATTCGATCCGATATGGGAACTGTCCATAGGCTTGCGCTCGGGCGCGCGACACTGGCAACGAGCCGACGCGGGCGGGTGTCGCTGACCGACACTGTTAGATATTGGTCCTCCAGCCCGGAGCTGACCCGGTGGGGGACGCGACGCTCCACATCCAGCGAGTAGAGCCACTGTCCAGTACCGTCATCGGCCGTGGCGGAGTAGATCAAGGTTCGGTAGTCCAGCCAGCTTAGATAAGCCACGCGGGCATTGTGATGCGTAATCCGCTCCGGCACAAGAACCTGATTCTCTCTGTCGGCCGGAATCCGCCAGATATCCATTTCTTCGGTTGTCGGAGTGCCCTTGGCGAAATAGATATAGTGACCATCGGGCGACCAGGTGAGAGAGTGGCAGTGGATCCCGGGTTTCTCCACAAAAATGCGAGTGGAGTTGTTCCCATTTCGGTCGGCGATATAGATTGGGTCACCCGCTTCCGTTGTGTGATAGGCGATCCGGCTTCCGTCGGGCGACCAAGCAGGCTCGAGCCCTGCCTCAAGGAAGGGACGGACGACACCGCCAATCGCCGGCCCGATCCACGTCAGCGTTTCCTGGTAGCTTGAGAACCACACTTGCGAACCGTCCCTGGAAAATCCCAGCGCGGGAATGGTTCCGTTGTTGTGCATGAGTTTGGGAACACTGCCCTTCGTAATGTTCGAAAATTGGCCGCTGCCGATTTCTGTGAGCCACAAATCGGGCTGCCCCGCGCGGTCTGAGGAAAATACCACGAGTTTCCCTTCCGGCGAAATTGCCGCGTCAAACTCGTCACCATCAAAGTCCGTGAGGCGCTCGACCCTGGCACCGTCCAGGGGATTCTTCCAGAAATAGTCCTTTTGCCACAGTTGCCACGCGGTTCCCAGTCCTGCAAGAAGCGCCAATCCGATGACGGCGCCGGCGGCCCACCACAGGCGATTCTTTGAGAGCCGGTTCCGCAAGGGCGGAGGCGAAGGCTGATCCGCGTCAGGCGAGGGCAAGACTGTGTCCTGCAATCCTTGCGGGTCGGGAAGAGGCGCGCTGGTCGCAGTCGGAGCGGAAACCGGGGCCTCCACAGGCACAGCTTCAACCGGAGCGATAAAGCGGTAGCCCAGCCGGGGAAGCGTCTCGATAAACTGTGGCGATTCAGCTTTATCGCCCAGGACCTCGCGCACTCTGTTGATGCTGCTGTTCAGGCCGTGTTCGAAATCCACGAAGGTGTTTTCCGGCCAAAGCCTTTTCTGTAGCGTCTCGCGGGTGACCAACTCGCCCGGCTGCTCCAGCAAAATCTCCAGCACGTCAATCGGGTGGCCATGGAGCCTGAGTCTCAAGCCATCTCTGCGCAACTCACGTGTCCGGAGGTTCAGCTCGAAGGTCTTGAAGCGGACGAGATGTCCAGTGCGAGCAGCGGTTTCCATGGCGAGAGACCTTGAACACGGCCAAGCACCGAGCCGAGAGGGGTCCCGAGTGCACTTGCCGTGAACTCGCTTTATCGGGTGGAAGTGTACCACTCCTTTCTGTGGAGGGAGCGGCATTTTTACTAAGTTACCTATTGGCAATGTTTTATGGATGTACCTCCGCATGACGCAAAAGTTATCTTTGCCGAGGATACCGAGTGAAACAGAAGTTATCTGCGCTATTTGCTTTCTGCTTCAAGTCATGAAGGGTCAAAACAGCAAACTCGTGCAATTGATTCCACTTGGCAGCCCAAATCTGTTGCGGACTTCCTGCTGTTTCGCAGGTAGAATTCGGTATGCTCTCAGGACATGGGTCGGGAGGAGCCGGGTCACCTTTGGCGTCGCAGACGGAACTGCCGTCTGTTTGCATTGTCACGGTGGACGATGAGTTCCTTGACGTGCTGACTACCGAGCTGTCGCCCTGGTTCCACGTGGTTGTTCGAGACAGCTATGACGGCCTTGCGCGCTGGACGCGCGAAGCCCACGTCGTGGCAGTTCTGCTCGACATCGATACGCAAGGTGAAGACCCCTACGGCGGGCTGCCCGTGCTCGACGAGTTGCGCCGGCTGAATGAGGACCTCGTACTGATTTCCATGAGCCGGGCAAGGACGCGTTCTGTTGAGAAGCAGGCGCTCAGCGCCGGCGCCGATGGACACTTCCGCAACCCTGTCGATGTGACGGAACTGCGCATGACGCTGGTGGACACGCTGCGCCGCCGCGCTGAAGATGCAGAGCGCAAGCGGATGCGCCAGCAAGCATTCGAATTCAGCCGTTTCCAGGACTTTGTGGGCGCCAGCGAGCCGATGCGGCTTGTCTACGACGCCATCCAGCAGGTGGCCAGCAGCAGCATCAACGTGCTCATCCGAGGCGAAAGCGGCACGGGTAAGGAGCTGGCTGCGCGCGCTATTGTCGCGCTGAGTCGCCGGGCAAACAAGCCCTATATTCGCCTGAATTGCGCCGCTCTGCCGGAAAGCCTCATCGAGTCAGAACTCTTTGGCAGCGAGCGCGGCGCGTTTACGGGGGCACCTGAGTCGCGTCCCGGTCAGATCGAACTGGCCGACGGCGGCACGCTTTTCCTGGACGAGATCGCGACCCTCACGCTGCCATTGCAGACCAAGCTGCTGCGCGTGCTTGAAGATCACCAGGTGCAGCGGCTGGGTGGGCGCACGCAGCGCAAGATCGACTTCCGGCTCATCTGCGCCACGAACGAGCCGCTGGAGGAGATGGCGCGCACCGGCCGGTTCCGCGAAGATCTCTACTACCGCATCCATGTTATTCCCATCCAACTTCCTTCGCTGCGGGAACGCACCGGAGATATCCCAGTGCTTTGCGAGCATTTCCTTCAAGTCCACTGCATGGCGAATGGCCTGCCGGTGAAGCGGCTCACTGCCGATGCGCTGTCTGTACTTGAGGAACATACCTGGCCGGGCAATGTGCGCGAGCTTGAGAACCTCATGCAGCGCTTGATCGTCACAACGCGCCGGGATGAAATCGACGCGAGCGATTTGCCGCCCAAGATGCTGGCTCACAGCGTAGCCGCACAGGAGGGCATTCTGCTGCCTGAAGAAGGCACAGACTTTGATGGGGAGGTTCGGCAGCTTGAGATCGCTTTGCTGGCTACCGCGCTGGGACGCACGAAGGGAAGCAAGTCCGCCGCCGCGAACTTGCTGAAGATCGACGTGCAGCGGATGAAATATCTTTGCCGCAAATACTCGCTATAGGCATCGGTTTGGTGAATTATTCACCATCGATAGATTAATTTTTAACCTTCACGCCCAAAGATGAGCTCGCGAATGAAAATAGTCCATTGCCAATAAGTGCTATTTATTCAACTATTTAATAGAGATATTGGCTATCGGTTGGAGTTTGGCATACGGCATGCACTAGATAAAGGCGTAACCGAAGTTCAACTTCTCCTGGAGGATAAGACAATGGCAATCACAAAGAAGTCACTGATCGGCAAGAGCGCATCTGCGAAGTCCTCAACCGCGAAGCCCTCCGACGCCAAGGGCCGTGCAGCTGCCAGCAAGCTGGTCAGCACCAAGCAGACCGCCAGCAAAGTGGTGGCGGCCATGACTGTCAACACCACCATGCTGGTCAACCAGTAGAGAGCCCGTAGGCGCCAAGGTGCCTCAGGGATTGAGGAGTGCCTGCTGGCAGACAGACGGCAGCTTTCGCTGTTGGAGCACGCCAAGATTATAGAAAGACTGGGTGTAAAGTTAACGGAGCGGCCGCTTAGACGGCCGCTCCGTTATCTTTACCAGGCATGAGCTTTGATCAGGTCCCAAAATAAAATCAGCGTCCGCTCTGCCAAACTACGCCGCACCCCGAAAATCTTAGCCTGGCCTGAGACACCGAACATCGGATTACCATCCCTGACGGACAGCGTCACGCGAGCACTGTAAAAAACTGCCAACTGAATCCCTTTATAGTCCTGCCGGGCGATCAAACCCGGGGGGAGAGCGACGGCGTCGCCTCCGGGGGGCGGCAGCGTCATGCGAAGAACAGAGAACTGGCCTGGCAGAGTCAGAGCGACTTCGGCGCCCGTGGGAATACGATCGAGTTGAGATGCAGGAATAAATATCCTGGCAACGCGCGGCCCGGCGTCTGCCAGATCAAGCAGTGACTGACCGGAGGCGACATCCTGATCGAGTAGCAAGCCGGGATTCTGCGTGAGAACTGTCCCGTCGGCTGGCGCGGCAATCACAAGAGAGGCTTGAGCTTCGTGGGCAAGTTCCTCGAAGTGCGCGGCTCCGCTCTGCCTGGCAGCCGCAGTTCCGATGCTTCGGCCTTGAAGCTGGGCGTTGAATGTCTGGAATCTGGCGCTGCTTACCTGAGCGGCAGACGAGGATTCCATTGACGCGGCCGTGAGGCTGCTCATGCGGAACAACGGCTGACCCGCACGGACCCTTTCCCCTTGCTGGACCAGCACTTCATTCACCCGACCTGCCACCGCCGCATGCAGCGTGTGCGAATGCATGGGCTCGATTACATAAAAGGCGCCCACTCGATCGCGCCAGATCGGCAGGAACAGAATTGCAGCCAGTGTTGCGGTCACGAGAGTGTGGACGGAACCCCAGCGAAGGTCTGAGCCGAGTTTGCGTTCCCAGAACTCCCGGGCCACTTTACGCAACGAGCGCAGGCGCGACCGGAAGATGACAAACGCCAGGGCCCCGGCGGGGACGAGAGCGAACTCGGCAAGCCAGTGCGAAGCAATGTTGTAAGAGAAGCGGATCGCAAAAAAGAGCAGGAGATAGCTGTACGCTCCGGAAGCAAGAGCGTAAACGATAAAGAACGGCGCCCGCCGTCGCGGCACAACCGGAGTCTCAACCGGCAGGCGGAGGATGCGGTTCTGGAACCATCCGGAGAGGAAGGCTGTGGATCGCTCCTTGAGATCGGGAATTTCGATAAGCTCAGTAAAAAAATAGTAGCCGTCAAGTTTGATGAGCGGATTGAGATTAATGAGCGCGACCGCGAAGCCGGTAAGCAGAATGATCTGGTAGGCAAAATCATGCAGCCACTCGCCCGTGCGAGTGTTTGACCAGACAATCATTGCAAGGCCGCAGAGTATCATTTCCACCCAGATGCCGGCGATGATAGTAGCCAGCCGTTGTATCTTTGTGGTGGAGATCCATATCTCAGTCACATCAACGAAAAAGGCAGGCGCGAGATAGATGAACATGAATCCCATTCTGTGGACCTGTCCACCGTAGTGCTTGCAGGTCAAGCCGTGTGCTGATTCATGGAAAAATCCGAGAATGAGAAAGAGCAGCCAAAATTGCGTGAGGTCGAGCAAGCTCTTGTGGGCAAAGTTGAAATAGAGCACAGTGTCAGGGCCAAGGATGCTCCACTTGGAGATGAAGACTGTGGCTTCGAAGAAAAAAAGCAGGACGACGGCAAGAACGCACCAGCGGCTATACACATAACTGCCGATGGCTCCATCGAGCCAACCAAGGTAGCGATCAGGATCCCATGCGGAGAAGCCGATGTGCGCCAGGTCGATTTTTGATCTGCCCCTGCGTCCCCGCTGGGCGAGAAGCTTCTCGCTCAGCGCGAGATTCTTCTCCTGCGGTGTTTTATACCAAAAATCGGATCCATCCATGTTCTCCGCGAAAGTCCGCACTTCCTCGGAATCTATTGGCAGGCCTGTCTGGCTCGTATAGAGGTGGGCAATCTCCTCGTAGGAATGAACACCGTCGAAAAGTTTCGCAAGCTCCCATTGGCTGAGCGGAAAGCGATAGTAGTTAGCTTTGCCGCGCTGGAAGACTCCGACGACCGGCTCACCGTCGAGTACATCCTCACGCACGATAAGGTTGGGGTCGAGACGCGGAGGACGGCCGCGCGCTATTCGCGCCTGGGGCATTTCCGGAAGAGCGGCATCGAGGGCTTCACTTAGATTCATGGCGCGAGACGAACCTGCATGGACATTCCCGGCTTGAGCAGCGGCGATGGACGGACGACCGCGCCGATTACCTGCACACTGCCGCTGGCCGGATCGACCACAGGACTGACGCGGAGGATGCGGCCAGACTGGCGCAGGCCGGGGTAGTCCGCAGTCGTGAGTTCAAGGGTCTTGCCGACGGAGAAGGCAGCCATGGCGGTTTCCGATACAGTGAAAAGAACACGCAGAGGTGCTTCCGCTGTAATCCAGAAGAGGATGTCGCCTGCTTTGACCTCCTGGGCGGGACGCACGGAGCTGCGACCGACGACCCCAGTGAACGGCGCGACGATACGCGACTGCTCAAGTTGCAGGCTGGCAGTGCTGAGGTCAGCTTCCGCGGCTGCCTCCTCGTCGCGGTAATGGGCGACCTCGGCGATGGTCTCGTCGAGTTTGTATTTCACATGTTCCCAGTTCTCCTCGCTAATGATCTTGTCGGCGCGCATCACATCTGCGCGGCGCAGATCGGCCTCCGCGCTTTTTTCCTCTGCCTCCCACTCCCTTACCTGCGCATGGGCCGAGGCTATGCGTGCTTTATGTAAATCGCAGGCCGAGCGCAGAGCGCGGTCATCCAACTGCGCCAAAAGCTGGCCGCGCTGTACATGATCACCGATCAGGACCGCAATGTTCACAACGCGGCCGTCTCGTTCAGCAGCGATGTCGGCCTGCTGCTCGGCTACGAGGGGTCCTGTCGTCGTGAAAGATTTTGGATCCGATCTGTCTGACGGCGGCCCAGGCATGGAGGCTGGATCAGCTACGGAAGAGCTCACTGGAGTCTTGGATGCAGCGGCACTGGCAGCCTGGGCTCGGGGATGGCTGTCGCAGCCGGTACTGAACAGCACACTTGCGGCAGCTGCGCAAAGAGCAGCGGCGGCAGGATGCATTCGGCAGAAAGAGTGCGGGCCCATGCGTATCACCATCCAATCCAGTCCCATAGAGTCTGCCATATCCAGAGGGCGGGCCGGCGCAGCAGAACATACCCAGCCGGGCGCCAGCCAATAAAGATCTTTCCGCGGCCTGCCATACCAGCGCGGAGACTGGCGTCGAGATTCGGCAGCGGAACCTCGGCGGTGAAGGTGCGCTCGCCATCGCCCGGATGCGCCTGTGGGCTCACGACGGCAACGCGACCATGCCAGGTGCGCTGCGGATAGCTATCCAGCTTGATGGCTGCAGTCTGGCCGGGGCTCAGCAGGGCGACGTCTCGCTCGGGAACGGAAACCTGGAGGACCGCGGTTGAGAGATCAAGCACTTGTGCGAAGGGAGCACCTGCGTCAAGATGCTGGCCGGCGACATTCTGAAGGTTGGGAGTGACCACGATGCCGGCAATGGGCGAGCGCAATTTTGCGCTATCGAGGCGAGAGCGGGCACGCGCCACCTCAGACCGAAGAAACTCGGCCTGGGCGCGGTCGGCTCCGGCCTGAGCAGAGCCGTGAGCCAGATCATTCTGCATGACCAGCATCGCTTCTTGATATTTTGCTTCGGATGCATTCAAATCCGTGCGCCACTGCCAATCGTTGATGGCTCCCAACACGTCTCCGGCGGCTACGCGCTGGCCTTCATGCGCAAAGACCGAAGTGACATTCCCGTCGACGGGGGCGGCGATCGTGACCAGATGCTGTGGCGCCACGACCGAATCACCCACCACGCGCATCGGCAGCGGACAGAACGCAAGAAACAGCGCGCATTCGAATACCAGGCCAAAGGTCATCCAGCGGCTGCGGCGACTGCTTAACACGGCTTGCTTTTTTTTCAGCAAGGGTTCAATCAGGCTGATGAGCGGCACTTCGCGGTAGAGCAATGCGTTCCGGATGGCCACAGTCGCCTGCCCGGCCAGCACTTTAATCATCTCGGTGTGGGGCAGGTCAAGAAAATCAGGTTCGCTGCTTTCATAGAGCAGCAATCCAACACGACCCTGGTCGTCAGTGAGCGGCAGGGCGTAGAGCCCGCGGTAGCCTGTTTCGCTAAAGTGGCGCGCGACGGCCGACGGCAGATCGCCGTTCGGATCTTCGCTGGATTCTTCATGCTGAAAAAGGTGCAGCGGTTCTGATTGCGAAGAGAGCCAGCGCATCAGTTCGTGTAGCCGCTCAACCTGCGCATCCCCGAGCGGCAGGCTCGACATGCCAGAGACGGCCTTCAATTGCAGACGCCCGTGGTGGTCCAGCGCGATGGCGCAGAGTTCGTAGGGCAGCACGTTCTGCGGACTGTTGACGATAATCTGAAGCAGACGGTCCAGGCGCAGCGTGGAGGTGATTTCCGAACTGACGCGCACCAGTGTTTTCAGGATCTCGAGCTTGCGCTCAGCCAGCAGCAGGTTCGCGTTCTTGAGCGCGCTGCTGACCGTCTCCGCCATGGAGACCAGGAAAAACAGGTCGTCCTCATCAAAGGGATGGTCTTCTCTGTTGATGGCCTCGAGAACGCCAACCTCGGCCTCATCCTGCAGCAGCGGGACCAGTAAAGCGTTGGTGATCGGCGGAATGCCGCTGTCGCCGCCGGCAGCAGCGTTGCGCAGGCTCAAGCGCTCATCCTCGGCGTCGGCAATCAGCAGAGGCTCGCCTTCCTCAGCCATATCCGCTACATACCCCTCGCCGGGAGCCTGCGTCATGCCGACCTCTACGGAAGCGTCCTCGCCGCTGCTGGAAACCAGGCGCAGCACGTCCCCGTCGAAGAGCCAGAGATGAATGGCCTGGCAGGCCAGCATAGCCGAAGCCTTCACCGGAATTAACGCAATGACTGCATCGAGTTCGAGGGTTGAGTTCAGCGATTTCTCGAGATCGTAGAGCTGCGACATCCGGTGTACGGAATCAAGGAGAGTCTGGCGCTGCTGCTCGAATGCCTCGGCTGCCAGGATTGCGGGCGAAGCAAGCTGGGCAATGGGCGCAATCTCTTCCAGGTCCTTGGGCTGCAGTCCCGCGGAAAAGGTGAGAATCTCGAGGGCGCCCGTCAACTGGCCTTCCTGCAGCAGCGGGATATACGCGAGCGACGCGATGGAGCGCGAGACGTGCAGATGGGCGTAGTCTTCGCGCCGGATCCGGGCGGCAGGATAGATCACAGTCTGGGGAAAGTCGGTGAGCAGCGGAGCGATCAGCCGGCTCCCCGGGGGGATCGAAGACTGCTCGATAGACAAATCTCCCGCCACACCGAGGGCAGTCCAGGTTGCAGGGCCATCTTCATCGGAAAGCCGGTGCACGGCGCAGGCGCTGTCTGGAATCTGCTCAACGATTGCGGCGGCGACGAGCGCGGCGCGCGCGGCTGAATCGGACGCGGCCAAGAGCAATGCGGTGATATCAACAACAGCAGCGTTCAGCGGAGGCATTGTCATGAATCAGGTTTCTCCAGTAACACTCTGCTTGACAGGCGGACTCTCAATGTGGTCTCTGGAGTAGTTGGAGGCTAACAAGCCTCGCGCCGGGTGTAAAGCAAATTCTTGCAGGAGACTGGGAAACACGTGGATCTGGACATCAAGCAGAGCGGCAATATATGCACACTGAAACTGAAAGGCCGCCTGGTAAGTGGAGAGCCTGTCAAACAATTTGAGGAGGTCTACCAGGCAGCTCTTTCCAGCGGGCATATTTTTCTGATTCTCGACCTTGAAGCTTTGCCCTATATTGACTCATCTGGCATTGGCTCAGTCGTCAATGCATTGAGGCTTTCAACAAAGCTGGGCGGAAGCACGAAGCTGGTGAATCCAGCCTCTTTTGTTGCCAAGACCTTCAAGATGGTCGGCATCTTAACCCTCTTTGGAGTCTATCCATCGGAAGCAGATGCCGTGGCCGCGTGCGGCGGCTCATGAGAACCTCCGGGCAAGGGCCCGACATTCCAGAAATCGCCATCCCTTCGTTCCGTTCAGGAAGCCAGGGCCCTGCTGCGGCAGCGTCATCACCTGGCGCCATCGGAGGAGGATGACTTCTCCGTCCGCAACATGCAGGAAATGATTGCCGCGCAGGCTGAGTCGTCACGCATCACGTCCATCATGCTTGCCGCGGCGGCATCGGTTTCTCTGGTCGCTGGTGGCATCGGCATCATGGACATCATGCTGGTTTCGGTGCGCGAGCGGACTCGCGAGGTCGGACTTCGCCACCCGGTGGGCGTGAAAACCCGCGACATCCTCACGCAATTTCTTATTGAAGCCTTAGGCTGCGAATAGGGACATGGCGCCGACCATCGCATCGCCGGGGAGGAAGATCTCTGTCCGATGCAGAGGCGAGACGCCGGCGATTGTCGATGGCTGCAGTTTCAGAGGGAACGAGCCGCCGAGATTGGAAACGAGATGTTCGTTGGCGTCGATTGCCTTCCGTGTCGTCGTGGTTGCCGGATTGTCCGGTTAAAGTGTCTGCGTTTCTGACAAGCCAAATAGCTCAGATTTGATTGGGGAAATAGATATCAATATCATTGTGTCCGTTCATGATGGGCGGGACGGGAATGGCAATTTCGAGCCGAGCACGCGGGGCATCGGATTAGTCTTGTAGAAGTCCGGCTTGCGAATGCATTATTTGCGCTGCATGATCGAGGTGATCGAATTGATAGAGAGAATCAAGGCCAGCCTGTCCTTTGATTCGCTTGCGTCCGCAGGGGCCGGCCGAGTTGTTTGCACATCCGTTGCCTGCCTGCTGTGCATGAATTCGGCAAACCCTGCCCGTCTGGCCCAGGCGCAAGTGCAAGCAAACGAGAGCGCAGCCGTGATAGGAGATGCGCCTGATCATCCGGGCCCGCTTGCTTCTGACCTTGCGGGCAACATACGGCCGGCAAGCGTCAAGGCAGCGATGCGCAAGGTGGCGGACTGGCAATTGGCCCGCGTTGATCATTCGTACAGCCAGGACTGGACCTTCGCCACTCTTTACCTGGGGATGCTGGCCGCTTCCGACACGCTGCACGACAATCGCTATCGCGATTTTGTGCAAGGGATCGCAGAGCACTACAACTGGACACTTGGTCCTCGGAAGACCCATGCCGATGACCAGGCCATTGGGCAGTCGTATCTCTGGCTTTATAGCAAGCACCCGAATCCGGGATTCATTGCGCCGCTCCGCCAGCAGTTCGATGAGATTATGCAGTTGCCGGACGACCCGCAAAAGCCGGTCTGGTGGTGGTGCGATGCGCTGTTCATGGCTCCTCCGGTGTGGGCTCAACTGGTTGAAGTCACGCGGCAGAGCAAGTATCTCGACTACATGGATAAGGAGTGGCGCATCACGTCCAGGCTGCTTTGGGACCCGGACGCGCATCTGTTCTTTCGAGACAGCAGCTACTTCGACAAGCGCGAAAAGAATGGCAGCAAGATTTTCTGGTCGCGCGGAAACGGCTGGGTCATGGGCGGGCTGGTTCGTGTTCTCACCTTTCTTCCGGAGAATGATCCGCGCCGACCTTTTTACGTTGAGAAATTCCGGGAGATGTCAGAGACGATTCGCACGCTTCAGGGAAGCGATGGGCTGTGGCGTCCAGGCCTGCTCGATGCGGCGGATTATCCTTATCCGGAAGTTTCAGGGTCGGCGTTTTTTGTTTATGCCATGGCCTGGGGAATCGATCATGGCCTGCTTGATCGCGCGCGGTACCGGCCCGTGGTGGCGCGTGGATGGAAGGGCCTTGTCGCGCACATCTATCAGGATGGACGGTTGGGCTGCATCCAGCCTGTGGGTGCTGCTCCCGGCGCTTATACTGCCGGATCCAGCTACGTCTTCGGAACGGGAGCCTTCCTGCTGGCGGGCTC
Organism: Acidobacteriota bacterium; assembly: GCA_028876395.1. Classification (GTDB taxonomy): domain Bacteria; phylum Acidobacteriota; class Terriglobia; order Terriglobales; family Acidobacteriaceae; genus Telmatobacter. The sequence goes on from JAGWRX010000164.1 coordinate 24,317, forward strand.
TGAAGTTGTTGCGATGGGCGATTGACATGAGCACGCCGTTACACCCAACACGAATGACGGGATAAGCATCTGCCACGCTCGCGGTCGCATTTGAAAGGAAGTCGAAAATGAGAATACTGCAACTGGCGGATTCAATCCGCTTCAAAACCATGACCACCGAGGAATTGCGGGAGACGTTCCTCATCAGCGATCTCTTCCGTCCAGACAAGCTTTCCTTCGTTTATATCGACCAGGACCGCACGGTTGTTGGCTCGGCCGTTCCCACCACGACGCCGATTCAATTGCCAACCTATGATGCGCTGAAAGCCAGGTTCTTTACAGAGCGGCGAGAGCTGGGGATTCTCAACATCGGTGGTGCCGGCAAAGTAAGCGTCGGCGCGCAGGAGTTTGCATTGAATCGGCTCGACGGACTTTATGTTGGGCGGGGCAATGAAGACGTGCATTTCTCGAGCGTTGATCCAAATCGGCCAGCAGAATTTTATCTCCTCAGCTATCCCGCGCATGCCGACTATCCGACGCAGTTGGTTCGCAGCACGGAGTTGGAAAGGACCGGGCTCGGCGCGCCGGAAAGCGCCAATGCGCGGGAGATTACGAAGCTGATCCATCTGGAGGGCGTCCGCAGTTGTCAGCTGGTGATGGGCTTTACGCAGCTTGCTTCAGGAAGTGTCTGGAACACGATGCCGCCGCATACGCACATGCGCAGATCCGAAGTGTATTTGTACTTCGACATCGCCGAGGGAGAGCGCGTCTTCCACCTTATGGGGCCCGCCAGGGAGACGAGACAGGTCGTCGTTGCGAACAAACAGGTGGCGGTTTCACCGGGCTGGTCGATTCACGCCGGCGTGGGAACCAGGAACTATGCCTTCTGCTGGGGAATGGGTGGAGAGAACCAGGTTTACAGCGACATGGATGCGCTGGCGATAGCGGACCTGCTTTAGCGCTCAGGAAAGGATCACGGTTGCAATGATACTGGAACAGTTCAGCCTGCAGGGTAAAGTAGCTCTGGTTACGGGCTCGTCGCGGGGGTTGGGCGCGGGCATCGCGCTCGCGTTTGCCCAGGCAGGCGCACATGTTGCGCTGCATGGCTCCCACTCGGTTCCCAGCTCCACAGTGGCGCGCATCGCCGAGACAGGCGCGCATCACATCGAGTTGACGGGAGACGTCAGCAATGCCGCTGCGTGCTCGACGCTGGTCGAGCAGGTCATCCAGCACTTCGGAGCCATCGATATTCTCGTCAACAACGCAGGCATCATCCGGCGGGCGCCTGCTGTTGAACATTCCGAGGAAGACTGGCAGGCAGTGATTGAGACCAACCTGTCCAGCGTCTTTCGCCTGACGAAGGCCGCCGGCAGGCATATGCTGGCGCGGGGGTCTGGAAAGGTAATCAACATCGCCTCGCTGCTCACATTTCAAGGTGGAGTCACGGTTTCCTCCTATGCGGCGGCGAAAGGTGGCGTGGGACAACTTACCAAAGCCTTTGCCAACGAGTGGGCATCAAAGGGCGTGAATGTGAATGCGATTGCGCCGGGCTATATGGAGACCGATAACACACAAGCTCTTCGAGCAAACCCCGAGCGAGCGCGCCAGATTCTTGAGCGCATACCCGCTGGGAGATGGGGCTGCCCAGAAGATCTGGCGGGCGCGGCGGTATTTTTGGCCTCTCATGCCAGCGACTACGTGCATGGTCATGTGCTCGTTGTTGACGGCGGCTGGCTGGGGCGCTGACTCAATGTTGCGCGGCAAATGAAAATATGGACGGCCCTCTAGAAGCATGGAAAGAGAATGCGCGGCGAAACGATTTCGCCGCGAAGTCTCGGCATTTGGCCGTGCTATGACGGTGGATGAAGAGAACATATCTCACCGCAGATTCATCGTCTGAAATGGAAGTCCCGTTACAGGCCAGCGGCCGGGCTGTGCTTCAACATTGGGCTCTACGGCGACACCGGGGAAGGTTGCCGGCGAGACCGTCACGTTCCAGCCATCCAGCACCACCAACGCATCTTCGCCGTTGAAGGCGGATTCATCGGCTTCAATGGTGATGGTTCTGCTCTCATCCGGCGCAAACGAGACATAATTGTCACTGTAATAGACCGGCAGAACTCGATCGCCGGAGTGTTTCCGGCGCAGTTGCAGGTGGGCCATCACGGCGATATGGGTGGTTGAATTATGCAGCGTAACCGTGAGCAGGCGCTTGCCTTCGGTGTCCTTTTGTTCTGCTTTTGCTTCGAGCATAACCGCAGGTAGCTTTTCAAGATCAGTCAGATCGTCAGGATGTTCGGGCTGCGCGCGCCAGTAAAAATTTGTTGAGATCAGTTGGCCTGCCGCATCATGCAGTTCCAACTTGAGAAAGTGGACCGATGAGAGCGTCGCGGGGAATTCGATTTTCCCAAGGTTTGTGGCTCTGTCTGCCTGAGCATTAACGGGAAAGTCGTGCTGCACAGCGAGAGAGCCATCGAGATTGTAGACGGAGACGTGCGCTACCGCATCTGCGACCGGACGGGGAAGATTGTTGATGACCTGCAGTTCGCCGTTGGCTTCATTGAACTGAATGTGCACGAGCTCCGAGGCGTGCATGACGGCGAAGAGCGATGCGTTGGGTTCGAGATCGTAATGGTAGAGCTGCCAGACGAAGCTGGGCTGCGCCGGGTTGCTCATCCAGGTGAGGATCGCGGTTGTGGGATGAAAGAGCTGCGCATTGCGTCCTTCGTACATCGCGCGAAAGGCCTCGTAATTTGCCAACTGAGCCTTGCGCACGAAGTCTGCCAGGTTGGCGATCTTGCCGTAGCGGCCGGCGATGACTCCGGGGTACGCATCTCCGCGCTGCGCGCCTTTAGCCAGATCGTGCTCGGCCCAATCGTCGCTAATCGTCTCCCAATCCTTTTCGGGCATCATGCCGTGGATGGATTCGAGAGTGGGCACTGAGACGCTGCCGGTCTCAGTCTTGAAGAAGTCGTCGTGGATGGCATAAAACTCACGCGGAGTTCGCCAGTAATATGGGCCGTGAGAACGAACTCCGTGGCCATCGGTAGAGCTGGGCTGGTAAAGACGTGTGGGCTCCAGTGCCTTCATCAATGTTCGTAGAGCGGCATCAATCTCCGGGGGCGGGAAGCCCTCGTTGCGGCCGCACCAGAGGGCGATCGACGGGTGGTTGCGAAAGCGCAGAATCTTTTCCCGGGCATTGTCAATGTAGGTGGAGATATCGGTTGGATTGGGTCCGTCAGCCGGATTCGGCTGGAAGAACTCGTCCCACACCAGAATGCCGTACTGATCGCATAGTTCGTAGAAATCCTCGCCGGTACTTTGCCCGACCCAGTTGCGAATCATGTTCAGATTGGCAAGCTGATGCATGCGGATTTCGGATTCGAGTCGCGCACGTGGAATACGCTTCATGGCTGCGTCGAGTCCCCAGTCGCCTCCGCGGATAAATACCGGGACACCGTTGACGGAGATGGTCAGGTTGTCGGTTCCGGGAACGCTATACGTGATCTTGCGGACCCCAAAGCTGACGTCCCGCTCATCGGAGATTTTGCGCCCCAGTTGGAAACTGAGATGCAGATTGTAAAGACTATGCGGCCCGTATCCGTTGGGCCACCAGAGCCGCGGGTTCTGCATGTGGAGCGCTGGAGTCGTCGTGGAATCGAATGCGACCAGTTGCGAGCTGTGAGGAGCAAGCTCAACTTTTTTACGAAAGGAAATATTTTCGATTGTTCCCTGAACCACGCCCTTCATCGGCTTGTCGCTGATGTTTTCAACGGTGGCCTGCACAGCAATATCGGTGGAATCGGTTCTGGGCAAAGGCAAATCAGTCGTGACGAGCGGATCTTTCAGCAGGACCGGCCCGGTCGCAGAAAGGGAAACCTTCTGCCAGATTCCGGTGTTGCGATCGCGAATCGCAGGAATCCAGTCCCAGCCAATCGTTGACAGAAACGTCGGGCCATCGATGGCCGCTTCGCCTCCATTTTGTCCCATGCCGGTGCGCAGCGTGTGCTCGTGTGGAACGCCAGGATGCGGCTGTGGCGAGACAAGCACTGCCACAACGGCCTGTTCGCCTGCCTTGACGTTGTGCGTGATATCGAAGATGCCGCGACGGAAGGCTCCACGGATGGTTCCGACCTGGGTACCATTTACCCAGACTTCCGCGGAGTAATTGATGCCGTCGAAGTTGAGCCACACGTGATGGCCTTTGTAGGACTTCGGCACTTCGATGAGCGTCCTGTACCAGTAAGAAGCGCGCGCCAGGCTTTCTGGAATCACCTCCGGGCGATTGTTCTCCCCGTAGAGCGGCTCTGGGTACACATGGTTGTTTACGAGTGTGGTGAGCACGGTTCCAGGGACAGTCGCGCGATACCATCCCGTGGTGTCGAGTCCCGGTCTTGAAATCTCGGCTCCAGTCTGCACAACCTTCGAAGCTTCCCGCAACTGCCATCCGCTATCGAGAGCTGCGGTTGGAGGAGGGGCTGACCTGGCTGCTGCTGTGAAAGTCGCCAATGCGAGAAAGATGGATGCCCAGGACTTGAATAGTATGCGCGGAGAAACGATCTGCAACGGAGTCACCCTTCCTGAATGGGATATGCGAGTTGAAAGTTTTATTGCGATGGACTGCTGTTGTTTGCATTACGGCGAAGCGCGTTTGCCAGGCCCATTAGATGCCCGAATCAGAATGGCGGTTGATATTGAAGCATCACGCGCGGGTGGTCAAGGTTACGGACCAGGCTAGGCAGCACCGACTCATATCTTGTGACAGAGAAGGTGTTGATGGTTGCGGCATCCATCCGCCCCGTGTCTGGAGGATTATTACTTGCGGGAATGCCTGTGTCAAACCTCATTGCCCGGACTCGCGAAGTTTCCAACCTCGCAGATTTGGAGTAATCTCGCCCCATGGGAAACAGCAATTTTCACGTGATGGCGAAGCCCATTGGCCCCATCTGCAATCTCGATTGCAAGTACTGCTTCTATCTGGAGAAGGAGGTGCTCTATCCGCAGGCCTCCAAATGGGCAATGCGCGACGAAGTGCTGGAGTCTTACATAAGGCAATACATAGAAGCGCATGCGTCACCGAGCGTGCATTTTGCCTGGCAGGGCGGTGAGCCCACGCTGCTTGGCGTCGAGTATTTTCAAAAGATCGCTGCCCTTCAGGCAAAGTATTCCAACGGCAAGCGCATTGAGAATGCCTTCCAGACAAACGGAGTTCTGCTCAACGACGATTGGGCCCGATTTCTCAAGGAGGCGGGCTTCCTGGTCGGAATCTCCATCGATGGGCTGAGGGAACTGCACGATGCCTATCGCGTAGACAAAGGCGGTCAGCCGACTTTCGATCGCGTGATGCGCGGCATGGATGCGCTGAAGCGCAACGGGACCGAATTCAATACGCTGACCACCGTGAACCGCGCCAACGCGAAGTTTCCGCAGGAGGTTTACCGGTTCCTCAAGGCCAACGGCAGCGGCTACATGCAGTTCATCCCCATCGTGGAACGCATCTCCTCGCAAGCCACGGCGGACGGGCTGGTCCTGGTTTCTCCAGAGTTTCATGGTGCGGCCAGGGTGGCGCCATGGTCAGTTGAGCCGGATCAGTTCGGGCAATTCCTGTGCACCATCTTTGATGACTGGGTGCGGCATGATGTGGGGAAGTGCTTCGTGCAACTCTTCGATGTCTGCCTCGAGATATGGTCGGGCCTTGACGCCAGCCTTTGTGTATTCCGGCGTACCTGCGGCGCGGCTCTCGCCATCGAGCATTCCGGCGATCTGTATTCATGCGACCATTTTGTCTATCCGGAAAACAGGCTCGGGAATATCATGGATTCGCCGCTGGAGTCGCTGGTCGAATCAGAGCAGCAGCGCCGCTTTGGCAGGGATAAGGAATCTACCCTGCCGAAGTATTGCCGCGAATGCGATGTGCGATTTGCCTGCAATGGGGAATGCCCGAAACACAGGTTTCTGACCACCCCGGATGGAGAACCGGGGTTGAATTACCTGTGCGCGGCATACAAGAAGTTTTTTCATCATATCGATCCTTGTATGCGCTTTATGGCGGCGGAACTGGTTTCGGCAAGACCCCCTGCCAATGTGATGAAGTGGATATCCGCGCAAGGTGGCGGCGTGACGCATAAGGCTCGCCGCAACGATCCATGCGCTTGCGGCAGCGGCAGAAAGTTCAAGCATTGCTGCGGGGCTTCTGCATAGCAGGCATGTCCCGCCGGGCAACATCGCCGGGCCAGCGCAAGTTCACATCTGTTATTTTGTTGCGATGAGCCGATTTCCATTTCGTCGCAGTGCGCTCCTTGCTGTCTCCGCGGCTGTTCTTTTTTGTCTGCATGCAGCGCCTGCGCACGCGCAGCAGGCCGTTCAGCGGCAACTGGAGCGCGTGGCGAAGGGCGACGAAAGTGGGCCATTTGCGCCCAGTTGGGACTCGCTGGGCGCATATCGAGTCCCGGAATGGTTTCGCGATGCCAAGTTCGGCATCTTCATCCATTGGGGCGTGTATTCGGTTCCGGCATTCGGGAGCGAGTGGTATTCGCGGAACATGTATCAGCGGGATAATCCTGCCTTCAAGCACCACGTCGAGACCTACGGCCCGCAAGCCAAGTTCGGCTACAAGGACTTCATTCCCATGTTTCGCGGCGAGCATTTCGATGCCGATGCATGGGTGGATCTGTTTGCGCGCGCCGGAGCACGTTACATCGTGCCGGTGGCGGAGCACTGCGACGGGTTTGCGATGTACGACTCCGGGATTACGGAATGGAATGCCGCGCGCATGGGTCCGCGGCGCGATATCGTGGGCGCGCTGGAAGCGGCCACGCGCAAGCGCGGCCTGCACTTTGGCGCGTCATCACACAGGGCCGAGCATTGGTGGTGGTATGACGGCGGCATGAAGTTTGACTCCGACGTGCAGGATCCGCGCAACGCCGGTCTTTACGGGCCTGCGCGCCACACCACGCTGCCTGGCGCAAGCGAAGCCAAGGAGCCCGATCCGAACCACCTGGAACAATGGCTTGCGCCCAATCAGGCCTTTATGGACGACTGGCTGGCGCGCAGCTCAGAGATTGTCGATAAGTACCATCCCGACTTGATTTACTTTGACTGGTGGATCGGGCAGCCCGCATTTCAGCCCTATCTCAAGCGATTTGCTGCCTACTACTACAACGGTGCTGTGCAGCGGCGACAGGGCGTGGTGCTGACCTATAAGGATTATGACTTTCCTGAGAATGCAGCTGTACTGGATATTGAACGCGGCAAGCTGGATGCAACGCGCCTGCTGCCCTGGCAGACAGATACGTCAGTCAGTATTCATTCGTGGGGATACGTGGCCAACGACGAATACCGCGACGCCAAATCGCTGATCGACGAACTTGTAGATGTCGTGAGCAAGAACGGCAACCTGCTGCTGAATGTTGGACCGAAGGCCGATGGGACGATTCCTGTGCAGGCGCGAGCCGTGCTGCTGCAGATGGGCACGTGGCTCCAAACGAATGGCGAGGCGATTTACGGCTCGCGCCCGTGGCTGCTTTTTGGCGAAGGGCCCACACGTGTCACAAGTTCCGCGCTCAATACAGACCAGCAGCAGTTCACCGCCGAGGACATTCGCTATACCACGCACAATGGGGCCCTCTACGCTATTGCGCTGGGCTGGCCCGCGAGCGGCGAGCTGCAACTGCATACGCTTTGGCAAGGGACGCCGTATCTGCCCGGGCCTGTGTGCTCCGTGCAATTGCTCGGATCGAACAGCCAGCTCTCATTCGAGCAGCGCAAGGACGGGCTCCATATACACCTGCCGCAGGCCCGGCCTGATGAGCCGGCCTTCACATTCCGCATTCTGTCAGCGGGCGGCAGTGCAGGCGCTTGCGAGAACTAGAGTCTACGCCGCGCTTGCATTTTGCTTCAGCGGCGATTCCTGCTGGCCGGTGACTCCCGGCGTTGAGTCGATATGGTAGCTTTTTTCATTATGTTCGAATCGACCGGCATTCCTGTTTTCAAGCCTACACTGCGGGATTACGCTGCATTGTCAATCCGCTATCTGCAATGGATTGCTCTTTCCATGGCCTTACTTGCTCTTGCGGGTGGGGCTGTGTCGGCTGGTGCGGAATCGCATGGCGCTGCGCAGGCATCCGGAACCATTCAGCCTTCGGCTCTGCGCTGCGATTGGCGGGAAAATCCGCTTGGCGTGCAGACGGCGAGCCCGGTGCTGAGCTGGATTCCATCCGCGGCTCATTTGGGACTGCGCGGTTTGCATCAGACTGCCTATCGAGTGATTGTCGCCTCGTCCCTGGCCAGTCTTGCTCGAGAGCGGGGGAATGTGTGGGATAGCGGCAAGGTGGATGCCGCAGATGTTGTGCGCGTGCGCTATGCCGGGCCAGCGCTGCGGTCCCACGCGGTCTACTGGTGGAAGGTTCAGTTGTGGGATGCGCAGGGCAGGCCCTCGCGCTGGAGCGATGCTGCCACCTTCACCATGGGATTGCTGCATGCGCAGGACTGGACCGCGCACTGGATCACCGCGGGCGCGGATGTGCTTGGCGCCGATCCGCAGCATTCGGCGGTGGCGCTGCCTGTTTTCCGGCACGCGTTCAGGTTGCGGGGACGCGTGACGCGCGCACTTCTGTTTGTCTCCGGGCTGGGGCAGTATGAGGTGTCTCTCAACGGGTGGCCGGTTACGCCGAGCGTATTGAATCCCGGCTGGACGGATTACCGCAAGACTGTGCTCTACAACAGCTACGATGTCACCGGCGCTGTGCGCTCAGGAGAGAACGCAATCGGAGTGCTGATGGGCAATGGGATGTACAACGTGCCTGAGACGCCGGGGCGGTATCTGAAGCTCACGGGCAGCTTCGGTCCGCCGAAGCTGATTCTGCAGATGCAGGTGAGCTATGCGGATGGCCGCGAAGAAACGGTGGCCAGCGATGGCTCGTGGAAAGCGGCAAAGAGCCCGGTCGTGTTTTCGTCAACATACGGCGGCGAGGACTACGATGCCCGCATCGATGCCGGCTGGGACCGCGTCGGGTTTGCGGACAGCACATGGGCGAACGCGACCGTTACGGACGGCCCTGGAGGAACGCTGGAAGCGCAGCGGATTCCACCCATCTCCGAGATGCGGACGTTCCATCCGGTCAAGATGACCAAGCCGAAGCCGGGCATCACGGTGTACGACCTCGGGCAGAATTTTTCGGGATGGCCGCGGATTGCGGTTGAAGGGCCGGCGGGCAGCAGCGTGAAGCTGATTCCCGGCGAACTGCTCGACGACGAGGGCCGGGTGAGCCAGCGTACCTTCCATGGCCCGGTGTGGTTCACGTACACGCTGGACGGGAAGGGAATCGAGCGCTGGCATCCGCGTTTCACGTACTCCGGGTTTCGCTATGTGCAGGTGGAGACTGCGCCGGCGGAGGGCTCGCAGGAAAAGCCGCGTGTTGTGGAGCTGACGGGCGCGTTCGTGCATTCCTCAGCGCGAGTGACGGGAACTTTCTCGGCGGACAATGAACTGTTCAGCAAAATCCATACGCTAATCGATAGGGCAATCGAGAGCAACATGCAGAGCGTGCTCACCGATTGCCCGCATCGCGAGAAGCTTGGATGGCTGGAGCAGACGCATTTGATGGGCGACGGGTTGTTTTACGGCTTCAATGTCCATACGCTGTACGAAAAGATGGCCGGCGATATGGCCGACTCGCAGTTGCCCAATGGTCTGGTTCCTGAGATTGCGCCGGAGTATACGGTTTTCTCTGACGGGTTCCGTGATTCGCCGGAGTGGGGCAGCGCGGTGATTCTCAGCCCATGGACGGACTACCGGTTCACAGGCGACGTGAACCTGCTGGCCGATCACTACATCCAGATGCAGCGGTACGTTGACTACCTGGGCAGCAAGGCGACGAACCACATCCTCAGCCATGGTCTCGGCGACTGGTACGACATGGGGCCCAAGCCGCCGGGATACGCGCAGCTCACAGGGATGAAGGTGACGGCGACGGCCGTTTACTTCCAGGACCTTACGGTACTGACGAAGATTGCCGGGCTGCTGGGGCACGCGGACGATGCAGCGCGTTACACCGCTCTGGCCGAAGAGGTGAAGGCCAGCTACAACCGCGAGCTGTTTCATCCCACGAGCAACACCTACGACACCGGCAGCCAGACTGCCGACGCGATTTCGCTGGCGGTGGGACTGGTTCCCGATGACCGGCGGCAGGCAGTGATGGACAGCCTGGTGGCCGATGTGCGCGCACACAACAATCATCTGACCGCCGGCGATGTCGGCTTTCACTATGTCATCGAGGCGCTGCTTGCAGGGGGACGCTCCGATGTCATCAACGACATTGTGTCGCGCACCGACCCGCCGAGCTACGGATACCAGCTCAGGATGGGAGCGACGTCACTGACCGAGGCGTGGAATGCAAATCCAACAAGCTCGCAGAACCACTTCATGCTGGGACACGCGGAAGAGTGGTTCTATCGCGGGCTGGCAGGGCTGGACTTTGATCTGTCACGGCCGGCCGGAGAACAGATCATTTTGCGGCCGCAGATGGTGAGCGGCACGGGATCAGCCAGCGCAGCCTACGATTCGGCTGTCGGGCGCATCTCTGTGGCGTGGAAGAAGACGCAGGGCCGCGCGGAGATCGATGCGACCATTCCTGTGGGCCGGAGCGCGCTGGTCTATGTGCCGGGCGCTAGTCCCGACGGGATTACCGAGTCGGGCAGGCCGGCGAAAGAAGTGACGGGAGTTGCCTGGGTGCGCAGCGAAGCGGGCGAACAGGTATTCCGCGTGGAGTCGGGTGAGTATCACTTTGCAACGGGGCAGTGAGATGCATCCTTCTTCAACGCAGGATGAAGTTGAGTGCCTCAGGAGCCGGATGCAAACTCGACCATGATCTTGCGCATCGATGCGGGGTTGGCGCTCCATCGCTGAAGAGCCTCGCCTGCTTCTTCAATGGGGATGATGAGGCTGATGGCATCTTCGACGGGGAAGCGCCCGCTCTGGAGCATGGCGATGACCTCGTCGAAGTCCGCGGCTGTGGCGTTACGCGAGCCAAGGATGTCGAGCTCCTTCTGCACAAAGAGTTTCGTCTCGTAGGACACGGGCTCTTTTGCATAGCCGATGTAGACGACGCGGCCCGCGAAGGCGACAGCCTCAACGGCCATGCGGAACGTTGCCGGAGTGCCAACGGCTTCAATGACGACATCGGGACCGTCTCCCGCGGTGAGTTCACGCAGGGTATCGGCTGCGGATTCGCTGCGCGCGTCGAGCAGATGCTGCGCTCCGGTGCGTCGTGCCAGCTCCAGCTTGGCGTTGTCCATATCCATGGCGATCACGCGCGCTCCGCGAAAAGCTGCGCCGGCAACTGCTCCCAGGCCGACCATGCCGCATCCGACGACTAATACCGTGTCGCCTGCAGTGATGCGACCGCGCATGACGGCATGATTGCCGACGGTGAGCGGTTCAACCATCGCGAGCGTTCGCAGGGGTAGGCCGGGGGCTTTCTTCAGTTTGGTCCACGGCGCAACAAGAAATTCGGTGAGCGCGCCGTCGCGCTGCACGCCGAGGGTCTGGTTGTTTTTGCATGCGTTGTGGCGACCGTGCCGGCATGCCGCGCATGCGCCGCAACTGAAGTAGGGCAGCATGGTGACCGCCGTGCCGGGCTGGAACTCCTCTGGCACATCGCGGCCTGCTTCAGCCACGACTGCGGCAATCTCGTGACCGGGAATGCGAGGGTAGGTTACCAGCGGATTTCGCCCGCTGAACGTGCTCAGGTCCGATCCGCACATGCCAACGACCCGGATTTTCAGCAGCACCTCGTCCGGGTCGGGGCTGGGAGGCATGGGCACATCGGTGACTCTGAATTTTCCCGGAGCATCCAGTACAAAAGCCTTCATCGATCGTCCCCCAGATCCGCTGTTGTCATTGTCGCCGATTTCAAGACCAGGGCTGTGACCGCGCAACGGAGATGCCGCGGATGTCATTCGGATATTTGCCCGAGACGGCGCAATAGAAGTGGTAGAGGACGCCGTCAGCAGTGACCACGGAGGGCTTGTGCGCGTAGTCATCGTCCACTGTTCCCGGGGCCCCGGCGTCAACCAGGATGCGATTCACCTTTTGCGGATGAAAGGGGTCGCGCCCGATTGCCAGCAGGTCACGTGCCTTGCCGTCTGAGCTAAGTCCGTAATAGAAAATTGCCCATTCATGGCCGTGACGCAGGACGCAGGGGTCACTGGCGAAGCGGTCGTCCCAGGAGCCATCGGGTCCGTTGGGCAGGATTGGATTGCCCTTGTAGCGGGTCCAGTGACGCAGGTCTTTTGAGGTAGCGATGCCCGTCTGTTCCCGCCATGCTCCGCCGCGGGCCTGCGGATTGGGCCGGGTCTTGGCGTTGTAGAAGAGATAGTAAAGGCCGTCGGCATGGACCAGGCAGGGCTTATACAGCCCGCCCTGCTCCCATGGGGCCGCGTCGTGGTCGTCGGAGCGGAGAATGGGCGGGCCGAGTTCCCAGTGCATCAGGTCGCGGCTGCGGCACAGACCAATCACGGCGGGGCCTGATTCGTAACCAGCTTCAGGATATGCGTGCCATGCGCCCAGAAATTCTCCATCCACGCGGCGAAGATTGCCGGGCGCAGAGAGATCGTTTCCCCGCAGTATCCAGTTCATCGCGATGTTATAGCGGGTGATTGCCGAGGCGGGGTCGCGGCGGAGGATGCATCCGAGGCGCTTCCAGTGGATGAGGTCGGTGGAAGAGGCCAACCCGGTCTGATAGCCGATGCCGTCATATCCGACGTAGGTCATGTAGAACGTGCCGTCATGATGGAAGACGAAGGGACAATCGACGGATTTGGAATCGAATGCAGTCGGGTCGTCGGACTTTGCGAGCACCAGCTTGCCGTATTTGTAGGGCGTAAGATACGGTCCCGGATCGGGAGCGCTCGCTTCTGCGAACTGAGCGCCGCCGCGGAGCGCGCCGCAGGCCGCAAGCATGGAGAAGGCTGACTTGCGAATGAAGGTTCTACGTGTGGGCATGGGGTCTCCTGGGCCTGTGCGACGCAACCATGATTCCGTGATGGTTGCGATGATACATGGGCACACGGACGGTGTGGAGTGCCGCTCGCTTGCTCTCGGATGAGCGAGCCGCCTCGTGCGTCTGCGGGCGTTGCCGGAGCGGTGAGGCTCTGCATGCAGCAGGGGCGCAGCCAATTGGCCGCGCCCCTGCCGTTTTGCCGGTTGTGTTGGACTAGCTGGTGCCCTGGTGCAGGTCTGGCCCCGTTTGTTTTTCCTGGAGTGCCGCCTGCGCTGCTGCCAGCCTGGCCGTCAACAACCGGAAGGGCGAGCAGGAGACATAGTTGAGCCCGATCTTGTGGCAGAACTTGACGGACTCCGGGTCGCCGCCATGTTCGCCGCAGATGCCCACCTTGAGGTTGGGCCGGGTGTTGCGTCCCTTGGCCGTAGCCATCTTCACCAGCAAGCCCACGCCCGCCTGGTCGAGAGTGGCGAAGGGGTCCTGCTTGAAGATGTTGGCCTTGAGATACGCGGGCAGGAAGTGGTTGATGTCGTCGCGCGAGATGCCATAGGTGGTCTGGGTCAGATCGTTGGTGCCGAAGCTGAAGAACTCGGCTTCTTCGGCGATCTGCTCGGCGGTGAGGGCCGCGCGCGGAAGTTCGATCATGGTGCCCACCATGTAGTCGACCGTCGTGCCCTTTTCCTTGAAGACCTGTTCCGCGACGCGGCGGATGATGGCTGACTGGTTGCGCATCTCCTCGATGGAGCCGATGAGCGGCACCATGATTTCAAGGTGCGGATCGCCGCCGTGATTCTTGACGTTGACCGCGGCCTCGAGAATGGCGCGCACCTGCATCTCGGTAATCTCGGGGAAGGCGATGCCGAGGCGGCAGCCGCGCAGGCCGAGCATGGGGTTGATCTCGTGCAGCTCCTGGACCCGCGCCAGCAGAATGCGCAGTTCCTTGAGCTTGGGCGAGCGAGGCTTTGTGTCCTCAAGATGGGAGATTTCAACCAGCAGATCCTCGCGCTGGGGCAGGAACTCATGCAGCGGAGGATCGAGCAGGCGGATGGTCACCGGCAGCGACTCCATGGCCTTGAAGAGGCCCACAAAGTCGGCGCGCTGCATGGGCAGCAGCTTTTTGAGGGATTCGCGGCGCTGCTGTTCTGTCTCGGCCAGGATCATGGCGCGGACGTGCTCGATGCGGCCCTCGGCAAAGAACATGTGCTCGGTGCGGCACAGACCAATGCCCTCCGCGCCGAAAGCCCGTGCCTGCTTGGCGTCGCGGGGGACGTCGGCATTGGCGCGAACGCGCAGCTTGCGGACGGGGTCAACCCAGCTCATGAACTTGACCAGGTCAGGATCGTTGGGCTGGGCAGGAATCGTCTTGAGTTTGCCGTCGATGACGCGGCCCGTTGTGCCGTCGAGCGAGATCCAGTCTCCGTGGCGGAAGGTCTTGCCTTTGACGCGCAGTTCCTTGCGGGTTTCGTCGACGGTGCAGTCGCCAGCGCCGGCCACGCAGCACTTGCCCATGCCGCGGGTGACGACGGCCGCATGCGAAGTCATGCCGCCGCGCGAGGTGAGAATGCCGCTGGCTACTTCCATGCCGCCGATATCCTCAGGCGTGGTTTCGCCGCGGACCAGGATGATGCTGTGGAAGTGGCCGTGGGTGTGCGCTTTTACGGCGTCCTCGGCGGTGAAGACGATCTGGCCCACGGCGGCGCCGGGCGAGGCCGGCAGGCCTGTGGCGAGCACTTCAACCTTGGCGCCCTTCTCATCGAGGCGCGGCACCAGGAAGTCGTACAACTGGTTGGGCTCGACGCGGAAGATGGCTTCTTCCTGCGTGATGAGGCCTTCGCGCACCATGTCGATGGCGATGCGCACGGCGGCCAGTCCGGTCCGCTTGCCGTTGCGCGTCTGCAGCATGTAGAGCTTGCCATCCTGGATGGTGAACTCGAAGTCCTGCAGGTCGCGGTAGTGCTTTTCCATCTTCCATGTGATGGTGCGCAACTGCTCGTAGACCTTGGGCATGGTGCGCTCCAGCTCGCTGATGTGGAGCGGAGTGCGGATGCCGGAGACCACGTCTTCGCCCTGCGCATTCATCAGGTACTCGCCGAAGAACATGCGCTCGCCGGTGGCAGGATTGCGCGTGAAGCCAACGCCGGTGCCGGAGTTCTCGCCCAGGTTGCCGAAGACCATGGCCTGCACGTTGACGGCGGTGCCCAGCCAGTCATCGATGTGATTGATGCGCCGATACGTCTTGGCGCGCTCATTCTCCCAGCTGCGGAAAACGGCGTCGCGGGCCTGCACCAGCTGATCCAGCGGCTTCTGAGGGAAGTCCTTGCCGGTCTCCTTCTTCACCAGCTTCTTGTATTCGGCAATGATGTCTTTGAGCGCCTGCGGTAGAAGCTCGTAGTCGAATTTGACCTTCTCGCGGTGCTTGATGGTGTCGAAGATGTGTTCGAATTTCTTCTTCGGGATATCGAGAACGACGTCGCCGAACATCTGGATGAGGCGGCGATAGGAATCATAGGCGAAGCGGGGATTGTTGCTGCGCTTGGCCAGCGCTTCGACGGCTTTGTCGTTCAGGCCCAGGTTGAGGATTGTGTCCATCATGCCGGGCATGGAAAACTTGGCGCCGGAGCGAACCGAGACGAGCAGCGGGTTTTCACCCTCGCCCAGTTTCTGCCCCTGCAGACGCTCCAGCCGCTCCAGAGCGGCGTGCATCTCGACATCGATCTGCGGGCTCAGCTTGCCGCGCATGTATTCGCGACAGGCCTCGGTCTGGATTGTGAATCCCGGAGGCACGGGCAGGCCGGCATTCGTCATTTCTGCCAGGCCGGCTCCTTTGCCGCCCAGCACTTCTTTCATGCGGCCGTTGCCATCGGCTGAGCCGCCACCAAAGAAATAAACATACTTGGTTGATGAAGTTGAGGTTGAGCTTGCTTTGCCGGCAAGCTGCTGATCCACTACGCCCAGCGTCATGGAATAAAGCCTCCGCATGTAAAGTTCCGCAATGGCGGCGGCCATGCGAGAGGGTGGCAGTACGTTGGCTCAGCCTTGCAGCGGGAAGAACGTCAACAGGCCAAGCGCGTGCAGTCATCCAGACACTTCGACTGCGCCTTGCGGCGGTTCATGATTTGCAAGTACAAATAGCGCCGCAAGTATACACTTGCCTGTGCCCCTCGTCACAGGCCCTTGAATTGCAGAAAGCGGTCCGTCAAATTTCCGGGCGGGAAGTTGCGCAAATTGAGTCGCAGAGCTTTGTCAAAATTGCGCCGGCTGGCCGGTCAGCGCGCCCTCACGCGGCCGGCCTGCCGAAACGCGGTTCAGACGGTGAATTCGGAACCGCATTATGGGACAAAAGAATGTGGTCAAGACCCACCAGCGCAAGAATCTCCTCAATCCTCGGCGATGCATGCGAGACCGTGAAGTCGCGGCCCGCGTTCAGGGCGCACGCGTAGAGCGAGATCAGCGCCGCAATGCCCGCGGCGTCAATGCGTTCCACGTGCCGCAGATCGAGGATCACGTTCTGCTGGCGCACCAGGGGCATCAGCCGCTCCAGCAGAATCTGTTCCTGGCCGCGCACCAGTTCGTGCACGTCGCCGGGAGCCAGCATCAGCGTATCTTCTGTGGTGCAAAGTATGCCGTTCATGATGAAACCTCCTTGGGACGCCTTTCGCCTTCGGCGGCGGCGCATGAGCGCTGCCGCTTCCGGCTGCTGCTCCCCGCCTGTATGTCCAGCACCTGAACCGCCAAAGCCGCCCTGGGCGCAATATGCTGAAATCACTGGAGCAGCAGTCCATTCATCCAGGACTGGTTCCGGCTCCAGATGTCCGGATTCGATTTTGGCGTCCGCAATCGAACACGTTGCAGCTATCTACGCAAAAGGCAGGTGCACAAGTTCCATGTCGGTTGGCGAAGAAAGTCGGGCGCACGGCTTGAGCGCGGAGCGAGTGCGTCAACTTGCGCTGGAGCAGGGATTTGCCGAGGCGGGCCTGGTGGCCCTGCCCCATGCCGGCGAAGCGCGGGATGCGGCACGCTATGAGCAGTGGGTGCGAGCGGGACACGCCGGGACAATGCACTACCTGGCGCGCGCCGGTGAAGATGGGCACCTTGTGCGAGCCCGCATGCGGAATCCATTCCCATGGGCGCGCTCGGCGATTGCCTGCTTTGCCGTGTACCACTCCGCACAACCGCGTTCCACCGAGCCTTCCGCGGAAGGAGCGGGCTGGATCGCGCGCTATGCGTGGTCCAGCCGCGCAGATGCCGCCGGCGTGCGCCGGCCCAGCGACTATCACAAGGTACTGCTGAAGCGGATGCGCAAGCTTGAAGAACGGCTGCACGGCGAGCTGGGCGATTTCGAGTCACGGTCGTACGTGGATACCGGGCCGGTAGTGGAGCGCTCGCTGGCCACGGCGGCCGGTCTCGGCTGGACAGGGAAGAATACCTGCCTGATTCATCCCAGACTCGGTTCGTACGGGTTTCTCGCGGTGCTGCTTACCTCACTCGAAGCAGAGGCTGTTCCGGCGCCGTTGACTGTGCCGGACCGCTGCGGAAGCTGCCGGCGCTGTCTGGACGCCTGCCCCACCGGCGCGCTCTTTGCGCCCTACCAGATGGATGCGACGCGATGCATCTCGTACCTGACCATCGAACACAAAGGGCCGATCGCAGAGGAGCTGATGGAGGGCATGGGGCGGCAGGTCTTTGGCTGCGATATCTGCCAGGATGTGTGCCCCTGGAACCGCAAGGCGCCTGTGAGCGCAGATGCGGAACTGGAGGCGCGCGCGGAACTGGTGAATCCTGCGCTGGAATGGCTTGCCCGGATGGACGAAGCGGAGTTCGAGCGAACTTTCAATGGGTCCCCGGTGCGGCGGGCGGGATTCATGGGATTGCGCCGCAATGTGGCCGCCGCCATGGGCAACAGCGGGGCAAAGCGATTTGCCCCGCTGTTGCAGGAATGGGCAGACGCTGCGGACGACGGCCTCCGTACAGCTTCCAAATGGGCACTTGAGAAGCTTGCGCCGTCAGCCGGACCGGCGGAGAAAAGCTGATGGGTATTTTGTGCACGCGAGACCTTTCCGGAGAAAGGCCTCGCAATGACCGCGCTAGGATACCCGCGCTACGTTGACCGCGCTCAGGCCCTTGGGGCCTTGCTGGCACTCAAACTCGACAGATTCGCCCTCGTTGAGGGTTCTGTATCCGCTCTCCTGAATGGCGGAGAAATGCACAAACACATCTTCACCGCTGGACCGCTGAATGAATCCATACCCCTTGGCTCCGTTGAACCACTTCACCACGCCCTGTTCCTTCATCTACAGTCTCCTTGTTCTGTGGCGAGCGCAACGCCCAGGCCCATCGCGCCGGACTGTTCTGCCGCATCGGGCAGAGCAGAACTCGACAAGAAGAACCAAACCGGCCCAGATATGCCGCGAGCCGCCTGAGCGCGCGTCGTGCGTGCGCCTTGGCAGCTCGATAACTTACCTAAGTTGTGCTCCCCAATAACCAATACATCCAAAGCTAACGGCCTTCCATTGATCCCGAACACAGTGCACCCCGGGTGTACTGTGTTCTCTTTTATGGCAGGAAAACAAGGAGTATGCAAGGAGAAAATGAGCTGGAAGTCGCAGATGAAACAGCACCTTGCGGGCAGATGTTGATAAAAGTGTAAAATCCCGGCGCTGGACTTTAATACATTACAAATAACCCAGGAACGGCCAAAAACAAATGCTCCTGCAGGGTGTCTGGACGGATGAACCGCGCCCCCGGAGCCAATCGCTCCGCCTTTCGCATCACGGCGCAAGGTGCCTCGGAGCAGCTATCCTTGGAAGCAAGGGCTTGCCTGAGGCCGCGCTGGGCGGCAAGTCCCTAGAATCCATTACGCAAAGAGATATTCGTGACAGACGTCCCAAATGAAGGTACTCATACTGGCCCGCTGATCGAAGCTGCCGAAGTGGTCGACGTGTCTGACGCGGCCGAAAGCTCCAAATGGTATCGCCTGCGCAAGGACGGCACTGCGCTGGTGAACTATCTTCTGGACAGCGAAGTACATACGTATGCTTTCAGCGTGGCCGCCAACGCGATTCTTTCCTTCATTCCCCTCATCGTCCTGCTCTATACGCTGGCCATCTCAGTGTTTCGCTCGCGCACCATGGCTGATGTGGTCAGCGATTTTGTGCGTTACTTTCTGCCTTCCAATCAGGACTGGGTAGCGACCAATCTGGCGCTGGCGGCGGCGCACCAGGGTGTGCAGGTTCTGTCGCTGGTCATGATTCTCATCGCCTGCACGGGAGTCTTCCTGCCCCTTGAGGTGGCTTTGAATCAGGCCTGGGGCGTGGCCAGGAGCCGGAATTACCTGATGAATCAGGCCGTGGCCTTTGGACTGGCGCTGCTCATGCTGATTCTGGCCATGATCTGCGTCCTGCTCAGCGCATGGCAGCGCGATTTACTCACCTTCGTCTTCTTTCATCACACGGATAACTTCCTGTTTCGGGGGTTGAGTTACCTGTGGATGTCATTGACAACAGGTGTGGCGTCGATCCTCTTCTTTTTTTCCATCTACTGGCTCTTGCCCAACCGCAGAGTCGCCCCGCGCCAGGTGCTGCGGCCCGCCATCGTGACCGGCGTGATCTGGCTGCTGAGCAAGAATCTCTATGTTATCGTGCTGCCGCACCTGGATCTGAAGGCCCTCTACGGACCGTTCTATGTGTCGGTTGGATTGCTGTTCTGGGCGTACGTTTCCGGCCTGATTCTCTTTGCTGGAGCACAATTCAGCGTGGCGCGCACCCGGGGCGAGCAGAACGCAGGGTAGGTTCCTGCTTCGCTCGACCTGGATGGGTGATTGCGTGTGGACTTTGCGGCCCGCCATGGGCCGGAATGCATGCGCTTCCCGCGCGGGTCCCATGCAACTTCGTTCAATCTCCGCGTGTTATTTCGGCACCTTGAATGCCTTGATCGCAATGGCATTCGGCCCGCGCCCCGCAGGAAGCATGGTGAAGAGCGAACGCGACGAGGTGCGCACCACGGCCACGTCGTCCGAGCGGGCATCCACCACAAACAGCAGATGGCCGGCCGCGGAAAACGCCAGCGCCGAGGGTCCGTCGCCCACGTGAATGGAGCCCTCGCGCTTGCCGTCGTCGATGGCGTAGACCGTCACCTCCTGCGAGTGCAGGTTGCCCACGTAGAGCAGCGAGTTATCGGCGGAGACCAGGCCGCGCACCGGCCCGTCGCCCATCAGATAGGCTCCGCCCACATCGTTGGTGCCGGTGACCACCTCTGAGATGGTGTTCGAGAGGGAGTTCAGGACGAACAGTTCGCCGCCATCAGGCTTCAGGGCCAGTTGCACCGGCGCGCGGCCCACGTCGAGCAGGGATTCAACGCGGGCAGGCTGGGCCGGGTGAGCATCGGGCCGCGCCAGGGCGATGGACATGACCTGGCGGCCGCCCGAGCAGGCGGCAAACGCCTTGGATGAGTCGGGCAGAATCACCACGTCGCTCGCGCCGGGACAGCCTTCGAACACGGCGCTCACCGTCCGTGCGGCCGGGTCAATCAAACTGACCGAATTGCCTCTCCGATTGGCAACCACCAGCGTCTTGCCGTCAGGAGAGACGCGCAGCGCCGCCGGTTCCTCGCCGGCCCCGATGACCGCGATTTCGCGCCGCGCCTTGAGGTCGAGGACGGAGATGCTGTTTGAGCCCGAGTTGGCAACATAACCCAGGTCCCCCGCCGGTGGCAGAGCGAGCGCCACGGGCCGCCTGCGCACCGGAATGGCGGCAACCACGGAGTTGTTCTCTGCATTGATAACGGAAACCGAGCCCTGCCCGCCCGGCGCACCCGAGTTCACCGCATAGACCTCATTCCGGCTGGCGCTGGCCACCACGTCCACCGGATTCTGTCCCACAGGCAATTCACGGTCCAGGCGTAGGTTGACAACGTCGTACACCGAGACGGTGCCGCTGCCGCCGTTGGATACGTACGCATATTCGCGATAGTTGGGCGGGTATTGGGGAAAGTCATGGGGGCGGCAGCCCGCGAGGGGCAAGCCGAGCAGGCAGGTGACAGAAAGGCGGCCCCAATAGCCGCCTCTCAAGCCTGCGAATCTGCGCTTAGCTGACTTTGCCGTCATGCGTATCCGCCACTGCGGTTTCAACGTGGATGCCGCGGGGCAGAGTGCGATGCACGACCGGGGCGATCTGCTCGATCTCATCCATCATCTCGGCAAACTGACTGGGGTAGATGGACTGCGGGCCATCGGAAAGCGCCTTCTCCGGCTGATGATGAA
>JAGWRX010000165.1 GCA_028876395.1 Acidobacteriota bacterium
CGATCCGATGGTGCGGAAGGCGGGACTTGAACCCGCATGCCTTGCGGCGCCACCCCCTCAAGATGGTGTGTCTGCCAATTTCACCACTTCCGCACAAGGCCAACTGTTTGAGTATAACAAAGCGGATGGTGGTGTGCGAGCGGGGCAGGTGTGCCTCGAGACTGGATAGCGGGGCCTGCCTGAAGTTACCTGCCCCGTAGGTACCCGGGGGCAACCAAAATGCGAAACCGGCTTCTGATAGAGGTAGCGGATTCCACACAGTTAGCCTCCTCAAGGACGGTTGCAGCGATGAAAAATCTGACCGGCGCTCTCCTTCTTGCCAGTGTCGTTCTCGTCATGACGGGTTGCAACAGCTCGTCCCATTCGAGCAGCAGCGGCGGCACGACGGGTTCGAACTCAGGGCTCACGTTCACAGCAGGGTCATCGTTCCTCTTTGCAACGGAGTTTGGCACCAACACCTGGGATGCAACCACGCAACAAGGAGACACGGTCACGGGTGTTGCGCAGGATAGCCTGTACAACGTGTACGTGGCGGGATACACGGCGGGGAATCTGCCAGGGAATACCGTTCCTGAGGGAGTGTTGAAGGGAGTTGTCTTTCAACTGACCGGGACAGGCAGCCTTGTTTGGAGCCGGGAACTGACGACCGGCAAGGGCGACACCATCAATGGCATGGTGAACGTGGGCAGCAACGTCATTGTGGCAGGGACAACCTTCGGGGCGTATTCAGGCTTCACGAATCCCAGCGGAGTCTCGGAGATATTTCTGGGCAACTTCGATGTGGCTGGAGACCTGATCTGGCTGTATCAGTACCCGTCAACGAACAACATCTCAGTGGAATCCGTGACGGGCGATTCCAGCGGGAACATCATCGTGGGCGGTGAGATTGCCGATGGGACAAGCGGGCACGACCTCTATCTCTCGAAGTTCAATTCCAAGGGCAATCAGCTTTGGTTCATGATCTTCGGCAGCGGTGCGCAGGATGAAATCAACAGTGTGACGGCTGACAAGAATGGCAACATCTACGCAACTGGATTCACGAGCGGCTCATTTCCGGGCAGCGCGGGCACCACGACGTCGATGCCGTTCGTCGGCGAGTTCAGTGCTTCCACGGGCGCCAATGTCTGGATACAACAGTCGAATTCGGTTCCAGGCCTTTCTGGCTTTACACCCACCGCCATCACGGCAACAACCGACGGTCAGCTCTTTCTTGAAGGCCAGACGGGGACGTTCCCGACAAGCGCGCAGATTGAGGTGATGAAGATGAGCGCGTCTTCGGGATCGATTGTGTGGAATTACCAGTTCGGCGCGGGCACGGCGAACCTTCCTGGTCAAAGCATCGTGGCCGACTCCAGCGACAACCTCTACGTAGCGGGACTGACGACCGGAGCACTAGTTACAGGTGCGACGGCAGGTGTGGACGACGTGTTTCTTGCGAAGCTGTCGTCCAGCGGAACGGCGGTGTGGGCGCAGCAGTTGGGTACGGGCAAAGAGGGTTCGCGTGTGACCCCGAGTACGTCGACACCAATCTATCTGAATTTGGGCAGCCAGGGCATCGCACTGGCGGGAATGACGTATGGCCAGTTCGCGGGCTTCAGCAATCCCAACGAATATGCGGAACTATTTGCGGCAGAATATGGCCCGAAGTAACGGTTGACTATGCCGCTCAGCGGCTCAGCCGCTGCATCCATGCCGCCAGTTCCTGCTGGTCGCTGCTTCCTGAGGCGTGTGCGGCTTGCACGTTCTGCCGGTCGGCTGCGCCGCGATTCTGGCTGATCTTGAATTTGCCTTCAATGTGCGCGATGGGAATACGGAAACCCATGATGCCGGCGAGCATTGTGTGGCGAAAGCCATCCGGCATTCGCTCCCAGCGGGCAAGATAGCTCGGCTCATTGGCGTTGATTAACCCGCGCAGCAATTCTTCTTTGGCTTCCATATCTTCCATCAGTTGCAAAGTGCCGCTGGCGTGAATGGCGATGTAATTCCATGTGGGAACGGAAAGGTCTTCAGTGTAGAGCGTGGGTGAAACGTAACTGTGCGGGCCGGGAAAAACCACAAGCGTCTCCTGTCCGGCCAGGGATTTCCAGTGCGGGTTGGCGTGGGCAAAGTGACCTTCCAAAACGCCATGTTCGCCCTCGTCTTTCACCACGAGCGGCAGGTGCGTCGCGACGGGAGCGGCATGGTTTGCCGGCCCGA
Organism: Acidobacteriota bacterium; assembly: GCA_028876395.1. Classification (GTDB taxonomy): domain Bacteria; phylum Acidobacteriota; class Terriglobia; order Terriglobales; family Acidobacteriaceae; genus Telmatobacter. The sequence continues at coordinate 2,197 of JAGWRX010000165.1, forward strand.
AGAGAATCGCGAAGGAATACCGCTGCATCGCCTCCAGCATCAGGCTCCGGTCAGTGATCTGGTTGAAGCGGGGAATATACATGCGGCCTCACTGGATGCGTTCGAAACGGTACCCTGCTTCGCGCAGCGCATGGCTGATGGCGGTGATATGTGTGGAGCCGCGCGTTTCGAGTGTCACGTCAATCACGGTTTCGCCGAGGCTCACGCCATAGTAGGCGCGATTGTGGATGGTCTCGACGATGTTCGCGCGTTCGCGGGCGAGGATCTGCGTGAGATTGAGCAAAGCGCCGGGGCGGTCCTGCAGGTACACGCGCACGCGCACCAGGCGGCCATCCTTCACAAGGCCGCGCTCGATGATCTTGGCGAGAAGGGTCACGTCGATGTTTCCACCGCAGACGAGAACAACCGTGCGCCGATGACGCAGCTTCGTCTTGGCGTGCACCACGGCGGCGAGCGCAGCAGCGCCGGCGCCTTCGGCCAGTGTTTTCTCCTGCTCCAGCAACATGAGGATGGCGCTGGCGATCTCCTCATCATCCACGGTGACGATTTCATCCACGTAGCGCGAGACCATGCGAAGGGTGATGTCTCCTGCGCGACGCACGGCGATGCCGTCGGCAATGGTGGCCTCGGCAGAGATGGTGACCGGGTGGCCGGCTTCGCGCGCGCGCAGCATCGACGGCAGCTTCTCCGGTTCTACGCCGATGACACGGATCTTCGAGTTCGTCTCCTTGAGCGCGCACGCAATGCCGCTGATCAGCCCGCCACCTCCGATGGGAACGACAACGGCTTCGATGTCCGGCACCTGGTCGAGAAGCTCGAGGCCGATTGTGCCCTGGCCGGCGATGACCTCGGGATCGTCAAAGGGATGGATGAAGGTGCGGCCTTCTTCAACGCGGCGTCGCAGCGCCTCGTCGCAGGCCTCGTCGTAGCTGGCGCCATGCAGGATGACCTCGGCCCCGTAGGCGCGTGTGGCTGCCACCTTGACGAGCGGAGTGGCAAGTGGCATCACGATCTGGGCGCGGATGCCGCGCGCAGCCGCATGGAAGGCAACGCCCTGCGCGTGATTGCCAGCGCTGGCGGCGATGACCCCGCGCTTGCGTTCAGATTCTGAGAGAGTGAGCAGCTTATTGAGTGCGCCCCTCTCCTTGAAGGAGCCAGTGCGTTGAAGGTTCTCCAGTTTCAGGTGCAGGGGCAGACCTGTCAGCTCAGAAAGATGATGCGAGAGGTGACAGGGAGACATGTGGATGGCTTCGCCAATGCGCGCTCGCGCCACCTGAATGCTCGATAGGGTAACGGATTCCAACTGGATCTCCTCAAAACGGAATCGAGCCA
>JAGWRX010000166.1 GCA_028876395.1 Acidobacteriota bacterium
GCGAACCTGCTGGAGCGCCTCCGCGTGTTTCGCCAAGCACGGCCAGGCTGTGGATGCTTCTGGACGCGACGACCGTACTCGCGTCCGCCGCGATTGCCGTCTGGCTTGAACTGCGTGCTGGCTCAACGGCAGGCGCCCGGGAGTTTTACCGGGGCACGATGTTCTCCGATCATTTCATTGGACGTCAGCTTGCCGTCCTGTGCGGGTTCATTCTTGCTCTCATCGTGACCAGCCGGCGGCTGAATCTCTACTCTCCGGCGCGCCTGCAGAGCTTCCTGCACGAGCAGCGGCTGAGTGTTCAGGCGTGCTTTACGTCCGGCGTTCTGCTCCTGGGGACGCTCTACCTGGTTGATGACACGGAAGTGCCCCACGGTGTGGTGCTGATCACACTGGCCCTGGCCACTGTGGGTCTGAGCCTGCGACGGATTTTCTATCGCATTCTGCTTTATCGGCGGTTTGATCGTGGCATTGATACCAGGAATGTTCTTATTGTGGGAACCGGCCCGGAGGCGCACGCGCTGCGTCGTTATCTTGAGAGCGTGCGGCATCTCGGATACAAGTTCAAGGGGTTCATCGGGGTGACGGATGAGGAACTCCGCCAGGACTCCGGCACGCTGGACGTGGCGGGCACGGTCGATACGCTCTTCCAGCACGCCCGCAAACAGTTTGTGGATGAGATCTTCATCACGGCGCCCTGCGATCCGGTGGCCATGCAGGAGATTCTGGAGCAGGCCCGCGCATCTCGAGTGAACCTGCGCGTAGTCCCCAATATTTACGGCGGCACGGCATGGAACAGCCCCATCGAGTACATCGGGCAGTTCCCGACCATTCCGTTGCACAGCGGGCGCGTTCCAGAGGTGACCAGGCTGATCAAACGTTTTTTCGACGTCATCTTCTTGATGCTTATGCTGGTTCTGCTTGCGCCATTTTTCCTGCTTGTAGCGATGGTCATCAAGCTGGACTCCTCTGGCCCCGTCTTCTACGCTGCTGACCGCATAGGGAAGAAGGGCCGCGTCTTCCGCTGCTTCAAGCTCCGCACCATGGTGGATGACGCGGAAGACCGCCGAGCAGACATCCTGCACATGAACGAGCGCGACGGCGTTCTGTTCAAAATCAGCAACGATCCACGCATCACGAGGGTCGGACGCCTGCTGCGCAAGTATTCGCTGGACGAACTGCCCCAGTTTTTCAACGTGCTGCGCGGCGACATGAGCGTCGTGGGCCCGCGTCCGCCAATCGCGAGCGAAGTGAAGGAGTACAAGCTAGGCCACCTGCGCCGTCTCGATGTAACCCCGGGCATAACGGGCCTCTGGCAGGTACAGGCACGGCGGGACCCCTCGTTCGACAGCTACGTTTCTCTCGATGTGGCGTACATCGAAAGCTGGAGCATGTGGCTGGATTTCAAAATCATCGTGCGCACAATCGGCGTTGTGCTTGCCGGAACGGGCACGTAGGGCCCGATGACACCAATGGGCCGTCTCATCCGCTGAAGGGTTAAACTGGGGAAGTGAAGATCGCACTGGCCCAGATCAATCCGACCGTCGGGGATTTTAGCGGGAACCTTGAAAAAATCGTCGCGGCGAGCGGCCGGGCCTCCGCCCTGGGAGCGCGACTCACCGTGTTCTCAGAGCTTGCCCTGTGCGGTTACCCACCAGCCGACTTCCTTGAGAAGCCCGCGTTTCTGGCGCGCTGCCGCACAGCCGTGGATGAACTGGCCGCGGCGACGCGCGGCCTGTCCACCGCCGTGCTGGCCGGTGTGGCGCTGCCCGCGCCCGCGGAAGCGGGCAAGCCGGCGGTCAACGCCGCCATCCTTCTGGACCGCGGCCAATTGCTGCTTGAACAGCACAAGCGCCTGCTGCCGTTTTACGACGTTTTTGATGAGCAGCGCTATTTCTCTCCGTCGCGGCCGCAGCAGGTGGTCGAACTGGACGGCGTGCGCCTGGCCATCACCATCTGCGAAGACGCATGGAACGACAAGGGCTTCTGGCAGCGCCGTCTCTATTCCGTTGATCCCATCGAAGAGCTGATGCGGCAGAACCCTGCCGTGCATATCAACCTCTCGTCGTCACCGTTCTGGCACTCGAAGCCGGAGACGCGGCGCAAGATGCTGGCGGCTATTGCGAAGCGCGACGGCATTCCTGTCTTGATGTGCAACCAGGTGGGCGGCAATGACAGCCTTGTGTTTGACGGCTCGTCGCTGGCGCTGAATGGGCGCGGAGAGTTGATTGCCCAGGCCGCTTCCTTTGAGGAAGACCTGGTGATCGTCGATGTCCTCGGCGCGCCGCCGATTGCGGAGCCGCAGGCCGATGACACGGAGGCGGCGTATCGCGCTCTGGTTCTGGGCACGCGCGACTACGTGCGCAAATGCGGCTTCCGCAGGGTTCTCGTCGGACTGAGCGGCGGCATCGATTCGGCGCTCGTGGCTGCCATTGCCACGGAAGCTCTGGGCGCGGAAAACGTGATGGGCATCGGCATGCCCAGCCCTTATTCATCTGCCGGCTCCATCGACGACAGCCGCAAACTGGCAGCGAACCTGGGAATCCGCTTTGAGGTGATTGGCATCAGCGGGCTGTTTCAGGAGTTTACCCGCGCGCTTGATCCGCTGTTTGCCGGTTTGAAGCCGGACACGACGGAGGAAAACATCCAGTCGCGCATTCGCGGGACGCTGCTCATGGCGCTCTCCAACAAGTTCTCCGCACTGGTGCTGACCACGGGAAACAAGTCGGAGATGGCCGTGGGCTACTGCACGCTCTACGGCGACATGGTCGGAGCGCTGGCTGTTATTGGCGATCTGGTGAAGACGCGCGTGTATGCCGTCTGCCGCTGGCTCAATCGCGAACGCGAAATCATTCCGCTGCCTATTCTTGAAAAGCCGCCCTCCGCGGAGCTGCGGCCCGGGCAGAAGGATACGGATTCGCTGCCTCCTTACGATCTGCTCGACCCTGTCATTGAGGCTTACGTGGAGCGATATGAGACCCCCGAACACATTGCGGAGACGCACGGCTTTCCGCTGGAACTCGTCAGGCAGGTAGTGCGCCTGGTGGAGCGCTCGGAGTACAAGCGGCAGCAAGCTGCGCCGGTTCTGAAAGTTACGTCAAAGTCGTTTGGCATGGGCCGCCGATTTCCCATCGCCGTGAAGGTTCAGGTATAAGCTAGTAGGTGGGAGAACTTCCCGCCGTTGGAGGAGATTCAGCTTGATTCGTCCGTATGCCCGCTTTGCCAGCGCCGTTGCGCTGGTGGTTCTTTCTCTGCCCATCTTGAAGGCCGCCGCACAGCAACAGGTGCCGGCTGTGCCCGCCGCGCCCAGTGCGTCCGGTGCGTCCGTTCCGTCGGCTCCAGCCGCTGCGCCCGCCGTGGTGTTTCCCAAAGCCGACCCCCAGTTCTTCACCGCTTCGACGCCCACCAAGGAAGTTCTGAACGCCTTTTTCCAGGCGACGTGGGGCTACGATCCGAACCGCGTCTGGCAGGTCCAGGCTATTTTGAAGACGCAGGTTGAGGGCATCAGCAAGGTGGTTCTGCTGGTCGGCGACAAGAGCGGCAAGCAGAAGCTCTCTGCTGTGCAGTTTTTCGCTCTGCCGGATGGCAAGCACATTATCGCCGGCGACGAGATCCTCCCTTTTGGCGAGCATCCGTACGCGGACAATCGCGCACAGCTTGAGCAGAAGGCGGACGGCCCCTATCGCGGACCCGCGACGAAGGAACTGGAGCTGGTGGAATTTGCCGACTTCCAGTGTCCCCACTGCAAGGAAGCGCAGGCCAGCATCGACCGGCTCGCTGTGGATTTCCCCAAGGCGCACATCGTCTTCCAGAATTTTCCTCTGGTGCGCATCCATCCTTCCGCGCTCAAGGCGGCCGAGTACGGTGTGTGCGTGACCAAGCTGGGCGGAAGCAACGCGTTCTTCCAGTTCGCTTCGGCGGTGTTCGACGGCCAGGATGGCCTCGCGACCCCTGACGGCGCAACGCTCACGCTGAACAGCGCCGCCACGAAGGCCGGTCTTGATCCTGTGAAGGTGCAGGCTTGCTCCACCACGCCGGAGACAGGTTCAATCGTTGAAGCGTCCGTGAAGCTGGCGCAGGATCTGAACATCGCAGAGACGCCCACGCTGATGGTCAATGGCCGCCAGGTGCCCATCGGCGGGCTGCCGTACGACACGCTGAAGCAGATCGTCGAGTACCAGGCCAGGATGGATGGCGTAACCCAGTAAAGCGCCCGCATTCAGGGCGGACAAGCTCAAGCCCTCGCGCATGACATGACATCCGGCGACGGATGCGGCCGTGAGCGAGGGCCTTCTGCGTCTGGGGAGGAAATCAGACGGCGCCGGAAACTGGCTCTACCGCGCGGGCGTTCCGCTCTCCAGGCGAATCATGGGCGAGTGGCCGTTCAATTGGGGCCCGCGAATCACGTGCGGCGTCATGATGATGACCAGCGTGGCGTAGTTTTGCTGCAGGTCTTTGCCGGTAAGGTTGTTCAGGCCGGGGATCTCAGTGATGCCGGGCATGCCGCTCAGCGCCTGGCTTTCCTGCTTATCCAGCTCGCTGACCACGACGATACCCGCGCCTTCCTTGAGGGTGATCACGCCGGAAAAATTGCGGTTGCTCAGGATTGGAATTCCATTGAGCGCGGTGCCGGCAAGAGCAGTGATCTTCAGATCGAGAGAAAGGGCCACATCGCCGTTTCGCATCACCTTGGGAGTGGTCTTGAGGGTCATGCCCAGGTCCTGATATTCCACCTGCGGAATGGTCGTTGCCGCCCCGGAGAAAGATGAAAGCAGAGAAGAAAGGCTGCTTGAAGTGCCCGCGCTGGTGAGTCCGGGAATGTTGATGCCGCTCGTATTCAGCCCGGAATAGGACGAGGTCATGATCGGGTAGCGCATGCCGTCGCGCAGAGTCCCTTCCTCGCCGTCGCCGAGCCTTACCTGAATCTGGTCGAGGGTGCGCGTGGCAGAGGAGTTCAGGCTCAGGTTCAGTGTGGCCGGGCCGGGCGAGAGACCGGAGAGGGTAAGACCTCCGCCAAACAGCGCAATGCCGTTGGAGAAGATGGAGCTGGAGACCTGCCCGGATGCGAGGAGAATGCCAAGAATCGCCAGCGTGTCGCCGGGAGACGCCAGTCCCGATGAAATGATCTGCTGCACCAGGGCCTGATTGGCGTTGAGAATCGCCTGCTCCTCGGCGTATACGTTGAAGGCTGTAATCTGCTGCGGAAACTGGACGCCGGTGTTTCGCTCGCTGGTGTGCGCAAGCTGAATCATGCGCACGTCCAGCAACACCTGGCTTTGCCCGTCCAGCAGATCGCGGAGGGTGGTGTTGAAGGCGCTCAGCGAGCTTGCCGGAGCGCGGATGGTCATGGTTCCAAGATTTTGCGCTGACACCGCCTGCTGCGCATCGAACACATTCTTGGCAAGGTTGCTCACTGTGGTGACTTCCGCAGGTGTCAGCCCCTGCAGGTACACGGTCTCCATCGCCATGCGCTCGAATTGCTGGCGATTTGGAGCTGTGTCCCTTGCCACCAGCACGCGGTGCGCGTCCAGAGGAATCCAGAACGAATCGGTGACCATGCCCACAACGCGCACGGCCTGCTGGAATGTGACCTCGTCGAGGTCCAGCTTCACCGGCACCGCGGGGACACTTTGATCCAGGGTCGCCTGAATGCCGAAGGCAGTGAACACCTTCTGGATCAACTGCCGTCTGTCAGTCTTGAGATGAAAGCTCTTGAGGCCGGCAGCCGGCTCCAGCGAGGGTGCTTCTCCCACATCGCCGGCGGCTTCTTCGTAGAGGGCTTTGGTCTCCCCGGCCACTGCATCGCTCGACAGACTGCGCAGGTGTTCGGCGACCTGTGCGTTGGCAGGATCGAGATCGCGGGCCTGCTCGAGGGCCGCGAGCGCGGCTCCGGAGTCGTTGCGCGTGCGCGCCCTGGCCGCTGCCTGAATCAGCGCCGTGACCTGATGGCTGCGCGCCAGCTTTGCCGCCATCGCATAGTTGGCATTGTTGGGGTCCAGCGCTGCTGCCTGTTCAAAAGCCCCCATCGCCGCGTCAAACTGTTCCTGATCAAACAGCTTGCTGGCCTGAAGGAACAGCTTTGCCGCGCGCCGTCGGTTTTTGCCGCTGACGGGCTTATTCGGAGTGGCAGACTGTGCCTGTGCTCCTGCGGGCTGCATGTTCGCGCCTGCAGGGGCGCCAGCCTGCACGCCTGGCTGCGCCTGTGCCGGTTGCGCGGGCTGCTGAGCCGCTGCCGCGGCAGCCGTGACGGCAAGCACCATGGCAGCGAGCCAGGCGCTCCGCTGTGTGCGCTGGCCGCTCATGTTGCAGTCCGTGTGGCCGCCATCAGATCGGCCAAAGAACTGGCGCAGACCTCGGGCCGGTGTTCCAGCAGCGTTTCAAAGTTGAAGTGGCCGGTGGCCACGGCAATCACAGGCAGCCGGTTGGCGTGCGCGGCCGCAATATCCCGCGGCGTATCGCCCACCACGCAGACGCGCGCCGCAGGGCCGGCCAGGTCGCGTGCCTTGCGCGCGGCGTTGCCAATCAGCTCAGCGCGGACAGGGAAGCGGTCGCTGAAGCCGCCAAAACGGAACCACTCGCGCAGCCCCGCCTGCTCAATCTTGATCCAGCCAATCATTTCGAGGTTGCCGGTAGCCACGCCCAGCAGGGCATGACGCGCGGCCAGGTGGCTGAGGGCATCCTGCACGCCGGGCATGAGCACCGGCTCCAATTGATGCCGCCGTTCCGCCACGTGATTGCACATGGCTGCAAGAATGGCTTCAACCTGAGGAGCGAGGACTTCAGCAGGGATGCCGGCGCGGTCGCAGGCCTCGCGCAGAATCGCAGTGTCCGTGCTGCCGTGAATCGCTACGCCTTCCAGCGAGACGTCAAACCCGGTGACTTGGCGCACGCTGCTGGCTACGGAATCAAAATGGACGCGATCGCGGCTGCGCAGAAGCGTGCCGTCGATATCGAACAGGTAGGCGTCCTGCCCATCCCAGGTGAACCCCGGCTCAATGGCGATGCGCGCTTCGTTTTCCCGCTGGAATGTCTGCATGCTTTGGGGAGATCTGTCAGCCCTGGCGGAAGCCCTGGCGAACTGCTCCATACACAGGACGTTCGCTGCGCGGCGGACGCTTGAGGCCGGTCCGCACTTCCGCAAGGCTCAGGCCGAGCTCGGCCATGGTGCGGCTGAGCGTATTGCGGTGAATCCCCAGCTCATCGGCAGCTTTGCACTGGTTTCCCCGGTTCGCAACCAGCACTTCGCGCAGATATTGTCTTTTGAACTCGCGCACGGCATCCTCATACCGAATGCCGCTGGAATGCATCTGAGTCACCAGGCTGTCCAGTTCTCGTCTCACGTCCCCATCCCCTTGCACTAATAGCTTGCCACATCAGGCCGCGCTGCGGCCCGGTAAAAAAATCATGCGCCGCTTTTTCCGGGGTGCATCCACTCGGGCGACGCTTCTTCCAGGGTCTTCAACTCCTGCCGTACCCGCTGCGCGAGCTTGTCCGGGCTGAGGTGCGTGCTGAGGTGGCACGCTCCAAAGAAATACTTCGGCAGCCGGGACTCCGTCAACCACTGCGTCTTGGGGAAAAACGCAACGGTGACAAGAATGCCGAGCGTCACGATGACCGCGCCCTGGAACAAGCCAAAGAGCGCGCCCGCCAACCGGTCCAGGCAGCCAAGGCCAATCTTGTGCAGCGCCTTTGACAGCAGCGAACCCGTCATGGCCGCCACCGCCATGACGACCAGGGCGATCAGCAGGAAGCCAATGGCGTTGGCGGCTTTCTCATTGTGCACCGCGTGCCTGAGCACTGTTCCGATGCGCTGGTAATTCCATGCCGCCAGGACGAGGCCCAGAATGAGTCCGCCCAGCGAGAAGACCGAGCGCAGAAAACCCTGCGCCAGTCCTCCCAGCACTGCCCCGGCAAGGAGCGCCACGATGATCCAGTCCACCAGTGTCACGTTCGCTCCGTTTTATCTCGCCAAATCAAGATCCCGCCCGGTGATCCGGCGGAATGCCTCAAGGTATTTGGCCAGAGTGCGCTCGACCACGTCTTCAGGCAGGCCGGGCGCGGGTGCCTGCTTGTTCCAGTGAATGCTTTCGAGATAATCGCGCACAAACTGCTTGTCAAACGACGGCTGCGCGCCTCCGGGCTGCCAGGCGGCGGCCTCCCAGAAGCGGGAAGAGTCCGGCGTCAGCACCTCGTCGGCGAGCACGATGCCGCCTTCTATCGTGCCGAACTCGAATTTTGTGTCGGCAAGGATGAGGCCGTGTGCTTCAGCGTGGCCGGCGGCCCTGCGATAGATGGCCAGAGTGAGGCGCCGCAACTCGGCAGCGACATCCGCGCCGAGGAGCTTTTCCGTCGCAGCAAACGAAATGTTTTCATCGTGGGCCCCGTCCTGGCTTTTGGTTGCGGGCGTGAAGACCGGCTCCGGCAGGCGCGACCCATCCTGCAACCCAGCCGGAAGAGGAATGCCGCAGACCGTTCCGCCGGCCTTGTATTCCTTCCAGCCGGAACCTGCCAGATAGCCGCGCGCCACGCACTCCACGGGGAACATCTTCGCCCGCTTGACGAGCATCGAGCGGCCTTCGAGCTGGTCGCGGTAGGGTTGGAGCGAGGCAGGGAACTCCGCGACCTGCGCCGTAATCAGATGATTGGCGACGACGTCCGACAGCAGATTGAACCAGAAGAGGGACATCTGGGTCAGGATTTTTCCCTTCCCCGGAATGCCTGTGGCGAGCACATGATCGAAGGCTGAGATGCGGTCGGTGGCCACAAGCAGCAGCGCATCGCCGACGGCATAGAGGTCGCGCACTTTGCCCCGGCCAAGCAGCGGAGTTGAACCCAGATTCGTTGTGAGCAGAGCTGTCATGGAAGGGACTTACCTCGGCGGAAACTGAATCTCCGATTTTCCGGCGTGAGCCGCGGTTTGTCAATGTGACGGCCGCGCCGCGCAGGCCTTGAATCATGCAGGAAACATTGCTTTAGGACTAGTTTAAACCTGTGTGATGACCGTCACAGATCGAGAAGCGGTTTTGGGGGAAACTCCAATTGTCAACATGGTTCGGAGGACGGGCAAGAAAGTCCTCTTTGAGCCGGGCGACACGAGGCAGCAGTGGAAAGGGGAAGCCGCGGCTAGCTTCGTTTCATAGGGATCACCAGTAGCCGCGCGCTACCGACCTCCAGCGTCGGCTACTGGTCCCCGTCTTCATCTTGTGTAAGACAAGCGCCTCCGAAGAGAAGAGTTCCTTCGGAGGCGATTTTTTGCCTTTTCGCGGTCAGCTCACATTCTTCAACGGCTCGGCAGCGAGAGGTGCATGAGCGCTATGCTGTGGCCCGTTGCTGCTCGTGCCCGCCCAGGCGCACGCTGACGACCTTCGACACGCCCGGCTCCTGCATGGTCACGCCGTAGATCATATCTGCGGAGTGCATCATGCGCTTGGAGTGGGTCACCACAAGGAATTGCGTCTCCATGCTCAGCGAGTGCAGCAGATCCGCCAGCCTGCCCACGTTGGTCTCGTCCAGCGCGGCGTCCACTTCGTCGAGCACGCAGAAGGGGCTGGGCCGGAATTGGAAAATGCCCACCAGCAGCGAGAGGGCAGTCAGCGCCTTTTCGCCGCCGGAGAGCAGCAGCACATTCTGCAGCTTCTTGCCCGGCGGCGAGGCCACGATGTCCAGGCCGCTTTCAGCCTGATTCTCTGCGTCCGTGATGCGCAGGAAGGCCTGGCCTCCCTGGAACAGGCGGGAAAAGACCTTGCCGAAGTTTTCGTTGATCTGCGCAAACGCTTCGTCAAACCTGGTGCGCGAAATCTGGTCGATCTCCTTGATTGTCTCCTGCGTGTTCTCAATGGACTCGATGAGATCCCTGCGCTGTGTTTCGAGGAATCCGTGGCGCTCGGCCGTTTCCTTGTACTCGTCGAGTGCCATCATGTTTACCGGGCCCATCTGCTCGATGCGCTGGCGCAGCCCGCGGCATGTCTCGTCTTCGGCAGCTAGAGCCTCGCCGGCCAGGTGCACAATCTCCGTGTCGGCGCGCAGCGCAGCCGCCTCGACATTGACTTCGGTCAGGCAGCTTCCCTCCAGGTGCTCCAGATCCGAGCGCAGTCTGGCCGCCTCGCTGGAACGGTTGGCGCGGTCTTCACGCAACTGATCCAGCGCGGCACGAGCGGTCTTCAACTGCGTCTCCATCGAGGCCAGCTGCTGGCGCAGGGCTTGCGCCTGGGCGGACATTGTCTGCGCTTGGGCCAGCGCCTCGGCGCGCTGTGCCGTAAGCTCCTGCGCACGCTGCGCCAACTCGGCGCTCTCGCGGATGCGCTGTTCACGCTCCGCCTCTGCCGCGGCACGCTGCTGCTCAAGGGCCAGTACGCGGCGTTCGAGATCGGCATGGAGCCGGTCAATACGCTGGAAGGCTGCCTCCGCGCCACGCCGGCGCTCCTCGAGACCCGCCAGCTCCGCGGTGACCTGCGCGGCTTCCTGCTGCAAGCCTTCGCGCCTCTGGCGCAATGCGGCCAGCTGCGCCTGCAACTCCTCCAGCGCCGACTCCGCCGTAGCGTGTTCAGCTTCCAGGCGCACTGCCTCTTCGCGCTTCTGCCCGATCACGGCAAGCTTGGCGTCGCGCGCATCCTTGTTGCGCGCGGCCTGGAGGGACCACTCCTGCAAGCGCCTCTCAACGCGCTGCGTCTCGGCCTCCATCTGCTTGAGCGCCGCGCCCTGGTCGGCGGCCTCGCGCTCGGCCATGCGCCGCTCCTCGCTGCGCGTTTCCAGCTGCGCAGTGAGTTCCGCAATGGTGCGGGTCAGGGCTGCTGCTTCAGCCTCAGCCTGCTCGAGGTCCTTCTCCAGCCCGGCCAGGCGGGCGTCAATCTCGCGCAGTTCGCGCTTCAGGGCAAGCGGGCCTTCGCTGGCCGGCTTGCCGCCGGTTACTGTCGCGTTGTGGAAGCACTCGCCCTCAGGCGTGAGGAAAAATGCATGGCTGTGCTCACCTGCCAGCCGCTGTGCCTCGGCAGCGCTTGCCACCAGATATCCGTGCCTCAGCTTGGGCAGAATCGTCTCCAGCGACCGCCCAAAGCCGTTCAGCACCCGGATGGTGTACTTGAGCGGCGTGATGCCGGGAGCGCTGATTGCGTCGTAGTGGCCATTGTCCGTGCCGCCTTGCCCGGCATCCTCCGGGTGAATCAGGAACGTAGCGCGGCCGTCCACGCCCGACTTCAGCATGCGGACGCCCTCTTCAGCGGCGGTCCAACTTTCAACCACTACGTAATTCAGCTCGTCGCGCAGGAACTCGTCCACTACGCCCTCGTGCGCGCCGCTGACCTCCAGGAAGTCCGCCAGCGTGCCTACTGGCGCCATGCCCTGCGCCAGCGCGCCGGGCTTGAGCAGACGCCGCACCGTGTCAGTGGAGTAGCTGTGGTCGCGAATCAGCGCTGCCAGCGAGTTGCGCCTGCCGGTCGCCGTGGCTTGCGCACTGCGCAGCTGGTTGGCGCGGGCGCGAAGGGCATCTTCCTCGGCACGGCGCGCCTGCAGATTCTCGCGCAGTGCCACGATGTCGCTTTCAAGCTGCCTGAGCGACTCGCCTGCGGACTCAAAGCGCAGCTTTGCCTGCCCGCTCTGCACGCCCATGTGCTCGAGCTCATTGCGCGCCTGGCCCATCTCGGCCTCAAGCCGCTCCGCCTCGCGCTCCAGGGCTGCGAGGCTCTCTTCAGCCTGGGCGGTGCTGTTGCGCGCGTTGCCGGCCTGGGCGAGCAGGTGCATGGCGTGGCGGCGGCTGGATTCCAACTGGCGCTCCGCGCTGAAGACTTCTTCGGCTGCCGCGCGCGCCTCCTGCTGACGCGCTTCCACCTTCTGATGAAAGGCCCGCGCCTCGCCGGCCGCCGTTTCAAGAAAGCTGTGCTGCTGCGTGCGCTCCTCGGCAATGCCGCTCAACTGCGTCCGCGTCTGCTCCAGCTCGGCGGCGGCCGCGGCCAGCCGCGCCTCCAATTCGCCGATGCGCTCGCCGTTGCTGCGTTCCCGCGCCACGGCGCGCTCCAACTCCACGGCAGCGGCGTTGGCACGATTCTGCGCCTCCTGGCCCTCTCGCTCGAGTTCGTAGCCGCGCTCGGTGAGCGAGTGCTGGCTGGCCTCCTGCGTTGCAATTTCGGCTGCCGAGGCGTTGATGCGTTCGGTCAGGCCGGCAATCTCCTGTTCAAGGCGCGCCTGGTCGGCATCCATCGCAGCCATGCGGCTGGCGAGCACCACGCGCAGACGGCTGCGGAGTTCGTCGCGCACCGCGGCGTACCGCTCAGCTTTTGACGCCTGCCGCTTCAGGCTGTTCATCTGGCGAGTGACTTCCTCAAAGATATCGTCGACGCGCGCCAGGTTCTGCCTGGAGCTTTCGAGCCGCAATTCGGCCAGCCGCTTCTTGGTCTTGAAACGGGTGATGCCTGCGGCCTCTTCGATAATGGCACGCCGGTCGTGCGGCTTCGAGCTGAGCAGTTGCCCAATCTGCTCCTGCGCGATGATGGCGTAGCTGTCCGGCCCCAGGCCCGTGCCCATGAAAATGTCCTGAATGTCGCGCAACCGGCAGAGCTTGCCGTTGAGCAGATACTCGCTCTCCCCGGTGCGGAACAGCCGCCGGGTGATCACAACCTCGCCCTTTTGCGGCGTGCGGTGGAACTTGCGGCGGCGGATCTTGAGCACCACCGCCTGTGGACCTTCAGCAGACTCTGTCGCCTGCGGCTGCTCCGAATCTTCTTCCTCGATCACCTGCCCGGGCTGTTCGGCAGACATGATCTCCTCGGCCTCGACAGCCCGCTGGCGGCGCAATTCATCCTCGTCCCAGTCTGCCGGCCCGTCATGGTCCACCACAACTTCCGGTTCAACGGGCACCGGCCCCTCATAGGCCTCGGGGTCGATCATGGTCAGCGTGACCTCGGCCATGCCGAGCGGCTTGCGGTCACGCGTTCCGGCAAAGATCACATCCTGCATGTGCGTGCCGCGAAGGCTCTTTGCGCTCTGCTCGCCAAGCACCCAGCTCATGCCGTCCAGGATGTTCGACTTTCCGCATCCATTTGGCCCAACGACCACGGCAATGCCTGTACCCGGAACGGTGAGTTCCGTCCGGTCGCAGAAGCTCTTAAAGCCGAGGATGTGGATTTTTTTCAGTTTCAGCATGGTCACTCCGGTTCGTTGGGGCTTTGCACGACTGTGTTTCTTCTTCCGCGGCAACCATCCGGCACAGCCAACGCGGGAGATGGATTGCCCTTCGATTACAGACTCTAAGGAGCCGCGGGGGCAGGGTCAACGGCGGCAAAACGGGTTTTTGTGGATAAGGAGTGCCGGAATTCGTCTTCTGCACGAATCTCCGGAAATTGGCGAAGAATTTCGGTTTTTCAGGGAGTTTCGTCCTATTTTTCCACAACCAGAGACTCTTCACTGCTCAGTTCAGAACCTTCGCGGAATCCACCGCCGCACGAATTACTTTCTCCAGTGCCCGAAGCGCCTGAGGCCGGACAAATCCCGGACGGCTGGCCAGACGGATAGCCCGGCATGACCGCCCGGACAACTGCCGGAGTGCAATGCCCCGCTGCGCGAGAGAACTGGCCGCCAGCGCTGGAACCAGCGTGACCCCATAGCCGGCTGCAACCAGGTGGACCAGCGTCTCCAGCGTTGCCGCCTGCATGGACGCCTGCAACCCGCGGCGCGGGCCGTGCTTTGTTCCGCACGCTGCCAGCGCCTGATTGGCCAGGCAATGCCCTTCAGCCAGCACCAGAAGCTCATCCGTCAGTGCCTCCTCACTAAGAGACGCTCCGGCGGCCAGACGGTGATTCAGGGGAAGGGCGGCAAGGAAGGGCTCCTCGAACAGGGTGATCTCCGTAATCTCCGGGGCGTCGGTTGCCGTGGCCAGCAGCAGAGCGTCCAGCCGGTGGTTGCGTAACCCGTCCACCAGCGCCTTGGTCTGGTCCTCCCACAGCTCGATGGTAAGCCCGGGATAATCCCGCTGCAGCGGCTTCAGAATCAAAGGCATCAGGTAGGGCGCCAGGGTGGGAATCACGCCGAGCTTCAGCGGTCCCACGAGGGGATCGCGCGCCGTGCGCGCCACCTGCTCCATTTGTCGCGCCTCATCCAGTGCATGCTGGGCGTGCATCAAGATCCTGCTGCCCACCGGGGTCATCTCCACGCGCTTGTTGGTACGCTCCAGCAGCGTGACGCCAAGCTCCTCTTCGAGCTTGCGAATCTGGCTGCTGAGCGTTGGCTGGCTTACGTTGCACGCCTCCGCAGCCCGGCCAAAATGGCGGTGCTCCGCCACGGCTACCAGATAGCGAAGATCCTGAAGATTCATCTGCCGTCCCGGAATTGACTCGTCACTATCATAGGTTACACCGATTGTCACAGTGGAAACGATTGTCCTGCTGTATCGCAGGAGGCATCCTGCACTCGTTCGACGATATGCCGGCAACCTGCCGGGAACACCTTGGAAAATCTCGTATAAGCAAAATGTAAACAAAGAGTTGCACCCATGCCGTCCGTTTAACGAGGAACGCAGGAGTGCCGATTGCTGGCAGGCAGAACTCCCTCACCGCAGGTCCGCGCGGCCCGGCGCTGTCGCAAGGCCGTCGTCGGCAGGCAGGCGACGGGCCTGTTTCGTTTCTCTAATGTTGCGGTGAGCTGGGCCAGGTGCTGCCGTCGAATGGTCTGGCAACAATTTGCCTGGAGGGTGGTCTATGCGAGGGCGGCTAGTTTCCGGTAGCCGCTCTCGCATAGGCAGGGTCGATCTAATCTATTCGCATCTTTAATCTACGGGTCACATCTTTATCTACGGGTTAATCGTCAACGCGGGTTGATGCGTAATGGCGGACGCTTAAGGCCAGGCTGTCGAATGCCTGATCCACTCCAACGGCCAGCAGCTTCATTCCGGCAGTCGCTCCACAGGCAACCAGGGCCAGGAGAAGAGCATACTCGACCATATCCTGCGCCTCCTCGCACACCATCAGGGTGCGTAGCCATACGTAAACTTTCAGCGTCAGGTTGTTCATCTCTCCTCCTTCGCAACTCCAATCAAGAGCTGCGCACTTGATGCGGTCTGCTGTTTTGGCGCCTATCCCGCGTTCAGCATGAAGTGATTTAAGGCTGGTTTTAGACGGCAGGATATACCACAACAGTTGCAAGTACATGCAAATAAAGGGTTATAAGCGCAATTTTCAGTGACCAAGGTAATGGAGGCCGCCGAATCGAACACTCTTGAGGGGTCGGGCGGCATGCGCGGAGAGGAATTCGGGTCCCTGGTCCTGTAGAGTGTCCTGAGGGACCTGCGCGGACCCTTTCGGCCCTTCCCTTGATGAAATCTTCCAATTCGCACGATCTTCCTGGCATATTGCGTTCGATTTTTGGCTTCTCCGGGTTTCGGGCGAATCAGGAGGAGGTCTGCCGTGCCGCCATCGAGGGTTGCGACCTGCTGCTGGTGATGCCGACCGGGTCCGGCAAGTCGCTGTGCTACCAGTTGCCGGCGATTGCGCTGGGCGGGACGGCGCTGGTTGTCTCGCCCTTGATTGCGCTGATGGAGGATCAGGCGGCCAAGCTGGTGGCGCTCGGGCTGCGGGTGGCGCGGATTCACTCCGGCCTGGACCGTGCTGCCTCGCGCCAGGCATGCGTGGACTACCTGCAGGGCAACCTGCAATTCCTGTTTATTGCGCCGGAGCGGCTGCGCGTGCCGGGCTTTGGCGAGATGCTGACGAAGCGCAAGCCCGCCCTGATTGCCATTGACGAGGCACATTGCATTTCCCAGTGGGGGCACGATTTTCGACCCGACTACCGGATGCTGGGCCAGTATTTGCCTGCGCTCCGGCCGGCGCCTGTGCTCGCGCTTACGGCTACGGCAACGCCCACGGTGCAGGCCGACATTATGACGCAGCTTGGCATGGTCAGACCGGAGCGCTTTATCCACGGCTTCCGCCGCGAGAATCTGGCCATCGAGGTGGTGGAGGTTCCGGTGCCGCAGCGGCCGGAGACGGTCCGCGGCCTGCTGAAGGACAAGGCACGGCGACCGGCGATTGTCTATGCTCCCTCGCGCAAGCTGGCCGACCGGCTGGCGGAAGAACTGTCGCGTACGGTTTCGGCGGCGGCGTACCACGCGGGGCTCGATGCGGAGACGCGGGAGCGTGTGCAGAGCGCTTTTCAAGGCGGAGAACTGGAGGTGGTGGTAGCAACGATCGCCTTCGGCATGGGCATCGACAAGGCGGACATTCGCACGGTGATTCACGCCGGGCTGCCCGCGACGCTGGAGGGCTACTACCAGGAGATTGGGCGGGCGGGACGGGATGGCGCGCCGAGCCGGACGTTCCTGATGCACTCCTATGCGGACCAGCGGACGCATGATTTTTTCCTGAGCCGGGACTATCCGCCGGTGGGGAATCTGGAGCTGGTTTTCAAGACGCTGGGCGAGGACGCGCGAGCAGTGGAGGAGCTGCGGGAAACCTCGAAATTAGGTGAAGAAGAGTTTGATAAGGCACTGGAAAAGCTGGAGATTCACGGCGGAGCGCGGGTGGATTTTGGCGGCAATGTGACGCGTGGCGGGCCGGGTTGGAAGAAGACCTACGCGGTGCAGGCGCAGTACAGGGCGGAGCAGCTTGGCAAGGTGCTGCGATTTACTGCCTCAAGCGAATGCCGCATGGCGGCGCTGGTGCGGCATTTTGGCGACGTCGAGGATGCAGGGCGGGTCTGCGAGGTGTGCGATGTGTGCGATCCGGCTGGCGCGGTGCTGCGGCTGTTTCGCCATGCGACTGCGGCGGAGCGGGAGATGGCGCAGGCGATTGCCGACGAGCTGCGGGCGGTGGACTACAAGGCTGCGGGTATGCTGCAGCGGAGTGTTGATGCGGCGGGGCGTGTGGACCGGAGCGGCTTCGATGGGCTGGTGGATGCCATGACGCGCGCCGGGCTGATTGAGATTGATGACGCCGAATACGAGAAGGACGGCGAGGTGAGGCGCTTCCGCAAGGTGCGGCTGACGGCTGCGGGGCTGGAGATGCGGCGGACAACGCCAGTGGAACTGCTGATAGCGGATGGAGTGGTGGAGGAGTTCGGCAGCTCGGCGAGGCCCATGCGCGGGGCAAAGAAGAGTGCTGCGAAGACCGGGCCTAAAGAAAAGGCTGCCGCGCCGGTGCGACTTTCTGTCGCGGACGAGGCGCTGGCAGCGCGGCTGCGGGAATGGCGCGCGGGAGAGGCAAAGCGGTTGCGCGTTCCGGCCTATGTGGTGCTGCATGACCGGACATTGAATGCGGTGGCGCAGGCTCGGCCGGGAAATCCCAGGCAGCTGATGGAAATTGAGGGAATTGGCGAGGCCAAGGTGGAGAAATTCGGCGAAGCCATTCTGGATGTGTGCAGGACAGGATGATGCTTGTCTGACGTGCTGCGAAATAATGTGCAAACTTTTTGTGGAAAACAAAAATAAATAAGGGGGGGGTAGGGGTACCCTTCCAGGGGTACGGACCGGGGACAAACCTGACAGATTTCTACTCACACAAATCCATTGTGCGGGATTGAGGGGAAATCATATGCAAAATGGGCGAAGGAAATTTTGTTGTGGCGGGGTGAGGGTTGCGGCTTCCCACCCGCCGATCCCGGGTGCCCAAAGGCGAGGCACCCGGGGCAACCACCCTTTGTGGGAGTACTCGCCTTGCTTCCTCCGGCGCCCGGGCCACTCGCCCGTGATTATTTTGGGCGTGTTGCTTCTTTCATGGTCAATCCCGTTGCGTAGTCCAGTTCGCGGGGCAGGTAGCCGTCACTCTCACGCTGGCGCGTCATCCCGGCGTTATTCCAGGTTTCAGGGAATTCCGGCCGCCAGGGTCGGTGTCCCCAGTAGTATCCGCGGAAAGGGTCGCGGGTGACATTCATCCAGTTCAAGAGCCTGTCGTGCAACTCATTGCGTTTGGCTGCGTGTACCGGGGAGTCGATGAGGTTGTTCATTTCGCCGGGGTCGGCTTCAAGATCGTAGAGCTCATCGGTTGTTTCAAGATGGATGGAGAGCTTGTAGCGGCTGTCGCGGACACAGCGAATGGGCTGAAAGGCTCCAAAGCCGTCGTGGTCCACTTCATAGCGTCCCCACTCGATGAAGACCTCAGTATGCGGAGCGATCGAGGGATCGCGGAAGGTGGCCAGCATGGAGGCGCCTTCCATTGTCTTGGGGACGTCGTGGCCGAAGTAGTCGATTACGGTTCCGCTGAGATCGATTTGGGAAACGAGATGGGGACAGACGGCGCCGTGGGGTGCGACTCCGGGCCATTTGACTATGAATGGAATTCTTGTGATTTCGTCGTACATGGCGGGTCCTTTGTCTTGCAGGTGGTGGGAGCCGAGGAAGACGCCATGGTCGGCGGTGAAGAGCGTGAGCGCGCCGGGAGCGCTCTTTTCCATTTCATCGAGGACGCGGCCGATTTCGTAATCGACGAAGGTGTGCGAGCCGAAGAACTGATGGGCTTGAATCGGGACAGGGTCCTGATGGATGCGCGGGCCGGCCCAGATGCTCTGCTCCGCGGGCTTGGTGGTCAGAGGGTCTTTTTCATTCGGGCTGCCGGGGAAGATGAAGTCCTTGTAACTGTCTGTGTATTCCCTGGGGCAGAGAGAGGGGTCGTGGGGTTCGTCAAAGGCGAGGACCAGAAGATAGTCATCGTCCTTGTGCTTTGCGAGAAAGTCGAGGGCGCGATTGGCGCAGCGATGCGCGTAGCAGTGGTCGGCTGTCCAGGTGGGGTCGTTGCCGGTGCTCCTTTGGCGCGAGCGCACGCGATCTTCGGGGGATAGCTCCTGCAGGTAATCGCGCATGTCGTACCAGTAGTTCGGGTCCCATCCCGGAGCGGGGCGGCCTGTGCCGAAGTAATCGACGCCGTCCAGATGCCACTTGCCGACGAAGGCGCAGTGGACGCCGCGGTCATGGAGGTGCTGGCCGAGGGTGTGGACGGTGTCGCCGAGGGGCATACTGTTGCCCCAGACGCCGTTGGTGTGGGGAAACATGCCGGTCCAGATGGCGGAGCGGGCCGGGGCGCAGACGGGCTGGCAGTTGTAGGCCTTATCGAATCGGATGCCCTGCGCGGCGAGGCGGTCGAGATTGGGCGTTCTCAGGCCGGTCTGGCGGTAGCAGTTCAACATATCGGCGCGAACGGACTCGCCCAGAATGATGACGGCCTGCTTTGGCTTTCTGACTTCGGCTCGTGTAGTGGCTTCCATGAGAGATGCCGCGCTGACTGCGCCGGTGGTTTTGAGGAACTCTCTGCGATTCATGGAACGGGGTCTCCGGGAATGTTGAAGTCAGATTGTATCCGGTGTTGCGCGGGCCCGGCTATGCGGGTTGTCGCCTTTTGTAGATGCCTGGTTTCCCAACCATGCGGCAAAAGACGCCGCATGGTTGGGGCACTCACGGTCGTGGTGGAAGGGGCTCCGAAAAAACACATGGGTGGGAAACTGGCCCCGGTTCCTTCACCCTGTGTTTGCGAAAGCGTGCCGGCGGTGCTCAGGGCTGGTCGCGCCAGAGGGCTACGCCGCCGAGGAGGCCGGTTTCGTTGGAGACGATGGTGACGTGTATGCCGGGCTTGAACTCGATTTTTTTGGCGTTGCCTCCGCCGATGTAGAGGTGGTCCCAGTTGAAGAGCTTTTCGGTCTGTTCGATGGCTTCCTGGAGGAACTTGTTCCATCGCTTTTTGCCGAAGCGGTCGAGGCCTCGGCGGCCGAGGTAGTCCTCGTAGGTCATGCCCTTGGTGCGCCAGGGGTGGTGGCCGAGCTCGAGGCCGGGGCAGAGGCGGCCGTTGGTGAAGAGGGCTCCGCCGAGGCCGGTGCCGAGGGTGAGTGTGAGCTCGACGCCGACACCCTTGATGGCGCCGTAGCCCTGCACGGCGGCGTCATTGCAGACGCGGACGGGCTTGCGCCAGCGCTTTTCGAGTTCCGACTGGAGGGGGAATCCGGCGGCCCAGCGGGGATGGAGGTTGAATGCGCCGTAGGTTTTGCCGTGCTTGATGATGCCGGGGAAGCCGACGGAGACGCGGTCGAATTTACCGACCATTTTGCGGAGCGCGTCGAGCTTTTTGAGGACGGCGGCGGGTGTTGGGATTTTGGGCGTGACGATGCGCTGGCGCTCGCTGACGGGCTTGCCGGCGGGGTCAAGGAGCATGGCCTTGAGGTGGGAGCCGCCGATGTCGATGGCGAGGGTGACGGGCGAAGACGCTGCGGGCGAGGCGGCGGGCTTGCGGGCGGCGGAGTGAGAGCTGCGGGTAGTCATCAGGAGTGAATTGTACTGCGCGAGGGGCGGGAAGCAGCAGGGGGCGGGGTATCGCCTACACTGAGGTTTGCCGCCTATGCCTGTTTACTGCGAAGTCGCGCTGCCTGTGCCGCTGGACCGCACGTTTACGTATGCGGCGCGGGAGGAGCATGCGCCGGTGCGCGGGGCGCGGGTGATTGCGCCGTTCCGGAATGAAAAGCTGATCGGGGTGGTGACGGGCGTGTCGGAGACGGCTCCGGCGGAGTTTGAAGCGCGGTCGCTGGAGGCCTTGCTGGATGAGGCGCCGCTGCTGAGTGAGCACCTTCTGAAGCTCGCGGAGTGGATTGCGGGGTACTATCTGGCTCCGCTGGGCGAGGTGCTGCGGGGGATGCTGCCGCTGATGGCGGAGGTGCGGCGCACGGTGTATTACCGCATCAGCGACCTGGGACGGGATGTGCTGGCGCGGAGCGTGGAGGGAGCGGACTCCCATGTCTCAAACGCGAGACATGGGGCACCCCGGAAGCTTTCAGCCGAGAAGCAGGATCTGGAGCGGCGGGTGCTGGAGCGGCTGGCGGAGGGCGAGGTGGTGAAGGTGTCTACGCTGCGCACGGCGACGTCGGCCACGCTGACGGTGCTTGCGACGATGCTGCGCAAGAAGTGGATTGTGCGCGAGACTTCGGCTGTGGAGCGCGATGCGCGGCGCACGGAGCGATTTGCTGTACTGATTCCCGAGGCGCGGCTGCCGGCGCTGACGGAGAAGCAGCAGGCGATTCTGGCGGAGCTGGCAGCATGCGGCGGGGAACTGCCGCTGGCGGAGCTGCGGAAGAAGGAACTGTCTGCATCGACGCTGCAGACGCTGGTGCGGCGGGGGTTGGTGCGCGTTGAGGAACGGGCGGCGGCATTTCGGCTGGGCGGGATTGAGGCTTCCACGGAGCCGCTGAATCTGAATGAAGTGCAGATGGATTCGCTGTCCTCGATTGCCGCGGCGCTGGGAGGATTCAAGCCGTTTCTGCTGCATGGGGTGACGGGGTCGGGAAAGACGGCGGTGTATCTGGCGGCGATGCAGCGGGCGCTGGACCGGGGGATGGCGTCGATTCTACTGGTGCCGGAGATCGGGCTGACGCCGCAGATGGCAGGGCTGCTGGATGCGGCGTTTGGCGAGCGTGTGGCGCTGCTGCACTCCGCACTGACGCCGGAGGAGCGCACCGAGCAGTGGAGGAGGATTCATCGCGGAGAAGCGCCGATTGTGGTGGGGACGCGCTCGGCGATATTTGCGCCGGTGCCGAAGCTGGGCTTGATCCTGGTGGATGAGGAGCACGACCAGAGCTACAAGCAGGAGGAGACGCCGCGCTACAACGCGCGCGATGTGGCGGTGATGCGGGCGAAGCTGGCGGAGGCGGTGGTGGTGCTGGGGTCGGCGACGCCGTCGCTGGAGAGCTGGCAGAACTCGGCGCAGGGGAAGTACACGCGCATCGAGATGCAGGACCGCGTGAAGGGAAGGCCGCTGCCTGAGGTCGAATTGATTGACATGCGGCGCGAGTTTCAAGAGACGGGGCAGGAGCAGCTTTTTTCGCGCGCGCTGGTGGAGCAGACACGACAGGCGCTGGAGCGCGGGGAGCAGGCGCTGATTCTGCTGAACCGGAGGGGGTACTCGTTTGCCGTGATTTGCCGGGCGTGCGGGACGAAGCTGGAGTGCGAGAACTGCGCGATTGCGCTGACGCACCACAAGCCGCCGGAGGGACAGGAGATTGCGCGGGAGGGGCAGCGGCTGGAGTGCCACTATTGCGGCTATCGGCGGACGGTGCCGAAGCGGTGCCCGAAGTGCGACAGCGAGCACCTCTACTACCTGGGCGCGGGCTCACAGCAGGGCGAGGAGCGGCTGGCGGAGATTTTTCCGGGAGCGCGGATCGGGCGGATGGATCGCGACACGGTACGCGGGCGGCACGACCTGGAACGGCTGCTGGCGCGGCTGCACTCGGGGGAGATCAATCTGCTGGTGGGCACGCAGATGATCGCGAAAGGGCATGATATTCACGGCGTGACGCTGGTGGGTGTTGTGGGCTGCGACCACGCGTTGGCGATGCCGGACTTTCGCGCGGCGGAGCGGGTGTTTCAACTGATGACACAGGTTTCGGGCCGTGCGGGGCGCGGCGAACTGACGGGGCGCGTGGTGGTGCAGACGTACTATCCGGACCACTATGCGATTGTGGCAGCGAGCAAGCATGACTATGCGAGCTTTGTGGAGCGCGAGCTGAAGTACCGGCGTTGGATGCACTATCCGCCGTTTGGCGTGCTGGCGAATGTGCTGGTGCAGTCACAGAAGCTGGAAGAGGCAGCGGGGTGGTCGGCGGAGATTGGCAAGTGGTTTCAGAAAGCGGCACCGGAAGGAGTGCGCGTGCTGGGGCCATGCACCGCGCCAATTGCGCGCATCAAGGGCGTGTATCGCTTTCACCTGATTCTGAAGGCGGCATCGCGGAAAGCGCTGAATGCGGCATTGCGTGGCGCGCTAGCGCATGCGGACAAGGCTGGTGTGCCGCGCAGGAACCTGGTAGTGGATGTGGATGCGCAGCGGCTGATGTGAAGAGGCAGCGAAGTTGGGCTAAGCGAGCGCTGTCAGGCGCGCGACGGTGAGGACGGTGATGTCGTCCTCCTGGCCGAAGGTCTGCGCGGCGGAGGCGAGGGCTGCGGCGGCCATGCCTTGTTCTAGCAACTCTGCGATGCGGTCGAAGCCGAAGAGATGACCCTCAGCGTCCTGTGCTTCCGCCACGCCGTCGGTCATGAGCATCAGGGAATCCCCCTGGGCGAACTTGAAGTTGAGGACGGGGAAGTCGATTCCTGGGACTGCGCCGAGCGGGAGCGCTCCCTCGATGGGCAGTTCCTGCCCGTTGAGGTACGGCGGCAGATGCCCGGCGTTGGCCAGTGCCGCGGCGCCGTCCTTCTCGATGCGCAAGGCGAGGCATGTGGCGAGGCCGCGCCCGAGCATGCGCTCATTGAGCAGGGCGATGATTTTTCCGGGATCGGTGGTGAATGACGCGGCGGTGCGAATGGCGCCGACGATGAGGGTGGCGAGCATGCCGGCTTCCATTCCTTTGCCGGCGACATCGCCCACCACGATCAGTGCACTGCCGTCGGTGGTGTTGGGAAGCACCTGAAAGAAATCGCCGCCGACCTCGCGCGCGGGGCGGTACTCGCTTTCGATGGCGAGGCCCGGCGTTTGCGGCAGGTGCACGGGAATCAGGAACTGCTGTACGTTGCGCGCGGCCAGAACTTCGCTGGCGAAGCGCTCCTCCTGGCTGCGCGTTCGCGTGAAGCGGTGGATCAGGATGGCGAGCATGGCGAGCAGGAAGAGGCCGTTGGCAGCGGCCAGAAGCTCAACCGGGACGGGATGCTCGAAGAGGAGGGCGTGGTAGCCGAGCGTGTGCTGCAAGCCCAGATTTGCCAGAAGGTCCGCGCCCTGCTGAAAGACGAGCGCGGCCTTTTGCATGACGACGGGAGCGATGAGGAGGCGTGCGTCGAGGAAATTCTGGCGGGCGCGGGTGAAGAGCAGCGAGAGCATCCACACGTAGAGCGGGAGCATCATCGAATCGCGGGCCATGCGGAATCCGGCGATGTGCGGATTGCTGAAAAATGGTTGAACAAAGTTCAAAACCAGGGTAAGAGACAGGCCGATGACGGCTGCCA
This sequence comes from Acidobacteriota bacterium, assembly GCA_028876395.1. Classification (GTDB taxonomy): domain Bacteria; phylum Acidobacteriota; class Terriglobia; order Terriglobales; family Acidobacteriaceae; genus Telmatobacter. Next base: position 23,879 of record JAGWRX010000166.1, read on the forward strand.
AATAGAGCGGCGTGCGCTTGCCCTTGAGGAGGGTGCGATAGAAGGCGATCTCCGCCAGGCCAACGCAGGATTCGCCCAGCGATTCGACCACCTTTGTAGCCACCATCGTTGGCAAGGGGTGAAGGCTCATGAACAGTGTGCCGGATTCCGAGCCAATGGCAAACAGCATGATCAGGCTGAACCAGAGGTACTCGCGCTCGGAGCGCCGCATGGCGAAGAGAAACAAAGCGCAGAGCCCGGCCAGTGTTTGAAACGCAATCAGCATGCCCGTGCCGGCGAGACCCCACTGCAGCACGGCGCGCCATAAGGCCTGCTGCTGTTGGATTAGAGCAGTGCTGCCGATGAGGGCGCCGCCCTCTGCGGGGCCGCCAGGGTTATACATTGTCCAACCGGGCCACTGCCACACACGGATCGCGATGGTCACTTTGTCTCGATGGGTGCTCGCGAGGGGTATTGAATAATAGCCCCGAAAGCGCCCGCCCCCTGCGTAAGCGGGCCCTGACGGCATCTTGCCGTACGTGCCGATCAACGCTCCGTCGGCATATACCTCATAGTTCGTAATAATATGTGGCAGCGCCAACGAGAGCTGTTCTGGATCTGAGGGAAGCTCGACGCTGAACCGGTACCACGCCATGCCGGTGTAGTCCGGATAGCCCTGCGCGGTCCAGCTCTGGTCGGAGCGGAGCAGGGGCCATGCAGAGTCGTCAAAGTTGGGGTCGGCCCAGGCGGGGTTGTCTCCGGTGTGAAAGCGCCAGAGGCCATCGAGGGAGGTTACCGGCTCGCGCTGCGTTTGCAGGCTGAAGGTCTGGGCGCGGAGGCCTGTGCAGGCGGGGAGGACGAGCGAGAGTGCCAGCAAGGCTGCCGTTTTCATGCAGTGACCTCGTTCAGACTGAATGTTGGCGCGACGGTGAGGACGGTGATGTCGTCTTCCTGGCCCCATTGCTGGGCGGCTTGGGCGATGGCGGCGGCGGGTTTGACGGTGAGCGCGGCCATGCGGTCGAAGCCGAGGAGTTCGCCCTGGGCGTTGCGGGCTTCGACGACGCCGTCGGAGAGGAAGGTGAGGGCGGAGCTGGCCTGGATTTCGGCCTCGGCGTAGGCGGCGTGGGGACTGATGCCGAGCGGGAGGCCGTTTTCGAGTGGCAGCTCGCGGCCGTCGAGGTAGGGAGGGATGTGTCCGGCGTTGGCGAGCAGGACGCTGCCACTGGGATGGAAGCGGGCACAGCAGGCGGTGATGAATCCGCCATTGGTGCGGCCGAGGACGGCCTGGTTGAGATAGGCGAGGAGCGCGGCCGGGTTGCGGTGAGTTTCATTGGCGAGGCTGCCGAGGATGAGAGCGACCAGCATGGCGGCATCGAGGCCCTTGCCACTGACGTCGCCGACGATGACGAGAAGGGAGCCGTCTTCGAGAGGGACGGTGCGGTAGAAGTCGCCGCCGACCTCACGGGCTGGGCGGTAGACGGCATCGACGGTGAAGCCCGGGGGATTTTCGGTGTGGGCGGCGAGCAACTGCTGCTGCATGCGGCGGGCCGCGGCGAGATCCTGATCCATGGCGGCCTGGCGGGCCTGCTCGTCGCGGTAGCGCAGGTAGAGGACGAGCAGCGTGACGAAGATGAAAATCACGAGGGGCACGCTGCGGACGTCGACTTGAAAGGGCCCGGCAGTAAAAACCAGCCCGGGCAGATGAAACCGGAGGGCGACTGTTCCCCAGGCCCACCCTGCCGCACTCAGCAGCAGACAGAATGCGATGGCGAACGAACCCCGGCTACGATCCTTCAAAAAACCCCACGCTGCAATAAGAATGAAGGGCCATGTACCGAAATTGACCCAGTCTCTCCATATCAACATCGCGGCATATGATTGTGCCGCCAGGCCGTAAGCGGCCGTCGACGCGGTGATAACGGACAGAGATGCTCCGAGTTTGAGGATTTTGCGATACCGCGGGCAGAGGGTGGCCAGGAAGAGTAACTGGAACGCGTCGGACATCGTTGCCAGGAAGAAAACAAGTCCCGGACCCCAGGATGGACCCATCACGGAATCACTGGTTGCCAATGGGATGGCAATCAGGGGCGGCACGCCCCAAAGCGCGCAATAGACCCCGAGGTAGAAGTATTCCAGCCTGCGCCGCTGGACGCTGTAAAGGACGAAGCTGATTGCGGCGGCAAACAGGAAGAGGAGATAGTCCAGGCCCCATGGCAGCTCCCCGATTGCGCCGGCGGCGGGATGAAGACGTTCCCGCTCTTCGATCAAGGCCTTCGACCCAATCTCCGGGGCATGTTCATGCGACATATAGCCCGACATGCCGAATGTCACCCAGAAAAGCCCAGCCCCGCCTTTCCAGCGGCGAATGGCGATGTGTCCGACAGGCCCTTTGAGCAGTCCCGGAGGAATGGGAAAGGTAAGATGCCGCGGGAATGGTCCGCGCGGGTCTGGTTCCCAGTGGCCCAGGCGTCCCACCCGTGCGCCATCGATATACACGTCGTAGACCTCATCGAGAGGGCCCATTCCGACGGCCAGTTCCTGCCCCGCGAAGTCGGGAGGAACCTGAAATGTTGCCCGATACCAGTGCGTACCGGTGTTGGAGGCTTCCGGTTCGTTCAACTGACGAAAGCCGATGGTTGCCCACTGGGAGTCGTCGAAGTCAGGCGCGGCCCAGGCGGGATTGTCGCCCGCATGGACGCGCCAGTTGGTGACGGCAACGATTTCCTGCTGGGCGGTTGCGGGGAGCGCGAAGAGCAACAGGAGGATGCAGGGAACGAGGCGGAGGGGACGCACGACGCAACTCGGCTTGCGGTGAACGCGCAAGGATCGACCTCCAACGCAACGTTCTTGCAGCCAGTCCTGCTCAAGGGGGGAAGTGCAGGGGACAGGCTTCGCCCGGGATCATGCTCGGGGAACGAGCGACCGCGCTATTTGCCGGGAGCGCTGCCGGTTTCCAGGGTGTGCAGCTCTTTGCCGGGTTTGAAGCGTACGGCTTTTCCTGGGGTGATGCTCACTTCAGTGCCGGTGCGGGGGTTGCGGCCGATACCGGTTTTGCGCGCGCGGACGCTGAAGACACCGAAGCCGCGCAACTCGATGCGCTCGCCTGCGGCCAAAGCCTGCTTGAGGCCCTCAAAAACCGTATCCACCGCGGCCTCGGCCTTGGTGCGGGGCAGGCCCGTGCGCTCAATCACATGATGAACAATATCCTGCTTGATCAATGCGGTCACCTCGCTGGCGCAACTGGATTTGACTGTACCACGGTCTACCGGATTGATGGTACAGAATTTGCACCGATTTTGGAACCCCGGCCTGTGGAGGAATGGGACTTTTCCGATGCGGCAACGGCAAGCTGCGTTCACGCGGCGGGGAGGGATGGATGTTCCGGGGGACGGCAGGGAAGATACGTGGTTGTCATCTGCAGGCGCGTTTCGTAAGATGAATCCTTCAAGCGGCCATTGGAGCCAGCTGGTTTTTGCCGGGTGATTTTCGAGTCCGGCACAGGAGAGGCATGTCGATTCAGAGTGACCGTTGGATCAGGGAACAAGCCCTGCAACACCAGATGATTGAGCCGTTCAGCGAAAAACAGGTGCGCGAGGGCGTCATCTCATACGGGCTTTCATCCTATGGCTACGACCTGAGGGTTTCAGACGAGTTCAAGATTTTTACCAACGTGAACAGCGCGATTATCGATCCGAAGGCCTTTGACGAGCGGTCGTTTGTGTCGGTGCAGGCCGAGTCGGTGATTATTCCGCCCAATTCGTTCGCGCTGGCGCGTTCAGTGGAGTATTTTCGTATTCCGAGGGATGTGTTGACGATCTGCGTAGGGAAATCAACCTATGCGCGCTGCGGGATTATCGTGAATGTGACGCCTTTCGAGCCGGAGTGGGAGGGATTTGTAACGCTTGAAATCTCGAATACCACGCCTTTGCCGGCCCGGGTTTACGCCAATGAAGGACTCTGCCAGATTTTGTTCTTCCGCTCGAACGAGCCGTGCGAGACGAGCTATGCCGATCGCAAGGGCAAGTATCAGAAGCAGCAGGGAATTGTCCTTCCCAAACTCTAGTAGTGAAGCAAGGTGCTTTGTCGCGTGACTCATCGGGTGTGTGTCTCCTGCGGCCTCCCCCGCCGCAGGATGGGCGCAGAAAGCGTCTCCGGATGAATCACTTTCGCCTCAAGCAGGGAGTCGAAATGCCCTCTACTCAAACTCCGGGTGCCATCCGGGTCGGCCTGATTGCCGGCGAGCCATTGCGCATGGAAGGTCTGAACAGCATCTTCGAGCGGCAGCCGGAGCCGGGGCAGGTGGCGCTGCGCCCCGTGACGGGAGCACTGGAAGAACTGCTGGCGGATGCGACGATCGAGTACCTGGTGGTGGATCTGAATTCTTCGTCCGGGCGGCTGGAGTCGCTGAAGGAGATTCGGCGAACGCGGCCTACCATCCGGCTGATCGTGATTGGCCCGGAGGGCAACGACCAGCTTGTCATGGACGCGATCATTGCCGGCGCACGGGCGTTTCTGGATTTGACGGCGGGACCGCGCGTGGTGCGGGAGGCGATCGAGGTGGTTGTTTCAGGGTCGATCTGGGCCCCGCGGCGGCTGCTCTCGCTGCTGATCGACCGGCTGCTGGCGAATTACGACGGCAGTCCAAGCAAGAGCTCCCTCTACCTGACGACCCGCGAACGTCAGGTGCTGGACCTTATCCTGCTGGCGCGCTCGAACAAGGAAATCGCGCAGGAACTGGGCATCGAGGAGCGTACCGTAAAGGCTCATGTGGGCAAGCTGATGCGCAAGACCGGCGCGGAAAACAGGATTGAGTTGTCCCTGCGCGCGCTGAACGGATCACTGCTTTCGAGAGCCGGTGCAGCGCCTTCCGCGAGTTGATGTCCGCAAAGCGGAATGCGTGCGAAAGCCTTTATAGAGAGCACCTTGAAGCGTAACTGAAAGTCTTACTCCTTTCGTACTCTTGTCCATGAGGGCTGCAACCTAGACACTCCAATCAAGAAACAACGCAGATCTGGGGAAAGGGGTTCCCAGGCAGCATGAGTTTCATGAAGCCCGGGAACCCCTCTTTTTTGTTTGCGCCGCCAGGCACCCCTGTACTGTTTTCCTTGTGTTCCAGCCCACCTCCGCATTAATCTGCGCATCTAACTTTAAGACGGCAAACTTGTCTGCGATGAGGCATGGTGCTGTGGCAAGCGCCTGATTGCGGGCAATTTATTTTCGCGGCAGCTGTATGGCCGCTGCATGCCCGGTGACGCGCATCCAAGGACTGGGTGTGTGGGTTTGTGATTCCCCCGGACGTGACTTTGTAAGGAACGAACCGTCTTTTGTTCAGAGAACCCCAAACCGCCGATAACGGCGCGGACTTGAAAGGATTCACGAATGAAGAGAGCCATTGCTTCGATTTCCCTCTGTTTTGTGCTTACGTGTTCTGCGTTCGCAGCATCTTCGAAGCAGGATTTGCAGGCGCGCGTTGATGCGGCCAAAACCGTCCTTGAACAGATCATGGCTGCCCAGGACCGGAGCATCCCGATGAACATTCTTCAATCGGCGACGTGCGTGGCGGTTGTGCCGGGCATGCTGAAGGGTGCGTTCATCTTCGGCGGCCAGTATGGGCAGGGCGTTGTAACCTGCCGCACAGGTCACGGCTGGAGCGCACCGGTGTTCATCCGCATGGCCGGCGGCTCGTTCGGCTTCCAGATCGGCGGTCAGTCGACTGACCTGGTGCTGGTGGCGGTGAACGACAAGGGCTTTCAGGACCTGCTGAAGAGCAAGTTCAAGATTGGCGGGGATGCTTCAGCGGCGGCGGGCCCGGTGGGCCGCACAGGGCAGGCCTCCACCGACTGGAAGATGAATGCGGAACTGCTGAGCTACTCGCGCAACAAGGGACTGTTTGCGGGCATTGATCTGGATGGAACCAGCGTGAGCCAGAACATGGATGATACTCAGACCTATTTCGGTGCTTCGCACACCTTCGAGTCCATCCTGAAAGGGGACGTCGCCGTTCCCGCAGGTGCAGTGCCGTTTGTCAAGAGCGTGGCCCAGTACTTTGTCGAGGCCAAGAAGAAGTAAGAAAACGCATTTTGCATTTTGAGTGTCCGGGCGGCCCTTCAGCGGGCCGCCTTTTTTTGCGGGTGCAGTCTTCGTCGTTCCTTGACTGGTAAGCCGTCAAAGGCACAACGAGGCCTGCCATGCCATACACTTGTCTTTGCCTTCTACGATGCGGGAAAAGATTGAGTACTGGCTGGTGGTGGCGGTGGCGCGCGCTTTGGGGCGCATGCCGCGCGGACTGGCGCGCGTGCCGGCCGGCGGGTTGGCCTGGGCTGTGTACCTGGCGCTTGGCCGGCTGAGGCGTGTGGGCGCGCGCAACCTGGAACTGGCTCTGCCGGAGATTTCCGCCGGCGAAAGGGAGCGCATTCTGCGGGGCGTCTACCGGCATCTGGGCTGGCAGCTGGTGGAGTTCTGCCGGATGCGCCGCTACACGGCGGAGAACACCCGGCAGTGGATTCGCACCGAAGGGCTGGAGCATTACCTTCAGGCGCGGAGCCGCGGCAAGGGTGTGCTGGTGCTGACGGGGCACCTGGGCGCGTGGGAGTTGTCGAGCTTTTATCACTCACTGATGGGCTACCCGATGGGCATGGTCATCCGGCGGCTGGACAACCGGCCTCTGGATGAGTTCGTCAACGGCATCCGCTGCATGCACGGCAATCGTGTGCTGCACAAGGACGACTTTGCGCGCGGGCTGCTGAAGGCGATGCATGCGGGCGACACGGTTGGCATCCTGATGGACACGAACATGACGCCGCCGCAGGGTGTTTTTGTGGACTTTTTTGGACGCAAGGCGTGCACCGGATCGGGGTTGGCGCGGGTGGCGCTGAAGACCGGTGCGGCGGTGCTGCCGGGATTCATGCTGTGGGAGCCGGGCGAGCGGCGGTACGTGCTGCACTTTGGGCCGGAGTTGAACTTTACACGGACGGGAAACACGGAGGCGGATATTGTAGCGGCGACGCAGCAGTGCAACGACGTGCTGGAAGCGTGGATTCGACGCTATCCTGATCAATGGCTGTGGATTCATCGCCGGTGGAAGACGCGCCCGCCAGGCGAGGCGGGACTGTATTGAGGTGAACGGATGACGCTGGGGGAATTGATCGAGAACCTGGGCGGCAGGCTGGTGCAGGGGGACCCGAAGTGGGACGTGAGCGGGATCTCCACGATTGAGCAGGCGAGCACCTTTGAACTGGTGTTTGCGGAATCCGCGGCCGCAGCGGCAGATGCGCTGGCGAGCAAGGCGGGCATGGTCGTGCTGGCGCCGGGCGCTGTGCAGGAGTATCCGCGCGGGAAGTGCATCATCGAGGCGGACCAGCCGCGCCTCTGGTTTGCGCAGGCTGCGAAGCTGCTGGACAAGCGGCCTCTGGATGCGGGTATTCATGCGACGGCGACGGTGCCGAGCGATGTGGTCCTGTCTCCCGGCGTGGTTGTTGGGCCAGGGGTTGTGATTGGCTCGCATGCGCGCATCGGCATGCGTACGCGCATTGACGCAGGCGCGGTGATTGGCGAGGCAGTGGAACTTGGCGCAGAGTGCCACATTTACCCGCGGGCGGTGATTTACCCGGGGACGACGCTGCGTGATCGGGTGGTGGTGCATGCCGGAGCGGTGCTGGGGGCGGACGGCTTTGGATACGTGCGTGACGAGGTGACGGGGGCGTACACGCAGTTTCCGCAGAACGGGACGCTGGTGATCGAGAGCGATGTGGAGATTGGCGCGAACTCGACGATTGACCGCGGGGCGCTGCAGGAGACGAGAATCCGGAGGGGAACCAAGATCGACAACCTGGTGCACGTGGGGCACAACTGCGACATTGGCGAGGACGTGATTCTGGTGGCGCTGACGGGTATCTCGGGGTCATGCACGGTGGGCAAAGGCGCGTTGATTGCCGGGCAGGTGGGGATCGGCGACCATGCGCACATCGGTCCGGGGGTGATTCTGGGCGGGCAGGCGGGCGTGCTGAGCGGCAAGACGGTGACCAACGAGGGATTGAGGCCGGGAACAGTGCTGTGGGGGACGCCGGCGCGTCCGCTGAAACAAGTGCTGCGCGAGCAGGCGACGCTGATGCGGTTGGCGCGACGGCAGGGCAAAACGCCTGAGAAGGAATAGCCTCGATGGCGGTCATCGTCGTAGGCGGGAGCGGGCAGGGCGCGGGCAAGACCGCGCTTGTGTGCGGAGTGATTGCCGCGCTGGCCGAGTTTGGCTGGACGGCGGTGAAAATTACGAACCACGCGCACGGCCAGCGTGAGGCGATATGGGAAGAGCGCGACGCGGGACGGGGAACGGACACGGCGCGCTATCTGGCGGCTGGAGCGCGGCGGGCGCTGCTGGTGACGGCTGGGGATGACGAGCTTGCGCTGCGGCTTGGGCAGCTTGAGGCGATGCTGGAGCCGGGAGCGCATGTGATTTACGAGTCGAATCGAATCGTGGAGCATGTGCGGGCCGATGTGTGCCTGGCGGTGGGGGGCGATGCGGAGGGTGTTCCGAAGCCGTCTTTTCGCGGGCTTGTGGAGCGCGCGGATGCGATGGTGTCGCGGGAAGGTGCGAAGAGTATTGACGGCGGTTCGAAGCGGCTTTTTCGACTGGCCAGACTGGACAGTATTTCA
>JAGWRX010000167.1 GCA_028876395.1 Acidobacteriota bacterium
CTGCATGCCGTGCTCGGCGAGACTTCTTACCTGCGTCCAGTCACAGTAGCCCCTGCGGTGGGACACGAATTCCGTGGTGATGAAAAAGGCCGCCCTCATCCCACGCTGCGTCAACAACGGCAACGCCAGATCGGCATTGCTGGCATGCCCGTCGTCGAACGTAATGACCACGCCGGCGGGCGGCCGCCCCCCTGGGCGCAGCGTGGCGGGATCGTTGACGGGAATGCCCGCCCGCCGAAGCAGATCCAATTGCGCCGAGAACTCTTCCGCCGTGAGCGCGTAGGAACGCTCCTCCGGATCGATCTGCTCGAGTGCGGCACGGTCACGCACCACGGCGTGGTACATCAGTACGGTCAAGGAATTCATGACGTCTTCTCCCACCGCCCATCCAGGCTGCCGCGTGCGAATCGCAGCAGCGCAAGAACCGCAGCCAGGTTCATTTCGCTGAACACGTAGGCAAAACTGACGGCGCGATTCCTTCTTGCTGGCTGCCAAATCGCCCCCGCCAACGCCATGAAATAAAAGAGGATCTGCGTCGCGAGGGCTAGGCGCATCAACGGCCCGTCGCCGAACAGGCTGGCAACCAGGCAGACGGCCAGAGCGTAGGGGACCAACAATCTCAACACCTTGTGGGACACGAACTGGAACCACACAGGGTTCGTCCAGGGGGAGAACAGCCAACCATTTGCGAGAAAGCTCTGGAAGTTTCCGCTCAACGTACGAATCTTGCGGCGCCGCTCGAGGCGCGGATCTTCGTGCAGCGTATCCCACACGAGCGCGCCCGCATCGAGCAACGCACGCTTCCCCTTTCGCACGATGCGCATGGGAATCTCGAAATCGTCCAGGATCGTACCTTCGCGCAACGGTTCCCAATCCTCGCGCCGGATCGCATAGAGCGCTCCGGTGGCGCCCACCGTCGAATACAGACGGCTTTCACAGGTCCGAAGCCACTTTTCATAACGCCAGTACAGGCCGATGTTCTGGCCCGTCACCGTCTTGCCGGCACGATGAATGAGTTCGCCGCTCACCACACCGACTCCCGGCTGCCACAGGCTCGCCACGATGCGGCGAACAGCGTCTGGCGCAAGCTCCTGGCGCACGTCGCAGAACACCACCACCTCACTGCGCACTGCCGTCATCGCCGTGTTGAGCGCGAATGCCTTACCGCGCCGCTGTTCATAGCCGATCACGTCCACCCCGGGTTGCGCAGCGGCCTCCTGCTCGGTCTCGTCAGTGGATCCATCGGATACCACGACCACGCGCAGACGATCTTGCGGGTAGTCGAGGGTGAGAAGATTGCGCAATTTCGCAGCCAACCGCCCAGCCTCGTTATGGGCCGCGATCAGGATCGTCACGCTGGGAAGTTCGTCACGATTCAGCGGCATAGCCTGCACAGGCGCGCGCAAGCGCGCCAGGACCGAGACCAGCAAGGGGTACCCCAGGTACGTGTAGACGATCACGGCGGTACCGGCCCAGAACCAGGACCCGGCTGTCATGAGTTGCACATCAGCGTTGGAGCTGGTGCCTGGGCTGGTGTCTCAGCTTGGGCTTGCTGCAGCAAGGCGTTGCGAATCCACGCGATGTAATCCTGTTGTGCCTTCCGGGAGGTGAGGACGTGGTCCACTGCGTCGAGGAAGCCGAAGCGCAGCCCCTCGGCATAGGGCCCCATGGCTTCGCGGGCCTGATCCCGGTAATTGAATTCGCTGTAATCGGAACCTGCTGCCAACACCACGACGTCGACGCCCCGCTCCCGCAAGGATCGCAGCTGCGCGAAGGCCGTGTCGCGAGCCGATTTCGCCTCCGCGCGGCTGGGCGCGGCGACACGCCTCATCGATTCGGCTGCCGCCTGCACCGCGCGGCGCATCCACAGGCGCATGGCTGCCAGCGTGAAGCCATGCGCTCGAAATCGAATCCCCAGATAGCGCATTCGCGCTCGTCGCGTCTTGAGCGCGAATCCATCATAAAGAAGGACCGAAGCAACCCGCGGGTCGGCCAATGCGGCGGCCACACTCTGCGGCACACCGGAACAGAAACCCAACAGCGCAAAGCGTGTCGCACCGCTGGCGCGCTGCAACTCATCCATGGCGGCACGAAGGTCGAGCACCACCTGCTCGCCATGTCCGGTTGTCATGCCGCTGCGCAAGCTGTCACCCATTCCGTGCAGGTCGAATCGAATCGATGCCATGCCGTGCGAGGCCATCTCACGCGCCAGCTTGACATGTAGGCGGTGGGGACCGACCCGGTGGACCACGCCCGCATTGAACAACACCAGCGCGACGTCGCGAGCCGTGCCGTCTGGCACGCACACGGTTCCGACCAGACCTTGATCGTCTCCGAATAGCATGGAGCGCTCATGCATACGCCGATGTCCCCTGAAGAAATTCCAACGTCTGCTCGATCCAATGCATGGGAACGATTGCGGTATTAACGGCACTGTTGGTGGCCCAATCAATTTCGCTGGCAGCCTCTCGCACATTCAAGCGAGTGCTACCCGCGCAAGCCTGCCAATGTGCAAGTTGCGGGACCTCCCGTGTCAGGGCCAAGGCGTATGCGCATCGGCCCTGCCACGGGCGCGCCATCGGAAGAAGCTCGCCAAGCTGATGTCTTAGGCCTTGCCCAAGCACAAAACCCAGCGATTCATACTCGCCCTCCGGCGGCAGGTTGCGCACCCGCAGATTCGGGTCGATCTTCCAGCGCGAGCCGAATATCTCGGTCAGTGTGCGCTCATTGTTGCTCACCAGTTGCTCGAGATAACGCGCTCCGTCGAGTACCGGCTCAAACAGCACGAGATGACTTGGAGGAGTTGTCAATCTGGAGGAAGCTAGCATCGCCACGCTGCCCCCGAGTCGCAGACCGAGCAGTGATAGCCTCGTGGCATGACCCCTTGCCCATGTCCACTCGGCGACACCCACGGCATCGTTCACGGCACCAAGCAGATCGAAGGCCTCGTCGTCACCGGCTGAATCGCCGCTGCCGAAGTAGTCGAAACGTACCACCTCGAACCCGGCAGCGGCAAGACGATCGCCAAGCACGCGATAGAGGCGGTGGGCTCGTATCGCCTCCTGACCGAAGGGATTGCACAACACCACAGCGTGCAAACGTGAGCCCCCCTCAGGTGCCCGGTGCAACGCAAAGAGTTCGCGTCCCCGAATCTGCAAACGCATCGGCGTCAATTGCTTCCCCCAGCCGTTTCAGGCCCGGTGCTGCGGCGATGTTTCGCGGCAGGCCGGCGGCTCGCTTTGCAGATCCCCGAGAAAGAAGTCATTCACCGGCCACCTCGCAGAAATCTACTTAGAAAACCGCTCGGCGCCTTGGCTTCAACGGGCGGCTCGACCTCAAGAGAATCATAGCTGCCGGCCAACTGCGCGAGGCTTTCGAAAACAAGCACCCTTGGGTTGACTGCCTTACCCGTTTCACGCCGCATGCGTGCGATGACTTCCATGGCCCGGAGGGAGTCGCCTCCAAGGTCGAAAAAATTGTCTTCCGGTTGGACCAGATCAATCGGAATGCCCAGCAGGTCGGCCCAAATGCCAGCAAGTCTTCGCTCGGTTTCGCTGAACGGTCGTCGACTTCTACGTGCATCTTGTGGCGCTGCGATCTGCGTATCGGGCCGCGACTCCAGATGCCTCAAGCGCCCCATCGCAGAGTACGAATCCGCGTCGAGCAACGTTTGCATAAGCATGTTCGGCTCGGCAACGAAGCGCTGCACGATCTCCAGGTAGAGATCGCGCATCGCCTGAACGGTGTCGGGCTTATAGACGTCGGCGTTGTAATTCAATCCGCCCTCCAGCCCCTTCGGACCGTCCATCAACCATAGACCCAGATCCTCGGTAGCCCCCTTCTGCAGAATCAGTACATTGCTCTGCCGTATCGATCCCCATTTACGGTCACGGTCGCGCACATCCTGGAACGAAAACAGCGCTTGATACAGTCCCGTACGCCGCGCGCGAATCAGCATGCTCGGCTGCGCGGCGAGGCGTTCGAAGGGGATCTCCTGAAAACGAAGCGACTGAATCAGCTCGGTCTTCACGTTACCTAGAAAATCGACCACGCTCCGGCCGCGCTCAACATTGAGCGGAAGCGGCAACAGGTTGTTGAAGAATCCCATGACGGGCTCAATCTCGGGGAATATGCGGCCACGCACAGGCACCCCGATCGTGAGGGATTGGCTCCTGCACAGCATGCCGAGCATCGCGGCATAAAGGCCTAGGCAGAGCATGTTCAAGGTAACGCCCGCTACGCGCGAGATCTCGCGCATGCTCTGCACGGTTGCGCTGTCGATGTAGACCCATGCGCTATCCCCTGCTCCGCTCATGCTCGCGCCACGCGGAACGTCCGTGGGTAGTTCGCTCACCTCGGGACATCTCGCAATTCGCTCGGTCCATTCCTGAAGCATGGCGGCATAGAAGACGCTCCCCATCCACTCCTGCTGCCAGAATGCATAGTCAAGGTACGTGGCACGAATCGCCGGTAAGGCCGCAGTTTTCTTGGCATGAGCGATATCCAGACACGCAGCGAGTTCCTCGTACAGCAGGTCGAACGACCAACCGTCCCAGATGATGTGGTGCGGCATGAACAGGAAGACATGCAGTCCCTCGGACAGCCGGTACAACGCGCAGCGAAACAATGGCGCGACCTTGAGGTCCATGGGACGATCCACGATGCGCTGCATCTGACGCATCAGTTCGGTCGCCTGCTCGGGCTCCGGAATACCACTCAGGTCGATGACCGGCATCTCAACGTCGACATGGTCGCTGACGACCTGCTCGTAGCTCCCGGACTCGCCACGGATGGCCGTCCGCAGCACGGCTTGGCGTTGAACCATCAACCGCACGGCAGTCAATAAGAGGGCTGGGTCCAAAGGCCCCTCGAGCCGGTGTGCCGACGGCGCGTTATAGGTCACGCGTTCGGGGTGCAATTCCTGCATGAACGCAATTCGCTCTTGCTGCGCAGTGAGCGGTGCGCTTCGGCGATTCGGATCATGGCGCAGAGGAATCTGCGCA
>JAGWRX010000168.1 GCA_028876395.1 Acidobacteriota bacterium
CACCATCAGCGGCGCGCCGGCGCGAGCCAGCACATCAAAAAGCTCCGCCGCCGTCTGCTCCGGCGCAATGGCCACCTCCTGCTGCAGCAGAATCGGCCCTGTATCCAGGCCCTCTTCCAGCAGCATCGTCGTATTGCCAGTGACGGTTTCGCCCATCGCTACCGCCCACTGGATCGGCGCGGCCCCGCGATATTTCGGCAGCAGGGAAGCGTGCAGATTGATGCAGCCCAGCCGCGGTTGCGCCAGCATCCAAGGCGGAATGATGCGCCCGTAGGCCACCACAACAATCGCGTCCGGCGCGATGGACTCGAGGTGCGCGCGGAACTCGATGTTGTTGCGAATCTTGTCCGGCTGCGTTACGGCGAGGCCCGCGGCCAGCGCGGTTTGTTTCACCGGGGGAGCGGCCAATTCCTGCGTGCGGCCAACGGGGCGATCGGGCTGCGTCACGACCAGCGCGACCTCGTGGCCCGCTGCCAGGAGATCCTCCAGCGTGGGCACGGCAAAGCGCGGGGTGCCGCAGAAGACCAGTCTCACGGCCTTACCATGTGCCTTCTCGCTGCATCTTGCGGATGCGCCGCAGAACCATGTCGCGCTTCAGCCCGCTCATGCGGAAGATGAAGAGCATCCCGTCCAGATGATCGATTTCATGCTGGAAGGCGCGCGACAGCAACTCTTCGCCGTCCATCTCGAACCACTTGCCTTCCAGGTTCTGCGCACGGATGCGCACCTTGGCCGCCCGCGCTACCTTCTCGCGAATTTCAGGGAAGCTCAGGCAGCCCTCTTCTTCATACTGCCTGCCTTCGCGAAAGGTGATCTCGGGATTGATGAGCACCAGCTTCTGCGCCGGGTCCTTGCCCATGCTCAGGTCGATCACCGTCACGCGCTTTGATACGCCCACCTGCGGCGCGGCCAGTCCGATCCCCTGCGAGGCGTAGGTGGTCTCGAACATGTCCGCCACCAGCTTGCGCAGCTCTTCGTTAAATTCCGTGACCGGTTCGCCGGGCTGCTGCAGAACCGGCTCGGGATATTTCACAATCTTCAAAATCATTTCGGTCTTCTTAGTAGCTCCGTATCTGTTCGATGTACCCATCGAAATTTCGTTTCATTTCGAGAGCCGAGTCGCCGCCGAATTTCTGCTGGGCCAGCCCGGCGATGGCGAGCGCAACCATGGCCTCGGCGGCCACGCCCGCCGCCGGTACCACGCAAATATCGCTGCGCTCATAACTTGCGCTGGTGGCCTCGCGCGTATCAAAGCGCACACTCTCCAGCGGCCGCCGCAGCGTGGAAATCGGCTTCAGGTAGCCGCGCACCACAATATCCTCGCCGTTGGAAACGCCGCCCTCGATGCCGCCTGCATTGTTCTGCTCCCGGGTAAAACGCGTCGGCCTGCCCGTGTCCTTGCTCGCGTAGTGGATGGGATCGTGCACCGTGGAGCCGAACGACTCAGCCGCCACAACACCCCGGCCAATCTCCACCGCCTTCACCGCCTGCAGGCTCATCACGCTCCAGGCCAGCAGCCCATCCAGGCGCTCGTCCCAGTTGGCATAGGTGCCCAGCCCGGCGGGCACGCCGTGTACCACCACCTCAAACACGCCGCCCACCGTGTCCCCCGTGCGCGAGGCATGCTCCACCTCTTCCTTCATGCGCGCTTCGGTGGCCGCATCCACGCAGCTCAGCATCACTTCGTTTTTGGCGCAAACCGCCGTAATCTCGTCCCACGTCGCGGCCCGTTCCAGTTCCACGCGGCCCACGCGAATCACGTGGCTGGCAATCTCCATGCCCAGATGACGCAGCATCAGCTTGGCAAAGGCTCCTGCCGCCACGCGCGAGGTGGACTCGCGCGCCGAGGCGCGCTCCAGCACGTAGCGGGCGTCAGGGAAGTTGTACTTCAGCGCGCCAGCCAGGTCGGCGTGACCCGGCCGCGGAGAAGACACCGCCTGGTGCTTCGTGGGGTCGCCCGCCTCCACCGGCAGCTTCTCCTCCCAGTTCTTCCAGTCGCGGTTGACGATTTCAATTGCAACCGGCGCGCCAATCGTCTTGCCGTGGCGCACGCCCGAGAGCACGTGCGCCTTGTCGGTCTCAATCTTCATGCGGCCGCCGCGCCCATAGCCCTGCTGGCGGCGCCACAGCTCGCGGTTCACAAAGTTCAGGTCAACAGGCACGCCGGCCGGCAGTCCCTGGACCAGCGCGATCAGTGCCTCTCCGTGCGACTCCCCGGCAGTTGAAAAACGAATCATATCTCTTTGATTGTAACGGTCTCGCACGTATCCGAACCAGAATCCCGAGTCACGGTGCAGTTTCCGGATAGCCGACCACTCGCCCGAAGCTCCAGGTGGCAGCTACAATGGCGCAGAATTCAATGGGACAAAAGGCGAGATCGCAAGCTGCGCTGATTGACGGAGAACTTCACAATCTCCGGCGTACTTTCACGCCGTACATAGGGCAGACATTCATATACTCGGCGGTGACATTGTTCCTGCTGGTTGTTGCCTGCAGAGGCGGGCAGTGGAGCCTTCTTTGGGGAGCCGCAGTGATCTGGCCGCTTTACGCAATCATCGTTCTAATCGGGCTGAGATACAGGGTGCTGTATGACGAGACAGGCGTGGTCATGCGTGCCAGCGGAGGACCGGACAGGCGTATCCGTTTCGATGAGATTTCGGAAATCAAATATGAGATAGGAGCTTCTGAATCGAGACCATTCAGACGATTCGTAATCCTCGGGGAACTCAACGTTCCAGATGCATTCATCGACGTCTCTCTGCGTCACTTCCGACTGGATGACATTCAGAAGCTCCTGTCCGACATTCATGAGCATCGGCCCGAATTGTCGCTTCCGGCTATACCGCTGAATTGATCCCGGACAAGTGACCGCCTAACCGCCAACTGCACCCTCACAGAGCCCCTTTCCCGCGCCGCCCCTCGTGTATCCTGCCCCCATGGCCTGCTTCCTCTTCAAGCCCGAGCCGATCTTCGCCAGGTCGCCCCTCATCATCATCGGCAGGCTTTCCGTCGCGCCGCTTACCCAGGAGCAGTGGGACTGGTTCCTGAGTTAGGGGCGCGCCGCCAGCACCGCGTCGGCAATCCGCGCCGCCTCCTACGCCGCCCCTAGCTGGGGTCTCCGAGATAGCCTGCCGTTACTTTCCGTTCCATAGCTCGCGCGTGACGATGGTCAAAGCCTCAGCTTCTTATTTCGCCTGCGCCAGCCCCTCAACCACTGCAGCAAGCTTATCGAGGATCTGGTTCCAGCCCTCTAATTGACCGCTATTTTTCGCGCTCTCCATGGGTTCATTTCCAATGAAGGTGAGTTTCGTCTGGCCGTTTCCTAGATCCTCAAAGATGGTCACGTCGTACGCACCCTCTATGGCCTCATGTTCTATTCCTAGCTGCGCAGGATCAATCTTGTTTCCCTTCGAGTCCGAAAAGTACATCAAGGAAACGATCTTCTCGTGCGGAACAATCTCGTGGTATTCAACCGCATTCCAGAACTCCTGCCCATCCGGCGACTTCATGCAGCAGAGGAATTTTCCTCCAACGCGAAAATCCATATCGCAAACGGGCGCAGTAAAGCCCTTCGGTCCCCACCACTGCATCACGTACTTGGGGTCTGTCCACGCCTTCCAAACCAACTCGCGTGAGGCATCAAAAACTCGTGTCACAACCATCCGCTCGATCTCATTCACCGTGCTTTTTGTCATGTCGAACCTCCGCTTTTTTCATTTGAGTCACAACCGCATCCAGCTTTTCGAAACTCTCTTCCCAGAATTGGCGATAACTAATCGCCCAGTCGCTGACCGTCTTTATCGCCTCGGGCCTAAGCCTGCAAACACTCTCTCGTCCACGCTTGGTCTTGATCACAATCTGTGCCCGCACCAGGTAGGCAATATGTTTTGAAATCATCTGCTGCGAGAGTGCAAACGGCTCCGTCAACCGATGCACAGAGGCAGGCCCATGGGAGAGCCGCTCGATCATCGCCCGGCGGGTTGGATCAGACAAAGCCGCAAATGTTGTGCCCAGGCGATCCACAACCATATGGTAGTGGATTTTCTATCGATGTCAAGTGTGAATTTCGCGATTCCTGATTTCTGAACCCTGACTCATTAATCTGACGATGAAAGTGCGTACCGCAAACTGCGCAG
>JAGWRX010000169.1 GCA_028876395.1 Acidobacteriota bacterium
CCGCAGACTCTCATCTGCAAGGCCGCTTCGTTTCTTGTGCGTGCCGGGGTTTATCGCAGCGTCACATCCGCTTGCAGCGGCGTGTTCTCGCTGGAGTCACCCACGCGTACGACAAACTTGCCGGGATCGATCTTCCAGCCGTGCGTCGTTTCGTCCCAGTAGCTGAAGGCGCGCGCATCCAGTTCAACGGTTATGTTCTTGATTTCGCCTGGGTTAAGGCTAACCTTCTTGAAGCCCTTCAGCTCGCGCTCCGGCCGCTGCACCGTGGCCGACGGGTCAGACACGTACACCTGCGCCACTTCCGCTCCGGCCACCTTGCCCGTGTTGGTCACGTTAAAGCTCACCGTAACGGTGGACCCGGACTTGGCCGTCGCCGGCGCCACCAGTTTCGAGAAGCCGAACGTGGTGTAGCTCAACCCGTAGCCGAACGGGTACAGCGGATGCTTGCCCGTCGTCGTCCAGTAGCGGTAACCCACCATCAGCTTGTCCTCGTACTTCAGATGCGGGATGGTGTCGATGCGGGTGGGATGGCCGAACTCATGCACTTCGAGCTTGGTGTCCGCGCCCGGGATGGGGTAGTAGTACTTGAACGATGGGTTGTCCTCCCAGGTGCGGTCAAAGCTCACCGGCAGCTTGCCTTCGGGGTTGTGCCTGCCAAACAGCACCTCCGCCACCGCCGTTCCGCCTTCCTGGCCGGGATACCAGTTGTGGAGCAGCGCCGGCACCTTGTCCAGCCAGCGCCGCGTGTCGGCAGCGCCGCCTGCGGTGAGCGTAACGATGGTGCGCGGATTCGCCGCGGCAACCGCTTCGATCAGCGCGTCCTCGCCCCACGGCAGCGTGAAGGTGCGGTCAAGGCCCTCGCTCTCGGTCTCCGGGCTGAAGCCCACAGCGACAACGGCCACGTCCGCCGCGGACGCGAACTTCCTCACGTCCTCTGAGATCATCTCCTCTTCATTCAGGATGCCCAGGCCGAAGCGGTTCCCCGCAAAGCCCGGCAGGTAGTCGGCCACCACGTTGATCGTCTGGCCGGCGGTCAGGTCCACTGAGGCGGATTCCGGATGCTGCCCCTCGATCTGCACCTGCTCAATCACCTGCTTGCCGTCCACCATCACCTTGTAGTGGTCGCCACCGGAGGCGGCCGCGAGAATCAGATACTTGCCTGCCTTGCCTGCCTTGTATGCGGCGCTATACCGGATGCTGCGCGGAGTCCTGTCTGCCGGGCCGCGCCACTCCCGCCGATAGGACGCGATAAGCCGCGCGCTCTCCGTCTCCGGCGTGCCGGTAAAGTCCTTGCTCGGGTAGGTGGCCACCTTCACGCCACCTTCCCATTGCGTGCGCCGGAAGACCAGGTTCATGTCCGGCAGGCCGCGGGTGTAGAGAACGTGCACGTTGGGGCCCAGCAGCTGGGCAATGCCCGTGACAATGCTGACCGGCTCAAAGGCGGTTGCTGCTGAAGAGCCGCCCCCGCCAGGCACGGCCGGCCAGGCATCCGGCCCAATCACCGCAATCGTCTTCACCTTGGCCGGGTCGAGCGGCAGGATGTCGCCTTCATTCTTGAGCAGCGTCAGGCTTTCCAGTGCGCCGTCAAGCGCAACGGGTCGCGCAGCCATCGAATAAGTGGATTCGCTCAGGTCCAGCTGCGGGCGCCCGGTGAATTTGTAGCGCAACTCCGTGCGCAGCAGCCGCAGCACCTTGTCGTCAATCGTCGCTTCCTTCACCGTGCCGGCCTTGATTGCCGGCATCAGCCCCTGCGCATTCATAAACTTCGGCGAAGGCATCTCCAGATCCAGTCCGTTGTTGGCCGCGCCCACGCTGTCATACGTCGCATCCCAGTCCGACATCAGGATGCCCTTGAA
>JAGWRX010000012.1 GCA_028876395.1 Acidobacteriota bacterium
GCCGCCCGCCGAGGGCAGCGTGGCAGACATCAACTGCAGGTAGTCCACCACCACCAGGTCCAGCCCGCCGTGGTTCTGCTTCAAACGCCGCGCCTTGGCCCGCATCTCCGCCAGCGAAATGCCCGCTGTGTCATCGATAAACAGGCGCGACTCCACAAGCTGCTCCAGCGCCCTCTGCAGTTTCCCTTGATCCTCGCGCGGAATAAATCCCGTTTGCAGATTCCTCTGGTCCACCCACGCCTGCGAGGCCAGCATGCGGCGCAGCAGCGATTCCTTGCTCATCTCCAGGCTGAACACCGCCACAATCGAGCCGTGGTTCACCGCCGCATTCTGCGCCATGTTGATGGCAAACGCCGTCTTGCCCATCGACGGCCGCGCCGCCACAATAATCAGCTCGCCCTTCTGCAGCCCGCTCGTCAAGCGGTCCAGCTCCGTAAAGTCCGTGGCCAGCCCCGTCACCTCACGGCTCTGCTTGTACAGGTTGTCGATGCTGCCAAACGAATTCGCAACAATCTGGTCCAGGCTCTGGAAGCCGCCCGTCAGACCCTTTTCGCTGACCTCCATCAGCTGCGTTTCCGCCGCGCCCAGCACCTCCAGCGCCGTCTCGCTCTGGTCGGCGGCCCGCGCAATCGCCGTCGAACAGATCAGCATCACCTTGCGCAGCAGGCTCTTGTCCTTGACGATGCGGATGTATTCCTCGATCACCGGCCGCAGCGGCAAACCCTCGGTCAGCGACGCCAGATACGCCACGCCGCCCACCGCCTCGATCTCCTTGTAGCGGGCCAGCTCGTTGGACAGCGTCACAATGTCCACCGCGCGCTGCTCGTTCATCAGCTCGCTCATGCGCAGAAAGATGCGCCGGTGCGAGTCCAGCGAGAAGTCGTCCGCCTCCAGCTTCTCAGCAGCCTCGGCGTGCGCCGTATTGTCGAGCAGAATCGCGCCGAGAATCGTCTTCTCGGCGTCCACATTGGCGGGAAGACCCGTATCGAGGGTCACATCAGGAAAGCTGGCCATACTGCAAGTTTAGGCCGGCTCAGCGCCCGGAAGAGCTTGTGAATCGCCGCAGCAATGTGTGGGAATCAGGGCAGACAGGAGCCTGCTGCGGGCGCAGCTCTCCTACACCGGCGCTAAAGCCTGGTTAGTTGATCACCATCTGTGACGTACTGCTGACGGTCAACGATCCGTTTTGCCAGAAGGGAATGTTCAGCGGCAGCGTATAGTAGACAACCACCTGCACCGCGTTCCCCGGCACATTGCAGGGGCCAAGCAGGCAGGGAGTCCAGGCAGTGACCCCAGACACAGTAGTTTCAGTCAACCAGGTTGCGGTCAGCGTCAGGTTGCTCGGGCTCATGCCCGGATACCCGAGATTTTGCACATAGGTCTGCAGAGGAGCCGATGTGTACAGGTTGCAGTTAGGGAAAGTCGGCTCAATCGTGCATGAATTGACGTCGCGAACAACCGCATACCGCGTGGCCACACGTGCCGCATCGGAAACAAAATTATAGGTATAGAGCGCATAGCCAAATGAAATCAGGCCAAACAGCACGGCAAGAAACACCGCCAGGGCAATCGCAGTCTCAACCAAAGCCGCGCCTTCCTGCCGAATCATTCCGAAGAGACACCGCCCGCTCCCATCTTCATCTTCTGACAGGCGCGTGAGATAAGAGCGGCGAAGACACGATGCGGCGTGAGGCCCCAACCTCTTGTGCCACGTATTATCAGCTTTCAGCGTCATCACTGGAGTACCTGCTGGATTGCCTGACCGTGGAGCGTAAACGTGGTTCCCAGCCCAGGCAGATGTATCAACGGATCAAAAATGCCTTGCGTCTGAACGGTAACGGTTGTCAGCTCGTGGGAATTCGGGCAGGTGACGTTCCCGATCGTGCCACCGCTAGAGGTCGTGGTCACGTATCCCGTACACTGCGGATCGCTGGACATCGCATTCGCCCCGTTGGCGCAAACACAGGTAAACGAAGAGGTGACGTAAAAACCGGTCATGTTCGCGTTGTAGACCTGGAAGGCGTCAGCCTGAGCGGCAGCGATTATCCCTGCCGTATCGGTGAAATGCCCGCCATTCATCGCTGCATACTGGACGCCGGCCCTGGCCGCATTGGACATCTCGATAGACGCATAGGCCACGCGGCCGAATTCCACCGCACCAAGCAGAAGCACCACAAGAAAGGACAGCGAAACCGCTGTCTCAACCAGGGCCTGGCCCGAATCCTTGTGAAGGCGCTCACAACGCATGATGTGATGACCAATCCTCTCGCGACTCATGTCTATCTCCTCTTACTCCACCAGCGCCACGGTTGAAAGCGGTGTCGTGCTCGGATTTGCGGCGTTGTAGCTGGTAATGACCAAGCCCGACGGACCAATAATCAGCTCAGCCGAGATGATGCCCGTGGCTTGCAGGCCGCCGCCGCCATCCTGCAGATAAACGGCGGAGCCGGGCGCATAGATCAACCCGCTAAGCTGTCCGTAGTTGGTGGTACCGCCGCTGCTGCCGAACTGCATCTGTATACACGGCGTGATCTTGCTGGCTGAAGGGGAACATGTTCCGGTCGTATTCGTATACGACTGCATCACCGCGATCCCGTTATAAGGCGCTGCATCGCTGGCAGGAGCATACACCGACAAGGAGTTGTTGCCCTGGCTGAATGTGCCCTGATAATTATCGAGTGTCCCGTAAATGTTAACGGTGCCCCCAATCGTAACGCCGTTCTCGAACAGAAAGACCATGTTACTCCCGGCAGTCGCGCCGGCCGGAGAGGTCGTAGCCGTACCCAGATTCACGCCGTTTGCGAGTGTTACGCCGGGCGACGAGAAGCATTCGATCTGGTAGGTCTGGCCGCTGGCTGCGGTCGCCGTCGCCGGGGTCATGCCCGCAACCATCGTTGGCGTCACCGTGGACGCACCGATCGTATTGCCGGAGTTACAGACGCTCGGAGGATAGGGCGCCGCGGGAACATTATTATTCGTGCTCTGCCCCGGTGGAACCATGCTGCTTAAGGGATCTGTAACCTGCGTGCTTACTGTCGTGATTGTTGTTCCCTGGATGGATCCCTTGCAGTTGCCAAAAGTGCCTTGCGAACCGTTGGAAACATGGATATAGGAGGCGTCGAAGTACGCGCTGCTGCTGGACCCCGTGATGCAGATCGCTGAACTGCTATTTGAAGCTACATCAACACCGCACTGATTGGCATCGACCTGGTAACTTCCCTGCAGGCTGAGCGTGCCAGAAGCGCTGGGGTTGAGCACGTAGATGCAGGCCGGGCTGGGAACGATACCCGCCACCGACCGCGCCGCCACATTCAACGAGGGAATGCCGAACACGTTCATGAAAAATGTGGGGTTCGGCGTATTAACGATCACCTCAATGTAGCCCACACCCGTGTGCCACCCATTCACGGGCGGGCTGTTTACCGTCACGTAGCTCGAGTTGGTCACCCCGTTTGCTGCGGCTGCAGAGTCCGCTGCGCTCGTGATGTTGGGTGATGCGCTGTACTGGTAATTCAGAGCCGCCGCAATCGCCGCCGCATCCGCCGCAATCTGCATATTCCGCTGCGCGCGGAACATCACGCCGACGTCCACGGCCAGGGCGACAAATCCCAGCAGCATGACAAGGCTCAATGCCGTCATCACCAGCATCTGCCCGCTTTCGTCTTCTCGGATTCTCATGGTGACTCCTCACGCACCTTCGGGGCCCACCACCGTCCCCGGCTTCAAAGGCCCTCCGTGCAACCACTCAAGTCCCTTTGGCAGGAAAGGATTCAATGCGTCCATTCAACCCATGCAGCCCGCCGCCGTCCCTGCGTAACTGCCGAACGCGCAGTTCGCGGCGCCCCTGCCGACCTCGTTCCTGCCACCGGGCGTCCCGGTTCAAACCCTGAATAATTCTACCCACGGGTGCATTATTATCCCGCCTGCCAGGCAGGAAAGCAATCCACTTTAGTGTCATGCCCCTGCGTCTCCTGGACGCCAAGCTCGCACCGAATCTCAGTCTGAGGAAAATGAATGCATCCCAGCGGGAATGCAGGGGATAAGGCCCGGTTTCTGCGACCGGTCACCACAATATACCGTCTTCTCAACTGCAATGTACGATAAAAGTACATTTTCTCCGCATTTTTTTGCCCCGAAAGTACCTTCCTGCGCACCGACTTTCGACCCACCTCGACCTGCACAACCAGGACGCGCAAGCCGCTTACTCTTTTTTAACTGCGACTTAGCCAGACCGTTTCCTCGAGCTTATCCCCGCCAGCGCAGAACCGGCTTCCGCGCCGCGGCTACCTCGTCCAGCCGCGAGACCCGCGTGGAGTGTGGCGCAGACTTCACCAGCTCCGGCGACTCCTCCACTTCCCGGGCAATGGCGCGCATGGCGTCAATAAACAGATCCAGCTCCTCAAGTGATTCACTTTCAGTGGGTTCGATCATCATCGCACCGTGCACGATGAGCGGGAAACTCACCGTATAAGGATGGAAACCGTAATCAATCAGCCGCTTGGCAATGTCCCCCGTCTTCACACCCCGCGCAGCCTGACGCTTGTCGCTGAAGACCACCTCGTGCATCGACGCCGTCTTGTACGGCAGCTCGTACAGATCCTCCAGCTTCCTGCGAATGTAGTTGGCGTTCAGCACCGCATCTTCCGTCGTCTGCCGCAACCCGTCCGGCCCGTTGGCCAGAATGTACGCCAGCGCCCGGATGAACATGCCGACGTTGCCGTAGAACCCGCGCACCCGCCCCACGCTCCGCGGCCGGTTGTATTCCCAACGCAGCTCACCGGGAGCCTGGGAAGAGTTGCCGGGTGCCCCATGTCTCGATTCTGAAACATGGGAGGTGCTGCGCCCCACCAGCACCGGCGTCGGCAGAAACGGCTACAGAAACGCCTTGCACGCCACCGGCCCCGACCCCGGCCCCCCACCCCCGTGCGGCGTGGAGAAGGTCTTGTGCAGATTCAGGTGCATCACATCCACGCCAAAGTCGCCCGGCCGCGCCTTGCCCACCAGCGCATTCATGTTCGCGCCGTCCATATAGAGCAGCGCGCCCTTCGCATGCAGAATGTCCGCGATCCGGTGAATCTGGCTTTCAAACACCCCAATCGTCGAAGGATTGGTCAGCATCAGCGCGGCGGTCTCTTCGTCCACCTGCCGCTCCAGCGCCTCCAGGTCAATGCCCCCATCCGCATTCGACTTCAGATTCTCGACCGCATAGCCGCAAATCGCCGCCGTCGCCGGGTTCGTCCCATGCGCCGAGTCGGGAATCAGAACCTTCTTGCGTGCGTTGCCCTGCGACTCATGCCACGCCCGCACCAGCAGGATGCCGGTGAACTCGCCATGCGCACCCGCCGCCGGCTGCAGCGTAATGGCGTCCATGCCCGTAATCTCCATCAGGCAGCGCTGCAGCAGGTCGATCACTTCCAGAATCCCCTGCGCCAGCGACTCGGGCCGGTACGGGTGCGCATCGGCCAGCCCGTCAATACGGGCCACAAACTCGTTCACCCGCGGGTTGTACTTCATCGTGCACGACCCCAGCGGATACATCCCCAGGTCAATCGCGTAGTTCCACGTCGAAAGCCGTGTGAAGTGGCGAATGATCTCGATTTCGCTCAGCTCCGGCAGCGCTGCCAGCGTTTCCCGATGCGCCTCTCCAAGAAGAGAAGAAGCATCCACAGCGGGCACGTCCAGCGGGGGCAGCTTGTACGCCTTCTTCCCCGGCGACGACTTCTCAAACACCAGCCCCTCATTCTGCGTCTGGTGCGCCCTCACCTTGCCTATGCCCTGCATCGCCATGGAATTTCCCTATGCCTCCACCGGCGCGGCCGCCAGCACCTTCGCCGCCGCGTCAATCTGCTCGCGCGTCACAACCTCCGTCGCGCACCACAAGGTCGCATTCTTCAGTTCCGGATACCACCGGCTCAGTTCAATGCCGCCCACAATCTTTTCATCCAGCAGCCGCTTGCTCCACGCCGCCGGAGCCTCTTCGGTCCGCAGCACAAACTCGTGAAAGTGAGGCGCGCCCGTAAACAGCAGCTTTGCTCCCGGCTGGGCCGCCAGCGTGCGGGCGGCGTAATCCGCCTTTGCCAGGTTGTGCTCCGCCAGCTCGCGAATGCCTTCCTTCCCATACACCGTCAGGAAGATCGTCGCCATCAGCGCAACCAATGCTTGATTGGTACAGATGTTCGAGGTCGCCTTCTCGCGCCGTATATGCTGCTCGCGCGTCGAGAGCGTCAGCACAAACCCGCGGTTCCCGTCCCTGTCGACGGTCTGGCCAACAAGCCGCCCCGGCATCTGGCGAAGGAACTGCTCCTTCGCAGCGATGACGCCGCAGAACGGCCCCCCATAGCTCAGCGCAACGCCGAACGACTGCGCCTCCATGCTCACAATGTCGGCTTCCACCGGCGGCTTTACTACGCCCAGGCTCACCGCCTCGGCAATCGACACAATCAGCAGCGCACCCTTCTTGTGCGCCATCTCCGCGATGGCCGGAATGTCCTCAATCACGCCAAAAAAATTGGGGCTCTGCACCAGCACCGCCGCCGTCTCTTCCGTCACCGCAGCTTCCAGCGCGGCCAAATCCACGCGACCCGTCTCAGTCTCGTAGCCCACCAGCGCCGTCGGCATCTCGCGGTACTTCAGATACGTATGCAGCACCTCGCGATGCTCCGGATGCACGCTCGCCGCCACCACGGCCTTGTGCCGCCCCGTCACGCGCATCGCCATCAGCACCGCCTCGGCCGCGCCCGTCGAGCCGTCGTACATGCTGGCGTTGGCCACGTCCATGCCGGTCAACTCGGCAATCATCGTCTGGAACTCGAAGATCGCCTGCAGCGTGCCCTGCGTAATCTCCGCCTGATAGGGCGTATAGCTCGTCAGAAACTCCCCGCGCTGCACCAGCGAATCGATAATCACCGGCCGGTAGTGCCGGTACGCGCCCGCTCCCAGAAAGCTGGCATAGTCGGTGGCGTTCTTCGCCCCGGCCGCGCGGAAGTAGCTGATGATCTCGCTCTCCGCCTGCTGGCGCGGCACGTCCAGGTCGCGCGTGAAGCGGTATTCCGCAGGGATCACTTCAAAGAGTTCATCGATCGAAGCTGCGCCGATGTCGGCCAGCATCCGGTCCCGTTCAGCGGGCGATTTGGGCAGGTAGCGCATGGAACATCCTTCAGAAATCCAAAAAAATCAGGGGGCAGAGATTACTTCGCGCTCTCCCACCCCAGCTGGAGAAATGAGTCCCAGGGAAGGGCCAGAGCGCCTTTGCGCGGGAGCCGAAAACCGAATCCGGCCCGGGCTTCCTGATCCCTATTCCCTATTCCCTGCTTCTCAGCTTCTCAGCTTCCCGTCTCTTCCGAGATAAACGCCTCATAGGCCGCTGCATCCAGCAGCGTTTCAAACTCGGCCGGATTGGACAGCTCGACCTTGATGATCCACGTGTCATGTGGCGCTTCGTTGATCTTGTCCGGCGTGTTCTTCAGCTCTTCGTTCACCGCGGTCACCGTGCCGCTGACCGGCGAGTAGAGATCGCTCACGGCCTTCACGCTCTCGACGGATCCAAAGGTCGCGTTTGCCGTGACGCTATCGCCCACCTTCGGCGAGTCGACATAGACGATGTCGCCCAGCGAGTTCTGCGCGTAGTCGGTGATGCCGATCGTGCCAATGTTGCCATCGAGCGCAATCCACTCATGTTCGCGCGTATAGCGGTAGTTCGTCGGATAGGCCATGGACGGGTCTTCTCCTCAATAAAAATAGCGAAACCTTAGTGTACGACCTGACGCCGCCCCGGCGGTTGAGGAAAAGCCGTCGTTTGCACAGGGTGAAAGTCCGCCTCGACGCCGTGGCCAGGAGTTCTTTCACTCGCTGCATCGCGCGCCTGCTGTTCACAGGTGAAGGCCGCAGCCGCAAGCACATCCGCTCACCGGCGCGAAAGCCAAAGAAATTGCACAAGGAAACCGTCGATGCCCCGACCAGGCCTTTCTATTCCCTATTTCCTATTCCCTAGTTCTTGAAGAACCTTCCATGCCCCCCATTCGCCCACGGGTTATAGTGCAAGGCAAAGTTGGCGCGGGTCTGCACGGAGGGGTGGTTGTAACTCCAGAACTCGATAAAGGGACTCGGATTGGGGTCTTCGAGCCATGCCTGGCCGAGCGCGTTGAAGGCGGCAACGGCAGTCTTCTGCGGGTCGGCGACGATCCCGTGAATCGCCTCCTGCCCGTAGACATCCGCCTCATGCTCGATGTGGCGGCTGAACGCGTTGCCAATCGGCTCTGTAATAAAACCCGCGAGGGAAACAGCGAACAGCAGCACAACAAACCCCGCGCGGCTTGAGAGCGCAAACACCTCCCAGCCCGGACCGAACCGCCGCACCATCCACCCGGCAAACCCCGCGCAGGCCCAGAACAGGAAGAACAGGTAAACAGCCGAGGCAGCCAGCCCTTTGTAGATGTGGTTCAGCACGTAGTGGCCGCTCTCGTGCGCAAACACAAAAAGGACCTCGTCGTTGGGAATCCGCCCTGCCGTTGTGTCCCACACCACCACGCGCTTGGTCGCGCCCAGCCCGCTGACGTAGGCGTTCAGCCCGTTCGTCTTGGCGCTGGCCTTCATCAGGTACATCCGGTCGGCCGGAATGTTGGTTCCCGTCCGGGCCACGACCTTTTCAAGCTGCTCCACCAGCGCTGGATTGCTTTTGGCCAGCGGCTCAAATTTGTTGAAAACCGGCTCCAGCAGCGGCGACACAAAAGCGCCCAGCACCATCAGCGGCAAAGAAGCCGCCCATGCGCCCAGCCAGAAGCGGCGCGGCCAGCGGCGGACGATCCAGTTGAAGAACAGGAGCACCGGCGCCCCGATCGCCAACGAAAGCCCCAGCGCCTTGGCCTGATCGCCCAGCCAGCTCAGCCAACCCTGCACGCTGATTCCATATTCGAGACTCACCCGGTGGCCGTACCAGTCCAGCGGCAGCCCTGCAAGCGTCACGATGACGATGAAGACGGCGAAGAATAAAAGCCCCTCAAGCCAGCGGTGCCGCGTCACCTGCTGCGTCCAGAGCGCCAGCCACGCCATCGCGCGCGAAGCCAGCAGCAGCCACAAAACGGCCAGGCCCCACAGCGATCCGGCAAAGCCCAGAATGTTGCGAATGCGGCTCAGGGCGATGGCCTTGACCAGCTTGTCCGGCGGCAGCGTATAGGCCTGCTGCGCTCCAGGTTCCGCTGCGCCTGCTTCCTGCGCCTGTGTCTGGCTGGCCGGCGCAGGCGGGGTCTGTCCGGCGCATGGACGCGGCACAACAGCGATCAGAACGAGTCCCGTGCTCAACGCAAACAGAATTCGGAGGGCAAACTTCATTGGGCTCTCTCTCGGAAGCATCCAGTTCTGAGACAATCGAGCAAGCGAATGCTTCTTCGCGACGATTTCCAGCTTATGCCAGCTCATTCTACCGCCGCCAAAGTGCGGCCTGCTTCCAGATACTTCGTCCGCGCCGCCTTTGCCGTTTTGGCATGCACGCTGCCCGCCTCAGCCGGGGCTCAGCAAGCGACCTCTGTGCTGCTCGACGCCATGACCAGCGAATTGCATCGCGCCTTCACCTCGCTTGGCCGGCAGACTCTCAACAAGCAGGACGCGGATGCGCAACTGCCTCCCTACTTCCTCAGCTACTCGGTCAGTGACGCAAGCATGGTGTCCATCCGTGCTCAGTTCGGCGCGCTCGTCAACAGCTCCGCGAACCACGTCCGCGTCGCCGATGTGCAGGTGCGCCTCGGCGATCCCGCGCTGGACAACACCCACGGCAGCCACCGCAGTTCCGCCGTGAACAGCGTCCTGCTGCCGCTTGCCGATGATCGCGAGGCCCTTGCCCGCTCCTTGTGGCTGGCGACCAACACCGGCTACGGCAACGCGATGGACAATTACCTGCGCGTAAAGACCGAGGCGCAGGTGCGAGCGAAGGAAGAAGACACCTCGCCGGACTTCAGCAAGGAAGCGCCGCAGGTGCATCTTGGCAAGCCCGCGCCGCCGCCTGCCGTGGACCGCGCCGCCTGGGAGCAGCGGGTGCAGGCGCTCTCGAAAATCTTCCGCGAATTCCCCGACGTCTACCAGAACATCGTCGCCCTCTCCGTGCAGAATGAAACCGACTACTTCGCGTCGTCTGAGGGTTCGCGCGTCGTGGAGCCACACCTCGCCGCGCGCCTCATCGTCGTCGCCATGACACGCGCCGACGACGGCATGGACCTGTTCCGCGACCAGACCTTCGAGGCCGAAACCGCCGACGGGTTGCCCAGCCAGGCCGAACTGGAAGCAGCCATCCGCGCGCTGGGTAGGAGCCTTGAAGCGCTGCGCAGGGCCCCGGTCACCGAGCCTTTCGACGGGCCCGCCATTCTCTCCGGACGCGCCGCCGCCGTCTTCTTCCATGAGGTGCTCGGCCATCGCCTTGAGGGCCAGCGCCAGCGCGGCGACGACGAGGGCCAGACCTTTACAAAGCAGTTGGGCAAGGACGTCCTCCCCACCTTTCTCTCCGTGGCCGACGACCCCACCATGACCACCTTCGGCAAAACCTGGCTCAGCGGCAGCTACGCGTATGACGACGAGGGCGAAAAGGCGCAGCGCGTGAACCTGATCCAGGACGGCGTGCTGAAAAACTTCCTCATGTCGCGCCTGCCCATTGCAAACTTCAGCAACTCCAACGGCCATGGCCGCGCGCAGACCGGCCGCATGCCCGCCGGGCGTCAGGGCAACCTGATCGTGACTTCGACAAAGAGTGAGTCCGAAGCCGATCTCCGCAGGCAGTTGATCGAAGAGGCGAAAAAGCAGGGCAAACCCTACGGGCTTTACTTTGAAGACATCTCCTCAGGCTTCGCCGTCACCACACGCAGCTCGCCGCAGGCGTTTCAAGTCATTCCCCTCGTCGTGTGGCGCGTCTATGTCGATGGCCGTCCCGACGAGCTCGTTCGCGGCGTGAGCATCGTGGGCACTCCGCTGGCGGCGATGAAGCGCATCCTCGCCACCGGCGACAAGAGTGAAGTCTTCAACGGCGAGTGCGGCGCGGAGTCAGGCACCGTCCCTGTCAGCGCCGTGGCTCCCGCCATGCTGCTCAGCGAGATTGAAACGCAGCGCCAGCCGCAGGGCACCGCGCGACCCCCCATCCTGCCCATCCCCGGCGCGCCCGCCAAGGCCCCCGCCGCGAAGGAGGCCCAATGAACACGCTGCGCCGATTCGCACAGTTTGCCGCCATCGCTCTTTTCTTCGCCGCGTTGACTTCGCCCTTCGCGTCCTCCCAGCCCACTCGCGCCGGCGCCGAAAGCGATCCCGTGCTCAAAGCCATGGTCGCAGAGCTCGACCGCAGCATGAGCCGGTTGCAATTGCCGGGCTTTCAAAAACCCTTCTTCATCCAGTACCGCATTGAGGACGTGGACGATTTCCAGACCAAGGCGGCATTTGGCGCAACCCAGGGCTCTCAGCGCAGCCATGCGCGCATCGCGCGCGTCTCGGTGCGCGTGGGCGACTACAAGACCGACAGCTCCGGCCAGCGCGGCGACGGCGCAATCGAGCTGGCGGCTCTTGACGACGACCCCATCGCGCTGCGCTCGGCGCTGTGGGCGGCCACGGACCGCGCGTACAAAACCGCGCTCGCCAGCTACGCCCGCAAGCTCGCCGCGCTCAAGGAAGTCGAAACACCGCCCCAGGCCGACGACTTCAGCAAAGAAAAATCAGCCGTGGCCCTCGAAATTCCGCTCAAGCTGCAGCTCGATGAAAACGAATGGGCAGAGCGGACGGCAAAGGCCAGTGGTCTCTACCGCACCGATGCCTCCGTCAAGGCCGCCCAGCGCGACGTCCAGTACTCCACCGCCGAGTTCCACGCGCGCGTCACCACCACATGGCTGGTGAACAGCGAAGGAACCATCGTGCGCAAAGCCGCGGCGCAGTATCAGGAGGCCTTCGCTGCCGGCACGCAGGCCAGCGACGGCATGAAGCTCGACCGCTCCTACGCCAGCACTGCCGCCGCTCTCAAGGATCTGGACACGCCCGAAGCCTTCGCGAAGCACGCGCTCGCGCTGATTGCCTCGCTCGCCGACCTGCGCAAAGCCCCGCTGGTTGAGGAGGAGTATCACGGCCCGGTCCTGCTCAGCTCTGACGCCGGCGCAGATATTCTGCGCACCCTTCTCGCGCCTGGTGTGGTGGCAACCCGCCCCGCGCTCGGCACGGAAGCGCGCACCAGCGGCCCTTTTGCCAGCAGCTATCACGCGCGCGTCCTGCCCGAGTTTCTCGACGTCGTCGACGACCCCGGATTGAAGAGCTACGACGGCACAGGACTCGTCGGCGCCTATGACGTGGACGATCAGGGCGTACCCGCGCAGGCGGTCACGCTCGTCACCGGCGGACGCCTGGAAAACTACCTCATTGGCCGTGAGCCCGTGCGCGACTTTCCCCAGTCCAATGGCCACGGGCGCGCCGGCGTCACCGGCCCGTCCCGGCCCATGATCGGCGTGATGAAGGTTTCAGCCCGGAACGGCCTTGCAGACAGCGAACTGGAAAAGAAGCTCGCCGCCATGGCAAAAGACCGCGACCTGAAAAGCGTCTATTACGTAGCCACGCTCGGCGCGGGTTTGTCTCCGCGCCTGCTCTACCGCGTCAGCCCCGACGGCCACCGCGAACTGGTCCGCGGAGCCACTCTCGACGATCTCGACCAGCGCGCCCTCCGCTCCAGCGTGGAAGCGGCCGGCAAGGATCTCTGGGTGGCCAACTACTTTGGCGATGTCCCGCAAACCGTGCTCGCCCCGGCCCTGCTGCTGGACGACGCAACCATCCGCCGCGCCAACGAGAAGAACGACAAGCTGCCCTTCTATCCGCCGCCGGACTAATCCAGACGCGTCAGGTACGCATCCCCCTGCGAAGGATGCACGTGCCGTGCAATCGACTCGGCCACTTCCCGGTTGTCGCCTTCCGGTCGAATGCGCACCCAGTAGCTGTGTTCTCCCGCAAAGTCGATGACGTGCGCACCGGGATATTTGCGCAGAAGCTGCTTCTTCAGCTTCTCGGCCTTGCGCTCGCTGTTGAACGCGCCGATCTGCACGCACCAACGCCCGCCCTCGTCAATCGGCTTCGGCGTGCGATAGACGTCGATCCGCACGCGCGCCACGCCCATGCGATACACACCCGTCGCCTTGGCTGATGCAATCGTCAGGTCGATCACCTTGTCGGGAGCAAACGGGCCGCGGTCGCTGATGCGCATCGCCGCGGACTGGCCATTCTCAAGATTTGTGACCACAATCAGCGAACCCATGGGCAGTGTGCGGTGCGCGGCGGTCAGGGCGCGGTTGCTGAAGACTTGGCCGTTCGCTGCCCTGCGTCCTTTGCGCGCGGTGTACCACGTGGCATCGCCCTCTTCTGAAAGGATCGGCTGGTGCGTGGCAATGTAGTCCAGGTCCTCATCGCTGATGCCGCCATGCGGCATGGGCGTAATGGGAATGCGCCCCGTCTCCACCGGCGGCTGCGGCGCGGGAGCCGGCTGCTCCGCCTCGGGTGCAGACGCCTGAATCTCGGGCGGCGCGGTTTGCGGCGCAGACAGTTGCGTCGTGGTCTTGTGGTGACCGCAGCCGGTCACAACCAGCAGCACAAGCGCCAACCCCGACCAGCCGGCCAAAATCCGGGCGGGCCATTGCATTTCAGCTCGGGTCATTGTCCACAGGGGCCCTTGGGCTGGTCGATGCGGTCGGCCAGATTGCGCAGCGCGTCCGAAAGCTTCCGCATCGCCGTAATCGATTCGCTGCGCACCTGCGGCACCACCGCGTCATTCACGTAGGCGATGGCGTGGCGCAGCTCCATCTCGATCAGTTCAATCGCTTCTTCTATGCGCTGGCTTACGCGGCCTGCGCCGGGCCCTGGCGGAGGATAAGAGCTCACGACAGATTACCTCGATTCCAGTCTGCGGGGAGCACGCCAGCCCGTCAATGCCGCCACAGCCTTGAAACAGCAGAATGTGCCGCGATGGTCAACATGATTCCCGTCAATGAAATAGCCTCAATCCCGGCACTGGAAGGGCAACTCTTTGCTCGTCTTGAAGCTACCTTTCAGGCAGATTCTGCGTCAGGGTTTTATAGCAGAAGTTGCATCACGCTTCAGGGGTGGGGTAGCGCCAGAACCGAAAGCATTGCGGGAGGGGTATGCTGTTCCTTCAAAACGGTCGGACCGACCTTGATCCTGTGAGGGCGTGACGTTTGCGAAAACCGAGAAAGGATCACAACGCATCGAGCAGCGCCGTTCGCCGGACGGGCATCCGCCACCTTGCGCTGGCGCTTCTCCCGCTGTTTCTGCTCGCCTGCGCCACGGCATGGGCGGGGCAGGACGCGCCATCCAAGCCCGCAACTCCGGCATTGCCGGAAGCTCCCCAGCCCCAGGCCCCGGCGCAAACCGGAGTCAAGGCAGCCGAGCCATGCAAGGCAACGCCCGCTGCGGCCGCTACACCAAAGCCGCCGAGTCCGGGCGCTTCACCGGCTGGCGCCGTCCCCCAGCCGGACACTCAGACCGGCCTGCCGCAGTGCCCTCCGCCGCCCGCCAAAAACTGGTATACCCGCTTTCTCACCGGCCCTGAAGTCAAGCCGCTGACGCCCAAGGAAAAGGCGCGCCTTGCCGCGCGCAATCTGCTCGACCCCTTCAACGCCGTCACTATCGCGGGCAACGCAGGCATATCGGTCGGCTCAGACGCGCATTCCGCCTACGGCCCCGGCATGCCCGGCTTCGGCCGCTACGTCGGCGTCAGTTACGCCGAGGACATGACGAGCGAGGTCTTCGGCACGTTTCTCATTCCGTCCATCATGCACCAGGACCCGCATTACCACCGCATGCCCAAGGCCTCCATCCCGCGCCGCGCACTGCATGCCGTCGTCCAGATTGCCTGGACCCAGGGCGACAACGGCAAGGGCATGTTGAACTACGCCAGCCTGTTGGGATCCGGAATTGAAAATGAGATCGTTAATCTCTACGTGCCGGGCCAGCAAACCAACGGCACGGCAACCGCGTCGCGCTATGCCATCGGCCTGGCCACGGCGCCCATTGACAACTTCATCACCGAGTTCCTGCCCGACGTTGCCCGCCGCATCCACGTCCGCATCGTCCTCGTCCAGCGCATCATCAACCAGGTCGCCACCACCGGCAGTCCCGCCGAACCATAAGCGTAACCCCCGCCGAATCAACGAATATCAGCGCCCTTGTGCTCCGTTTCTGCCCGAGGTTCCGCCCCCGTTCACCTCGGCCATGTCCCCATTCAGCCACCCATATCGCCATTCACTGCACAGCAATTGGGTTGACCGCCACATAAGGTTACCCTTGGAATGAATTTTCTGCGTCCAGCCGTCCCTTCAGGCCGGGCTGGCGCGAGCCCGGGCAAACAACCGCCGCTGGCGAAAATTACTCAAGGAGAGCGCACAAAATGTCCAAAGCCATCAAGTACGCCGAAAAAGCCGTTGTCTACGCGGCCAAGGGTGCATGGGTTGTTTATGAGCGGCTGAACCGCATCAGCCCCAACCCGTCGTTCACGCCCAAGTGGAGCGACAAGCCCCTGCTCAAGAGCTATCAGAAGGAGAAACCCCCGCTCGGCTGGCCGCGCACCACGGACTCGCTCTGCCCCAAGTGCGTCCCCGAGATCCGCAAGCAGATTCTCGACGGCAAGCTGCCCCATGAAGTCCTGCTCAACGAGAAAGTGGGCGAGATCAAGGCGCAGATCATCGAGCGCGACGGCCAGATCCTGATGGTGAAGGACTGCCCAAAGCACGGCCACTTTGAAGACGTCATGTCGATCGACCCGGCATTCTTCAAGCACCTCGAAGAGAGC
>JAGWRX010000170.1 GCA_028876395.1 Acidobacteriota bacterium
CGGATGCGATGGTGGCGCGGGAAAGTGCGAAGAGTATTGACGGCGGTTCGAAGCGGCTTTTTCGACTGGCCAGACTGGACAGTATTTCAGCGGAGATGGAGAATTGGCTGCGGCAGCGATTGCCGCATGGATAACCTAGTGCGCGCCGAGGACCGGAGCGCTTGCATGATAGCTCAGGTAATGCATGTATCAGGAGGGATTATGGATCGGCGTGATTTTTTGAAGACGGCGACAACGGCGGTGGGAGTGGCGGCTACGGAGCACCTTTTGACGCCGATGCTGCAAGCGGAAGGGAAGACGCCGGGGGCAGAGGGAATGATCTATCGCACGCTGGGGCGGACCGGGGAACGCATTTCTGCTATCGGTCTGGGCGGGTATCACATTGGCAATGCGTCGCTGACGGAACAGGGAGCGATTCAGCTGATGCGGCAGGCGATTGACCGGGGCATCACGTTCATGGACAACTGCTGGGATTACAACGACGGCGTGAGCGAGGTCCGCATGGGCAAGGCGCTGGCCGGCGGGTATCGCAACAAGGTCTTCCTGATGACCAAGATTGATGGACGAACGAAGGCAGCGGCTGCACAGCAGATCAACGATTGCCTGCAGCGCCTGCAGACCGATCACGTGGACCTGATGCAGTTCCATGAGGTGATTCGCCTGGAAGACCCGGACCGCATTTTTGCCGAAGGCGGCGCGATGGAAGCGATGCTGGAAGCGAAGAAGGCAGGCAAGGTGCGCTACATCGGGTTCACCGGGCACAAGGACCCGTATGTGCATCTGCGCATGCTGGACGAGGCGCGCACGCGCGGGTTCCACTTTGACGCGGTGCAGATGCCGCTGAACGTGATGGACGCGCATTTCCGCAGCTTCAGACGCGACGTGCTGCCGGTGCTGGTGCGGGAGGGCATTGCTGCGCTGGGCATGAAGGCGTTTGGCGATCACTTCATCCTGGACAGCAAGACGGTGAAGCCCATTGAGTGCCTGCACTATTGCCTGAATCTGCCGATCGCCACGCAGATTACGGGGATCGACAACCAGGCGGTACTGGACCAGGCGCTGGAGGCGGCGCGCACGTTCAAGCCGATGTCCGAGGCGGAGGTTGCCGGCCTGCTGGAGCGCACCGGGGCGGCAGCGCGGGATGGGAAGTTCGAGCTGTACAAGACGACCAGCCACTTTGACGGGACGGCGCACAAGCCGCAGATGCTGGGATAAGGCGGCCGAGGAAGCATGCCGAACTTAGGCAGAAGTCCAGGAACCCATACCTCAAGGGCTGAAGCCCCGTGTATCTTGGGGTACGCCGGATGTCAGGGCTGAAGCCCTGACCTGCCCAGGTACCCGGATTCTGCAAGGCGCGCAAGCTTTCCAGAGCTGTTGTGTCTGCGAGCTATTTTTCCGGGGGGAATGGTTCGGTCTTGAGTGAGCCGTCGCGCTGCTTGATGAGCATCTGCACCTTGCCTTCGGCGGCTTCGAGCTCCTTTTTGCAGGCGGCGGAGAGGCCTACGCCTTCCTCGAAGAGCTTGAGGGACTCTTCCAGTGTGAGATCTCCCTTTTCCAGTTTGTCGACGATGGTTTCGAGCTTCTTGAGCGACTGTTCAAAGGTGGACATGGTGCTTACTCCGTGACGGCGGGGGCTTTGGGCAGCACGCTGGCGATGACCTCGGCGGCGGCGGCATAGCGGCCGAAGGGGGCGCTGACCTGAACGCCCTGCACGTAGGGGCGTACGGCTTCAAGCATTTCCTGCGCGATGCGGATGCCTTCCTGCCGCGCGGCATCGGGCGTATCGGCCTGAGCCATGCGGAGCATGATTTCTTCTGGCATGGAGACGCGCAGATCGTTCTTCATGAACTCGGCGTTGCGCAGGCTGGTGAGGGGCCAGATGCCGGCGATGACGGGGATGCGGAAGCCCTCGATGCGTTTGAGGAAGTTTTCGAGGAGGCGCAGGTCAAAGACGGGCTGGGTGATGGCGTACTCCGCTCCGGCCTCGACCTTGTACTGAAAGCGGCGCAGTTCGTGCTCGATATCGGGGACGCCGGGGTTGGCGGCGACGCCGATGGTGAAGTTGGTGGAGGCGCCGATGGAGTTGGAGCCGATATCGAGGCCGTGGTTGAGTCGGCGGACGAGGTTGACGAGGCCGATGGAATCGACATCGAAAACGGCGGTTGCGTCAGGGTAATTTCCGAGCTTGGGCGGATCGCCGGTGAGGCAGAGGATGTTGTGCAGGCCGATGGACGAGGCTCCGAGCAGGTCCGACTGGATGCTGAGGATATTGCGGTCGCGGCATGTGTAGTGGAGGATGGTCTCGATGCCGGTATGCTGCTGAATCTGGATGCAGAGGCTCTGCGCGCTCATGCGGGCAGAGGCGCGGGGCGAGTCGGGCACGTTGATAGCGTGGACGCCAAGACTTGCGAGCAGGCGCGCGCCTTCGATTTCGCTGGAGCAGTCGATACCGCGCGGAGGCACGATTTCAACGAGCGTGATGAATTTGCCCTGGTCGATGAGGGAGCCGATGCGCGAGCGCTGGCCGAGAGGCGCGGGGGGTGTCTCAGTAGACAAGGCCGCGGCTGTTCCGCCTTCGGTGACATGCGCCTGTGCGTCAATGGCACGCATGGCCGAGCGCATGGCGCGGATGTGATTGGGCGTGGTGCCACAGCAGCCGCCCACGAACTGCGCCCCGGCGGCGATGGCCTTGCGGGCAAAGCTGGCCATGTACTCCGGCGAGCAGAGATAGATGTTGCGGCCTTCGACGGCGCGTGGCATGCCGGCATTGGGCATGGCGGCGAGCGGCAGGGTGGTGGCCCCGCGCATGGCTTCTATCGCCGTGAGCACGGTTGAGGGGCCGGTGGAGCAGTTGACGCCGACGGCGTCCGCGCCCCACTCGGTGAGCAGCGCGGCAGCATGCTGCGGCGAAGAGCCATCGAGGCAGTTGCTTTCGTCGTCCACCGTGACCATGACCAGGACGGGCAGGTGGGGCGCGGTTTCGTGCGCGGCCTGCAGTGCCTCATGCGCCTCATTGAGGGCGGGCATGGTCTCAATAATGATCAAGTCGGCGCCGGCCTCGACGAGGGCTCGCATCTGTTCGGCAAAGGCCGCGCGGGCTTCTTCAAGGCTGGTCTTGCCGAGCGGCTCAAGGCGCACGCCGAGCGGACCCACCGAGCCGGCGACCCAGGCTTCGCCTGCCTGCTTCTCTTTGAGGTGCTCGACCGCCTCGCGGGCGATGCGGACGCCTGCGGCGTTAATCTCAGCCACCTTGCCGCCGAGGCCGTGGCGCGAGAGGCGGAAACGGTTTGCGCCAAAGGTGTTCGATTCAAGAATCTCGGCGCCAGCCTGAAGGTATTCCTCGTGCACGGAGCGGATCAGGTTGGGGTCGGAGAGATTCAGCTCGTCGTAGCAGCGATTGATGAAGATGCCCCGGGCGTAGAGCACGGTGCCCATGGCGCCGTCGGCGAGCAGGGGACGGCTGGCAAAGATTTCGGCGAACTTCGACATTCTTTTGTCATGCTACGGCACGCGGGCCTGCCGCGCCAGCGGGGTGGGTTGCTTTGTTATACTTCGGGAGTCACAGGGTGTGCAGTACCCGGTTCCGGGCGGGGTGGCACTAGCATCCCGGGGAAGCGGCAATCGCCATGAATTTGTTCACGCTACGGCTGCGGTATTCTCCGCGCTTTCCGTCGAGGTAAGGATTTTGAAGAAGAGAAGTCTTTGGTTGAGCGCCGCCGGAGCCCTGGTGGTTGCAGTTGCGCTGGCAGGATGTGGTCAAACGACGTATTTTGCGGGCCGCCTTCTGCCCCCGAGCAGGCTGGTTAACCGCGTTCTGATTGCTGTCCAGAACCCCAGTGCCTTTACCAGAGGCGAACTGGTGTTCGTGGATGCCTTTTACGATATCCGGTATAGCTACGACTTCAAAGTCCCGGGCTACAACATTTCCGGGTATTCAGGCTCGCTGCCTGCGACGATCCAGAACATGCCCGAGGAGCAGTTGGGCGCGGTCTACGGCGCGGGCGACGGCAGCCTGGCCCTGATCAACTATGCCAAAGAAAGTTCCAGCGGCACTGTCAGCGGCTTGAACGGTCTGTCATCCAGCGCGTTTGTGACGCGCAACGAGGGTTTCGCGTTTGCGGCCAACCAGACGGCCCACGTGTTTACGGCGATCGACCGGGTCAACAGCCGGAGCAGCGCCATGAGCCTGCCTGGTGTGTATCGCGTGAGCGTGAACCCCGGCGGAACGGTGGCGCTGGCCTTCGTGCAGAACTCCGACTACATCTACTACGCGCGCCAGCTTACGGCTTCGCAAACGATTGCTTACTCCGGCGGAGCGAGCACGTGGCCTCGGGCGGCGGTGGACTGCGAGCCGCAGAATGGGCCGCTCTGGTGCCTCTTCCAGGCGCAGAGCCCGGACAATGTGGACGCAACGGGGAATTACTACGGGACGCCTCTGGTGTTTGACCGGCCCGTCAAGGCAATTTTCTCTGCCGACGGCGGGACGGCCTACGTGCTGAACTGCGGGCAGGAGTGCGGCGGCTCCGCGTCTTCGGTGTCCGTGCTGCCGGTGGCGCCGTTAATCTTTTCCGCCGGACAGCAGTCAGGCAAACTGCCGGCGACCGGGGCAGGCACGACGATTCCGATTCCAGGCGGCGCGAGCAACGCGCTGGTGGCGGATTCAACCATGTACGTGGTGGGCCAGCAACTGCAGCCGGATGGGCTGTTCACCGGGAACCTGACGGTGGTGAATCTGGCGAATAACACGGTCACCACTGCGGCAGGCATCAGCGATGGCGCGCCGGGCGCGATGAGCCGCATGATTCTGGCTGACGACAACACGCTGTGGGTCGGCATGACGAAGTGCAATAACGGCGAGCGCTATGCCAAGGGCCTGCCTTACGGCTGCCTCACGATGTTCAATACGTCGAGCAACAGCGTGACGATGCTCGAGCCGTATCTGGGCGACCTGACGGGCATCGCTGATGTCGAAGGGTTGCACAAGGTCTACGTGGCGCAGGGCGGGCAGGTGTACATCTACTCGACCAAGGACGGCGCTTCGATCAACAACCAGTATGTGACGGTGACCGGAACGGCCTACGATGTGGCCTACATGGACGGGCACACCGACGCCAACAACACCGTGTACTGACGAGCATGGCTCCCGCTTCCGAACTGCTTCCGGCCGATGTGCTGGCCATCGCCGCGCACCGCGACGACGTGGAGCAGACCTGCGGCGGGACGCTGCTGCGCATGGCGGCGCGGGGGCTGCGCACCGCCATTCTGGATTTGACACAGGGCGAGGCGGGCACGCGGGGCAGCGCCGATGAGCGGGCAAACGAAGCCGCCGAGGCAGCGCGGCTGCTGGGCGTGGGCTGGCGCGAGGCGCTGGATCTGCCCGATGGCGCAGTAGAAAACACTTTTGAAAATCGCATGAAGATTGTGCGCGTGCTGCGCGCAGTGCGTCCGCGCGTGGTTATTCTGCCTTACTGGCAGGCTCGCCACCCCGACCACGCAACGGCGGCTACGCTCGGCTACGAGGCCTGCTTTCTCTCCGGGCTGGCCAAGGTGGACAGCGGCCTGCCGCCGCACCGGCCCTTCAAGATTGTCTACGCCAGCCTGTATGCGGATGTGCGGCCCAGCTTCATCGTGGATATAACGCCCTTCATTGAGCAGCGCCACGCCGCGCTGATGGCGTACCGCTCTCAATACGCGAGCCAGGCGACGGGCAGCGGGCTGTTTGTGCCGCCGGAGGAGATCCGGGAGCGGACGTTTGCGGAGGCGCGCCACTACGGACTGCTGGCCGGTGTGCGC
The DNA here is from genome assembly GCA_028876395.1 of Acidobacteriota bacterium. GTDB lineage: Bacteria > Acidobacteriota > Terriglobia > Terriglobales > Acidobacteriaceae > Telmatobacter. Next base: position 5,794 of record JAGWRX010000170.1, read on the forward strand.
TACGGAGAGCCGTTTGTGCAGAAGGAAGTGGGTCTGGTGGACGATTTGACGCTGCTTCCCGTGCAGTCCATCTGAGGCGCACGAAGGGGTTCGACGCGCTCGGGAGGCACGGAAGCTGCTGAGGGAGCCGCCGAGTCTATCGCTCGAAGAGCATCCGGCCGCCGATGACGACAAGCGATCCCGCAAAGATGCGCCGCAGCCACAGGTCCGGAATATTCTGCGCGCCGGCGGCGCCAATGTAGCCACCCAAGAAAAAGCCCACCGCCAGCAGGGCGGCAACGCGGACGTCGGCATTGCCTTTACGGTAGTACTCGAGAAAAGCGAGAAGTCCCACGGGTGCGAGCAGAGCTCCGAGCGAGGTGCCCTGGGCCTTGTGCTGGCTCATGCCCAGCAGCCACACGAGCGCGGGGACGAACAGAATGCCTCCACCGAGCCCTACCACGCCGGAAAACACGCCAACCACAAGCCCAATCAGCAGGATCAACCAGGTCATGCATCCCCCATCGGGCTCGGTGGAGAGTGGAGGCCGTGCCCGTATCTTGAGCATATAGCGCCAAGAGTGAGAAGGGGGCCTGGGCGGATGGATTCGCCCAGGCGATAGCATGCAAGCGGGCAGGTTCTATTCCGCTTCGAGCGCCCGCATGCGGAACAGGAGGCCGGCCACGATGCCGGCGAGGCTTGGAATGAGCAGGAAGAGCCAAACCTGCGCCAGAGCCTTGCCGCCAACCAGCAAAGCGGGTCCAAAGCTGCGCGCGGGGTTGACGCTGACGCCGGTGATGTGGATGCCGAAGATGTGGATGACGACGAGCGTGATGCCGATGGCGAGGCCGGCAAAGCCCGAGGGCGCGCTCTTCTGGGTGGAGCCGAGAATGACGATGACAAAGATCAGAGTGGCCACAAACTCGAAGACGATGGCGGAAGTCATGCTGTAGCCGCCCTGGTAGCCGGGTCCCCAGCCGTCCTGTCCGAGGCCGCTGGCGCCGATGTCGTACCCGCCTCCCACGCCGCTGATGATGATGGACAGCACCCAGGCAGCAAGGATGCCGCCGAGGAACTGGCCGACCCAGTAGCCGATCATGTCCTTGACGGACATGCGCCCGGCGGCCCAGACGCCGAGGCTGACGGCCGGATTGATGTGGCAGCCGGAGATGGGGCCGATGCCGTATGCGGCGCCGATGAGTGCGAATCCGAAGGCGAAGGCGATGCCGACAATGCCGACTTTGTCGCCGGCAACCACCGCGGTTCCACATCCAAAGAGCACCAGAATGAAGGTGCCCACCAGCTCTGCGAGATATTTCTTCATGGTCCCTCCTCAAGTTCTGTTGGGGCCTGGCATCCTCCGGCGTCGCAGCGGAGCGCATCCTCTGCGAGTATTGAGCCTGCGTGCGGGGGCGGAATGAGCACATGTCCGCAAGCAACGGAGAAGCGAGCCTTTTGGCGTCCAGTACGCGCGCACGGAGTTTTGCAGAGGCAAGCGTGCCGAGTCAAGGGAAAGGTGAGTAGAGCGGCGCAGTCAGGTTACCGGCTCGATCGGGGGACGGTGGCTCCGAGCAAATTCACACAACGTTTGCAATCTATTTGCCTGACTGCATTAGTCTGTTAACGGTTCCGTGCGGCCCCAGCAACAGAAGTTCAACGGCCGCCGGGTGAGGGCAGACCGGTTGAGCCAGACCATATTTGTATTGGAAGACGACACGGATATCTCGCGGCTTGTGCAGCATCACCTTGAAGCCGCGGGGTTTGCGACACGGCTGTTTCATACCCCCACGAACCTGATTCCCGACGCCGAGCGGCAGGCGC
>JAGWRX010000171.1 GCA_028876395.1 Acidobacteriota bacterium
GATCGTCAAGTTCCCTGACAAGACACAGCACCAGTTCTTTCTGGAGCCGGAGGGGCTGAACACGCACGAGGTCTACGTCAACGGCATGTCCACCTCGCTGCCCATGGAGGTGCAGTGGCAGATTGCGCACTCGATTCCGGGGCTGGAGAACGCGGAGATGCTGCGCCCCGGCTACGCCATCGAGTACGACAGCGTGGACGCGACCGAGCTGGATCGCACGCTGCGCGTGAAGAGCATGGAGGGGCTGTATCTTGCCGGGCAGATCAACGGGACGAGCGGGTATGAAGAGGCAGCCTGCCAGGGCATCATGGCGGGCATCAACGCTGCCCTGTGGCTGAAGGGGCAGGCACCTTTCACCATGGACCGGACGGAGGGCTACACCGGCATCCTGATTGACGATCTGATTTCGAAAGGGACCAACGAGCCCTACCGCATGTTCACTTCGCGCGCGGAGTTCCGGCTGCACCTGCGCATCGACAACGCAGACCGGCGGCTGACGCCACATGGGCGGCGGCTGGGGCTTATTGGCGACGAGGCCTGGGCGGAGTACGAGCAGAAGCAAGCGCGGCTGACGGCGCTGGGCCGTCTGCTGCAGACGGGCAAGGTCGACGGCGAGCGGCTGGCGGCGGCGGGGCTGGGCGAGCTGACTGGAACAGCAGGACTTAACTGGGCGCAACTGCTCAAGCGGCCGGAGGTGGCCATCGAGCCGGTGCTTGGCGCGATGCGCGACGCGCTGGCCGCAGAGCCGCTGCTGGCGGAGATGGCGGCGGCCGTTGCGCGTGGCGGGACGCTGGCGGCGGCGCATCGCAACGAGGCGCGCGCGGTGGAGACGGAGCTCAAGTTTGCCGGATATCTGGATCAGCAGAGGAAGTCGATCGAGAAGCTGAAGGCCGCCGAGGCGGTGGCCATTCCGGAGTGGATTGAGTACGGTGCCATCAGTGGGCTTTCGCGGGAGATGCGCGAGACCCTCGAGCGGGTGCGCCCCGGCACGATTGGGCAGGCCAGCCGCATTCCGGGTGTGACGCCTGCTGCGCTCAGCCTGGTGCACGTGTCAATTCGCGTGCAGGCGGCGCGGCGCGCCAGCTAGCTTTCGGTTTCCCGGCAGGTGCGAGCTTTACTGGTCTTTCTTGTCGCCGCGCGAGAAGAGCGGGATGTGAAACGGCGAGTCGGAGCCGGAGGACTTTTTCGCTTTGGCCTTCGGATCCTCAGGTACCACGGTGCGCTGGGAGTTGATGCACATCCAGCCGCCGCGCACGCGCTCAAAGACGTGCGTAAACACTCCCTTTTCATCCACCTGCGCGGAGCCGACCTTGTGATGCAGGGCGTAAGTGCCGTTGGCTACGGCAATATCGCCGAGCATGCGCACGGTAATCACGCGCTGCTCCAGGTGAATGGTCTTGTCGTCGCCGGAGATCAGGTTTGCCAGCTGCTGGTTGCGGGTGGTGATGTCGCCCGCGGCAGAGACGTCGACGAAGAGCGGCGAGATGACCAGCTCGAGACTGTACTGGTCGCGCATGTTGATGGCGTTCGACCATGTGTCCTCGATCTTCTGGAACACGGCCACCTCAGAGCTGGCGGCAGAGGTGGCCGCGGGCTGAGCGAGAGCCGTAGCCGGTGCGGGATTCTGGGCAAACGCAGCGCAGGAAAGAAATAAAGCAGGAAACAAAACCGCAAAACGGGTCATACGTAGCACGAACTCCTACCTTTTCGATGATATCTCTTGGACGCGGGATGCGGGCAGGAAGAGAGCGTTAAAAGGAGAAGGGGGACGCGCGGCACGCCCTAAGCCAGCGTCTGCAGCCGTTCGGGATGGTGGAGCGTGATGACGGATCCCTCGATCGAGATCCAGCCCTCTTTGCGGAACTGGCCCAGGGTGCGAGTGACAGTCTCGCGGGTGGTGCAGGCCATCGAGGCCATTTCCTCGTGGGTCAGCAGCAGCGGGAAGCGGAATTCGCCATCGTTGACGTGTTCGCCAATCTGGTGACCGAGCTCGAGCAGCAGCCGCGCGAGCCGGGCCGCCACGGTTTCCGCCAGCGAGATGCGGCATGCATCCTGCAACGCGAAGCGGTACTCCTGGCAGATGCACTGCACGGCGCGCATCTGGGCTTCCTTGTGGCTGCGCAGGAAGTTGAGAAATCTGTCGCGCTCGACGGGCCGCAGCTGCGCGGGCGTGAGCGACTCTGCGGAGACTTCATAGACGCCGTGGGAGAGAACTGCATAGAGGCCCAGCATGGAGCCGGGGCCGGCGACGCGCACGATCATCTGGCGGTCCTGAGGATGCCCGGCGGTGAGCTTGAGGTATCCACTGCAAATCAGGTAGAGGCAGCGGGCGTCCTCGCCCTGCGTGAACAGGGAAGCCTGGGCGGGCAGAGAGATGGTACTGGTGGCGAGCTCAAGATCGGCGAGGACCGCGCTGCCCAGGGAACAGAACCAGCCCGGGCGGCGATTGGAACAGGCCGCGCATCCAACGGGCACCTGTCTCGCTTGTTGCTTTTGCCGTCTCTGCATTCCTACGGAAGTCCCAACATCCGCCATCGTCTTACCCTGTCTTCCGCCGATGAAGGGCCTTCAAAGTCCTTCAGTATCCTCCGGGCGACGCGGAGGCTGCATCGGAGGTGCAAACGCTTCGGTCTCCGGGAAAGAGATTTTCGCCTGTCCAGAGTTTCCCGCATGTACCACAGTCTAAGATGTGATGGTCCTCACGTCTCTTCCGCCTGCAAAACCTGTTTACTCATTCGGGTCCTGCGCCGGGATGCCCATAACTTCATAAATCATTGGTGACTCTGCACGGGCATCGAGGCTCCAGCTAACCTTTCGAGGTCTGTAAGACAGTCAGTATCTTCAGGACGGGCGGCTCGCAGTTACAGTATGTCTTCATTTTCATTATTTTTCTGACAAGACTGCGGTTAAGCTGTAACGGGCGGAGTTGGACTTCCGGCCGGTTTGGCCATGTCACGTCTGGTGGAAAAGGCCTGAAGGGAAGGCGTCCGGCCATGCTTTTTTTTCTGATTTTCGATGGATTTGGACGGAGAGTTGGTGCATCATTCCGGGACGAGTCATCGAGGTCAAAGCCGGCGTTTTTGCAGTGTGTGATGAACGTCACCGTGTTCCAGCATTGGTAGAAGTAGGATGCTGCGCATGAGGTGATGCTCCGCACAACGGTGTCTGTATTGCAGGCGAATCCATAACTATGCCGACACATGGGCCCTTTGAGGGCTGCCAGACGAAGCTCAGTTAGGGTGAGACTGTTACGCAGGCAGCGATGAGAGCTACCGAGGTGGTACTTGATGCGTAGAGATGGGCCAGTAATGCGAATGCCAAAAAGTGCGGCTCCGGGAAGAATGCCGGGGCTGCGAGTCTGTTTGATGTTGCTGCTGGGCGCAGGCATTTTTTGCGCTACCGCAATGGCTGCTCCGGCACACGGAGCGAAATCGGCCAGTGTATCGGCCAACGAACCGGCCCCGGGCGACTTTGTGGGCCAGGACACCTGTGCGACCTGCCACGAAGAAGTCACGAAGGGTTTCACATCCAATCCGCATAGCAGGCTGGCCATGCAGCACGGCGGCACCGGCGTGACCTGCGAAAACTGCCACGGAGCGGGCAAGGCGCACGTGGATGCCGGCGGGGACAAGACCAAAATCTTCAATCCGTCTGAAGCCACGGCCAAGCAGGTGGACGACAAGTGCCTGAGCTGCCACCAGGGCAAGCACTCGAACTTTGAGCGCTCAGCCCACGGCGAAGGCAATGTGAGCTGCATCAGCTGCCACAGCGTCCACAACAGCGGCAGCCATGAGCATCTGCTGAAGGCCTCGCAGCCGCAGCTCTGCTTCCAGTGCCACACGGACGTGAAGCCGCAGTTCAACATGCCCTTCCATCACAAGGTGGAGGAGGGGCTGATCAAGTGCTCGGACTGCCACGATCCGCACGGCACGTTCCAGCGCAAGGCCCTGCAGACCTCAGCGCAGATGGACATGGTCTGCACCAAGTGCCATACGGAGACGGCGGGGCCGTTTGTGTATGAGCATCCGGTGGTGAAGACGGAAGGCTGCACGGCCTGCCACTTCCCGCACGGCGGACCGAATCCGCGCCTGCTGAACCGCGCCAACGTGAACACGCTGTGCATGCAGTGCCACTCGCCGTCGCCGAACTTCACGACCGCTGGCATGCCCAGCTTCCACAACCAGGCGCAGCAGTACCAGGCCTGCACCATTTGCCACACGAGTGTTCACGGTTCCAACACGAGTTCATTTTTCTTCAACTCAACAGAGTAAGGGGCGAGCGATGACAAAACAGACGAAATCATGCAAGAGTCTGGGTGGGTCGCGGGCCGGAATCAGTCTTTACCGGTTATGCACCCTTACCCTGGTTGCGGCACTGGCCGCCGGCGCAGCGGTTCTGGGCTTTGCCCAGGACCAGCCGGAAGCGGCCAAGCCCGCGAAAAAAGCTGTTGAAACGAAGCCCGCCAGCGAGTCAACGCGAAAGACGGTGGGCAATTACCAGGTGCATCAGTCCGTCGAGCTTGGCGGACGCATCACGCAGCGTGATGGCAGCAAAGCCATGTGGGCCACGATGGTGAATCAAAATACCGGCATGCGCGTCCTGAACCACTCGCTCGAGATGCACTCGCTGGATCCATCCAAGACGCCTTTCTTCGATACGTTATCGTCGGCCAGCTTCGGCTACGGCGGCGACCCATACGATGTCTCCTTCCTGAAGGTCTCCAAGGGCCGGTGGTACGATTTTTCGGGCACCTTCCGGCGGGATCGCAACTACTTTGACTACAACCTGCTGGCCAACTCGCTTCTTGCCAACCCGTTTGTGCCGGAGACGAGCACGCCGCATCTGTTCAACACCGTGCGCCGCAACACGGACACGATGCTGACGCTGATGCCGCTTTCGCGGGTCAACTTCCGGGCGGGCTTCAATCACGGCACGCACGAGGGGCCGACCTACTCTACGGTGCATGAGGGCGCGGACGCGCAGATGCTGTACTGGTTCCGCAACGCGGCCGACACCTATACAGGTGGCGTGGACGTGAAGCTGGCGAAGCGCACGACGCTGAGCTATGACCAGTTCTACGTGCTCTACAAGGGCGACAACTGGCAGCAGCTTGTGGGGGCCAACTATCCGCTGTCCAACGGGCAGAAGGTCTCGTTCGGCATCGACAACCTGGCCACGAACACATGCACGCTCAACAACGTCAACACGGGCCCGCTAATCATCAATGGATTGGCCAACCCGAATTGCAGCGGCATCACGGCCTTGAGCGTGACGGCGCCGACGCGCACCACGTTCCCTACGGAGCAGCTGCGCTTCAGCTCGCGCTACTGGGAACGCGTCTCGATGAACGGACGCTTCACCTACAACGGCGGCATCAGCAACGTGAACAGCTTCAATGAGACCTACACGGGCTTGACCACGCGCACCTATACCCGCCAGGAGATTGACACCGGCGGGCTTGGGAACGGCCGCCTGGCCCACAACAAGCGCGTCAATGTGAACGCCGATTACGGCGTGGAAGCGGAACTCAGCAAATACGTTTCGGTCTCCGATGCGTTCAACTACTGGGCCTTCCGGATTCCCGGCTACAACAGCGTTGTGTCAACCGTTTGGGCGGGCACCAAGTCAAACCAGCCCAACCTGCTGACGCCGCTGAGCAGCCTGACGCCGGCCACAAAGACAACGGTGAACAACGACAACCTGAGCCAGAAGTTCATGGGCAATACGTTGATGGGGATCTTCACCATCACGCCGGAGTTCAAGCTGTCGGCCGGCTGGCGGTATAACAACCGCCACCTGCAGCAGCCCGACGACCTGGCGTGGCGCGAGAACTGGATGCTGCTGGGCGCCGTGATCCAGCCGACCAACATGGTGCGGATCAACGTGAACTACGACGCGATGGACTCGAAGAACGCCAACTCGGAAACAACCACCAACACGTACATGCGGTTGCAGCCGAACCGGCTGTATCACCTGCGCGGGCGCGTCAAGGTCACACCGTACAAGTGGATCAACTTCGCGGCGACGGGCAATACCTTCGGCGCGCAGAACAACGACCCGCTGGTCAACCACCATGAACGCAACAACGACTTCAGCCTGGCCACGCAGATCATCCCGTCGGATACCTTCAGCATGGACCTGAATTATGCCCATGACGATGTGTTCTCCTCGACGGATATCTGCTACCTCTACACCCCCACGACTGCGCTGCCTGGAGGAGGCAACAACGGAACCTGTTCGGCATTGCTGTATCCACCAACTCCCTCAGGTCCCGATCCTCGGAACAATGCCAACTACCTGCTGGGTACCGGGTACTATGACACGCCGACAACGTTCTTCTCCGGGGCGGTGCACTTTGCTCCCTCGACGAAGTTCCAGTTCAACGGCGGAGCGATGGTGAACAGCGTCAACGGCAAGGCGGAGCAGCTGAATCCGCAGATGGTGCCGGGCTCGCTCAACTCCAGGGTTGTGTCACCCTTTGCCGATCTGGTGGTGAAGGTTGCGCCGCAGTGGTCGTGGCACGGCAACTGGATGCATCGCGGTTACAGCGAGTCAAGCCTTCCAGGGCCGGCCGGTCGCAACTTCAACGGCGAGATCGTCACCCTGGGCGTGATTTACGCATTCTGATCAATGGCCGGGGTGGGCTGACGGGTAGCCGTTGCCAGCCCACCCTCGCTCTTTTGCAGTTTCACGGATTTTTGTGTCGCAGTGATTTCCTTCAGTTCGTTGCAAAGGCAACAGCGCGGCTTTTGAAGAAGAGACCTCCTTCGACGGCAGTTGTCCCCGCGCACGCGGACTGGGGAGAGCGCTGAAGGAGTGGCACGATGGTTACAGGAATTGGTTCAAAGGTGGCGCTGGTGGCAGTGCTGCTGAGCGGCGCCGTGTGCTTTGCCCAGTCTTCGAGCGAGGTGATCTACAAGGCGAAGTGCCAGATGTGCCATGGCGTCAAGGGCATGGCGGATACGCCGGCGGCCAAGGCAATGAAGGTAAAGCCGATTACCGACCCCGACGTGAAGGGGTTCACCGACGCAAAAATGATTGAAGCCGTACGCAACGGCACGGGCAAGATGCAGCCGTACAAGGACAAGCTGACCAACGCGCAGATTACCGGCGTGGTAGCCTACTTTCGCACGTTTCTGAAGTAAGAACAGGAAAGACCGGCGCAGTTCCGTTCCCGCAAGGGATTGCGCCGGACCCGCACGAAGGGGTCACCCTGTACCATTTCAAGCAGAAACATGGCGACTCATTGGCGCCATCGGGGTTCAACTGTGTAGTGGAAGCTTCATGGCGGGACAGCCCGCGGGCATCCCGGTCGTGGAAGATTTTGAAGGAGTCATGCAATGACAAAGACGATTCGATCCCTGGCGGTGCTGGCCGCTGCAGTATGTCTGGCCGGTTCCATGGGCTTCGCTCAATCTTCGGGCGAGGCGACCTACAAGGCGAAGTGCCTGATGTGCCATGGCGCCAAGGGCGCGGCGGACACGCCGTCGGCCAAGATGCTGAAGGTGCTGCCGCTCTCCAGCCCGGAAATGAAGAAGCTGACCGAGGCGGAAATGATCAAGGCGACCACGGACGGCAAGGGCAAGATGCCGGCGTTCAAGGGCAAGCTCACAGACGCGCAGATCAAAGAAGCGGTGGTCTATTTCCGCGCTCTGAAGTAGGATGCTTCAAGCGGCCCGTCCTCCCCGGCGGGCCGTTCACTCCCGACCTGAGGACAACGTGCCAATATTTCTGAGTCTGAGGTTCCGCGAGCACTGGGTACGTCCTGCGCTGTTTTTTGGCAACAACCCCATCAGCCTGGCCGGCGGGGCCATCACCACCGCAGCCGGCGTGACCATGATTGGCAACTGGCTGATGGAGATGTTCGCCAAGCCCAATAACAATCCCTATCTTGGCATTATCTTCAATCTGATTCTGCCCGCCCTGTTCGTGCTGGGCCTGGCGATCATCCCGGTCGGCATCTACGTGCGCCATCGCGCGCTGCAGCAGACCGGTAAGATTCCCGCCGAGTATCCCAAGGTCGATTTCAACGACCGGATTTTCCGCCACGGCGTGGACATCGTGCTGGTGGCGACGATTTTCAATTTCCTGGTCGTATCCATGGCGAGTTATCGCGGAGCAGCGTACATGGATTCCCCGCAGTTCTGCGGGGCCTCCTGCCACGTGATGCAACCGGAGTACACGGCCTACAAGATCTCTCCGCACTCGCACGTGGCCTGCGTCGACTGCCACATCGGCTCGGGCGCGGAGTCCTACTTTGCCGCCAAGGTGGACGGCACCAAGCAACTGGTGGAAGTCGCGTTCAATCGGTACCCCACGCCGATTCCTTCGCCGGTAAAGAATCTGCGCCCGGCGCGCGTAATCTGCGAGGGATGCCACACACCGGCCAAGTTTGTGGGAGAGAAGCTGCTGGTCAAGTCCGCCTTTGCCGACGACGAGCAGAACACCGAGACGCAGAGCGTGATTGTGCTCCACCTGGGTGGGCTGGATGGCCTGTCACACCTGACGGGCATTCACGGCGTGCATCTGGGCCACATCGAATACATCACGACCGATGCGAGCCGGACGAACATTCCCTGGGTGGCGAAGCAGAACGCGGACGGCTCTGAGACCGTGTTTGCCGCGTCGTCGCTGAACGGCGCCGTGCCCCAGGGCGAGCGCCGCCAGATGGACTGCATTGACTGTCACAACCGCGCCGCGCACACCTTTGTAACCGCGGAGGAGGCGATCAACCAGGCCATGGCCATTGGCGCTGTGAGCCCGTCGCTGCCCTGGATCCACAAGGAAGGCCTGACGCTGCTGAAGGCCAGCTACGCCAGCCAGGCTGAGGCAAGCGCCAGGATTCCCGCGGAGCTTGAGACCTTCTATCGCAGCGGCAATCCTGAAGTGCTGGCCACAAAGGCCGGCCTGGTGCAGGTCGCGGGCAAGCAGCTCGTGACCCTTTATAGCCAGAACGTGTTTCCGGATATGAAGGTGACCTGGGGAACGCATCCCAATCACATCGGACACATGAGCTATCCGGGCTGCTTCCGCTGCCACGACGGCGACCATGCGACCAAGGACGGCACGTCCATCCCGCAGGACTGCGCGGTCTGCCACAACCTGCTGTCAGTGGACGAGTCGAAGCCCAAGGTGCTCGCCGACCTGGGCATCCAGTAATCTGAACCCGGCGCAAGGTGGAGCAAGAGGCGGCCAAGGGATGGGCCGCCTCTTTGCGTCTGCCCCCGCATCTGCCCGGCGTGGTAGGCTGGCTCTTCACTTTGGAGGGGTCGGATTCACGATGCACACCACTCATCCTTTTCACTTCAACCTCGTGGCGGCTGCGCATGCCACGATGATTGAGCACGGCTTTCAGCCGGAGTTTCCCGCGGGAACGGACACGGAACTCGCTGCGATTCAGAAGCATCCTGAGATTCCCGCGGTGCCAGGGGCTGTGGATCTGCGAGCGCTGCTCTGGTCCTCGATTGACAATGACACGTCGAAGGATCTGGATCAGATTGAATGGGCGGAGCGGCTGCCGGACGGGCGCATCCGCGTGCTGATTGGCGTCGCGGACGTGGACTCGCGCGTTGGCCGGGGCACAGTCATCGATGGCCACGCGCGCAGCGAGACCACCTCGGTCTACACCGGCGTCAAGGTCTTTCCCATGCTTCCCACGGAGCTGTCCGAGGGCATCACGTCTCTGAATGAGGGCGAAGACCGCCTGGCGCTTGTCATCGAATACAAGGTGGATGAAGACGGCGTGGTGGCTGAGGGCAAAGCGTTCCGCGCGCTGGTGCGCAACCGGGCGCAACTGGCATACCCCTCGATGGGGGCGTGGCTGGCGGGCACGGGCGCTGCGCCCGCCAAGGTGGCCGCCAGCGCCGAGATGACCGCGCAGCTCAAGCTGCAGGATGAAGCAGCGCAGCGGATGCTGGACAGCCGCTTTCAGCACGGAGCGCTCGACCTGGAGACGATTGAGACGCGGCCGGTCATGCTGGCGGAGGAAGCGGTGGAGATTGCCCGGCTGGAGAAGAACCGGGCTACGGCGCTGATTGAAGAATTCATGGTGGCGGCGAATGGCGTAATCGCGCGGATCTTCGACACATCCAACGTGGCGTCGATTCGCCGTGTGGTGCGCACGCCCAGGCGCTGGGATCGCATTGTCGAGGTGGCGGCGGGGCTGGGCGGTTCTCTGCCGGCCACGCCGGACTCGAAGGCGCTGAACGACTTTCTGCTGGCGCAGAAGCAGAAGGACCCCGATCGCTTTCCCGATCTTTCGCTGGCCGTGGTCAAGCTGATGGGGCCTGGTGAGTATGTGCTGGTGAAGCCGGACGAGGCCTCGCCGGGGCACTTCGGCCTCGCGGTGCAGGATTACACTCACTCGACCGCGCCCAACCGGCGCTTCCCCGATGTGGTGACGCAGCGGCTGCTGAAGGCGTGGCTGGCGCGCGCGCAGCAGCCCTATTCCGAGGGCGATCTCAACGCAATCGCCGAGCGCTGCACAGGGATGGAAAATGCCGCCCGCAAGGTGGAGCGGGAGATGCAGAAGCGCATCGCCGCGGTCGTGTTGCATCCGCGCATCGGGCAGAGCTTCCGCGCCGTCGTGACCGGCGTGAACAACTACGGGACGTTTGTGCGAACCTTTGACCCGCACGTGGAGGGTATGCTGGTGCGCGGCGGGAAAGGGCTGGACGTGGGCGACCGGGTGACGGTGAGGCTGATCTCGACCGACCCGGAGCGCGGATTTATCGACTTTGAGACCTGAGCCTTATCGACGATGCCCGCAGGCAAGAGCGGAGATGGCGTGAATCCATCTCCGCGCGATGCAGGCCCCGAGCGATGCCAGCGGGTTGACTGGAGATTGTCTGTCAGCCCTGCTCCTGTGCGTCTTTGGGCAGCTCGCCGGCTGAGGCTGCCTCAGCTTCCCGCTTCCCGCCCGGCTCGTTGAGCCACAGGCAGACGACCCACCAGACCAGCACGAGCAGGTAGACGGCGTTGTTGCCGTTGAGGAGCTTCTCCCGCAGACCCAGGATGCGCTCATACTCCGCCATGGAGTGGGGAACGGCCGTCTTGGCGATGATTTCCCAGATCGCCTGAACGGCAACCTGGCCGAGCGACGCGGTGGAGAGGCCGATGATGATCTGTTGTGCGTGGCTGCGCCATCCCGCACCGTAGCGGCGGCCAAACAGAAGCACAAGCAGGCCCAGGGCAATGGAGAGCACGTCGACCAGCAGTCCGATCTTCTGCGCGACAAGTTGCAGCAACTGCAGGTTGGAGAGCAGGGAGCCGGCGGTGAGGGTCTTCCAGGCGGGCCACGGGCCCCAGAAGCCCAGCACCAGGCCGCCCACCACCATCAGCGCAACAGCCCAGATGACAAGCGTGCGGCGTTGCACACTGCCAAAGGCGCGGCGGGCCAGCTCGCCCACCACCAGCAGGGCCACGACGGATGAAATGTCGGCCAGCACAATGAAGATTTCGCTCATGGTGAGCTGCGGCAGGCGGCCATAGAGCAGGCGGCTGGAAATGAGGCGCAGCGCCGCCAGGGCGATGCCCGCCGTGAACCAGGGAAAGCGGCGCGCGCGGTCCCGGCCCAGCAGAACGACCAGCAGCACCAGATGCGCCGCAAACGTAAGCACCCAGAGGACCTGGACAGAGGTAAAAGCAAAATTGAGGTGCATGAACTCCTTACGAAGCCCGCGCGCTCCTGGACGAAGCGGGGCCTGAGTTGAGTCTACCGGCCAGCCAGCGAATGGCGGTAGAAATTCCCGCGCCGATGGGGGGGGCGGCAAGTGCGCTTTCCAGTTTGCGCGTGGATGCGTCCAGAGAAAATGGTGCGCCCGGAGAGATTCGAACTCCCGACCTAACGCTCCGGAGGCGTTCGCTCTATCCAGCTGAGCTACGGGCGCGCTCTTTCAGCATATCGTATTTTGCAGTGGCGCGGCGCTGCCGGCTCGCCGGCGAACCTCTACATGACCGGGATAATCAGAACCGCAAAAGGAGTATCGCCAAACATTACGAACGGCTTGTGGGTGTTCGGGTCAGCCATTCCAGAGGGGAAACCCGATTCCTTTGCGATGCGCGCATTCAGGATCATGATGTGAGGCGGCACAAGGACAAAGTGCTTCTGGCCCGGCTGCATCTTTGTCGCGCTCGGATCCAGATTGCTCCAGACCGATCCGCCTTTCAGCATGTAGGAATACCCTGCAAGGTTCGGATCGGGCGCGTGACCCGACATCGCCGCAACGTACCATTGCAAGCCATTCTTGTCTAAACAGAGCGGTTGGCCAAGCGGTGTACCTTCATCTCGCGGCAAGCACGTCCAACCGTTGTTGCCCTGGCGCAATTCAATCATCTTTCCGCCGGCATCCATTGCAACGACGGCTGCCCCCGCGGAAATGGATGCGGGTGCGGCCGATAAGGCGCGGCGAATCTCTGCTGCCCTGGAACTCGGCTGGTTTGCGGCCTGTGCGAAATTGGTGCCGAGCCAGAGGGATGCAAGCAGGCCCCAGCAAATGAGTTTCATGCAACAAACCTCCAGGCGCGCAATTATACAAAGGCGCCGCGATGGTCTTCACATAATTTTCTGAGCAACAAATCGAATGCCGGAACAATCCGGACAGCTTCTACTTTACCGATCCTTTGTACGTGGACCCTTTAAGCCGAAGCACCTTTGTCGCGCGCGGCTTCGCGCTGAGCGCGCAGCTCCTCCATGACAGACTGGACGAGGGCTTTTGCGCCTTCCATGCCGCTCAGAACGGCCTGCAGGTCGAGCGCAGGCACAGATGGGTTTCGGCTGGAGGTGCAGTAGACCCCGTGCTGGCCCACCAGGATCAGCGAATCGGTCAGCAGGTCCAGCGCGACGGCCAGCCTGCCGCGCTCCACGCCCATCATGAACTCGTGCCGCTCCAGCTCGGTCCGTTTCTCATCAAAAACATTCATGGAACCAGCGTAGCGGAAAAGCCCCGGTCTTTGCCGGATGGAGTTCCGGGGGATACCATACGAGGCGGGCAGGCGCACGCCCAAAAAACGGCTGCAACGGCGGGCGGAATGGCGCGGAAATGTATGCAGAGCAAGCGGAAACAGGTCAGAGCTTTCTACTCGGCCGCCAGGCTGCTGGCGGGGCTTGCGGTGGTCACGGCTGCGGCGGTCATGGCGGCTGGCGGGCAAAAGCCGCCGGCCCTGCCCGACCTTGGCCCCAACGTGCTGGTCTTCGATCCCGCGATGCCGCAGGCCGCGATGCAGGCGCAGATTGACAAGATCTACGCCGTGGAGCAGCACAGCGAGTTCGGCCCGGCGCGGTATGCGCTGCTCTTCCTGCCCGGCGAGTATCACGTGGATGTGCCGGTGGGTTTCTACACCCAGGTGCTGGGGCTTGGCGCAACGCCGGACGCAGTACACATCACGGGCAAAGTGCACGCCGACGCCAGCGCCCGCAACAACAACGCCACCACCACCTTCTGGCGCGCTGCCGAGGGCTTTTCCGTGACGCCCGCGGGCGGCACGATGCAGTGGGCCGTGTCACAGGCGGTGCCGTTCCGGCGTATGCACGTGCGCGGCAACATGGTGCTGCACCAGCAGCACGGCTGGGCCAGCGGCGGATGGATGGCAGATACGCTGGTGGACGGCAACGTGGACTCCGGCACGCAGCAGCAGTGGATCTCGCGCAACAGCGAGTGGGGGAGCTGGACCGGCTCCAACTGGAACATGGTCTTTGTCGGCGTGCCGCATCCGCCCGCGGGCGACTGGCCCAAGCCGCCCTATACCAAAGTGGACCAGACGCCCACCGTGCGCGAGAAGCCGTTTCTCCAAGTCGATGCAAAAGGCAGATGGAGCGTGCGCGTGCCTGCGCTTGCGGCCAACAGCGCGGGCATCACCTGGCGGGGCGGCTCGACGCCGGGCCGGTCCATCGCGCTGAGCCGGTTCTATATTGCGCGGCCTGACCGGGATACGGCAGCCAGCATCAATGCGCAGCTGGCTCGCGGCAGGAATCTGCTGCTGACGCCCGGCATCTATGACCTGACCGAGCCCATCCGCGTGACGCGCGCCAACACCGTGGTGATGGGGCTCGGCTTTGCCACGCTGCGGCCCGTGAGCGGAGCGGCGGCCATGACGACGGCAGACGCGGATGGAATTGAGATTGCGGCATTGCTGTTTGACGCGGGGGTTGAGCGCTCCCCCGTTCTGCTCGAAGTAGGGCCGGAGGGAAGCAAGGCCAGCCACGCGAAGAATCCCATCGTGCTGCATGACGTCTTCTTTCGTGTGGGCGGCGCGGGAGTGGGCCGCGCGCAGGTGAATCTGCGCATCAACAGCAGCGGCACCATCGTGGACCACACCTGGATATGGCGCGCCGATCACGGCTCCGGCGTGGGCTGGACCAGCAATACCAGTGACAACGGCCTCGTGGTCAACGGCGACCGTGTGACCATCTACGGCCTGTTTGTGGAGCATCATCAGCAGTTCCAGGTGCTGTGGAACGGCAACGCGGGGCGAACATACTTCTATCAGTCGGAGATTCCCTACGATCCGCCGGACCAGCCGAGCTACACCAGCGCGCCCGGCACGAACGGCTGGGCCTCCTACAAGGTGGCCGATACAGTCACCAGCCACGAGGCCTGGGGACTGGGCATTTACTCCGTCTTCCGGCACCCCAACGTCGTGTTGTCCCGCGCCATCGAGGTTCCCAGAAAGCCCGGCATCCGCTTCCACCACATGATGACCATTGCTCTCGACGACAAGGGCGAAATCTCGAACGTGATTGACGACAAGGGCGGGCCTACGTCGATCACGCCGCGCACGACACCGCGGGTTGCGGAGTTTCCGTAAGCGATAACGGCCCGGCTCCGGGCGCGTTCCGTTGAATCATGGGAGAATGGAAGGGTGCACGCCATGACCAACGAGACCGCTCCAGAATCCCAGCCCACGCCTGAAAACACCCCCGAACCGAACGCCGAGCCCGCTGAGGATTTTGGCGCGCTGCTCAAGGAGTTCGAGCGCAGCCACACGCACAAAGCCGTGAGCGGCGCAAAGCAGTTGGAGGGCACGGTCGTCTCTCTCGATGCCGAGCAGGTCTTTCTCGACATCGGCTACAAGACGGAAGGCGTGCTGCCGCGCGCGGCCTTCGAAAACAACGCAGAAGGCGTAAAGCCGGGCGATACGTTCCCCGTCTCCGTGAAGGGCCGCAACGAGGAAGGCTACTACGAGCTTTCGCGCTTCAAGGTGGCGCAGCCCCGCGACTGGTCGGCGCTGGAAGCGGCGTTTGCTGAAAAGCTGGCCGTGGTGGGCACCGTGACCGCCGTGGTCAAGGGCGGCGTCAGCGTTGACGTCGGCGTGCGCGCCTTTATGCCCGCCAGCCGCAGCGGAACGCGTGACGCCGCGGAGCTCGAAAAGCTGGTGGGCACCGAGATTACCTGCCGCATCACCAAGCTCGACGTGACCGATGAAGACGTGGTCGTGGACCGCCGCGTGGTGCTGGAGGAGCAGGCCCGCGGCCTGGTGGAGGGCCGTCGCGCTGCCATGAAAGAAGGCGACACGCTCCCAGGCACCGTGCGCAGCCTCGTTCCCTATGGCGCATTCATTGATCTGGGCGGTGTGGACGGGCTGCTGCATGTGAGCGACATCGCCTGGGGCCGCGTGAGCAAGCCGGAAGACGTGCTCAGCGTGGGGCAGGAACTGCAGGTTCGCATCCTGAAGATCGACCCCGAGACGAAGAAGATTTCGCTGGGCCTGAAGCAACTGCAGGCCGAGCCGTGGGTGGCCGCCGCCGGCAAATATCAGCCAGGCCAGCGCGTCACCGGCACCGTCACGCGGCTGACCGACTTTGGCGCTTTCGTTGAGATTGAGGCGGGCGTTGAGGGGCTGATTCATATTTCAGAAATGGCGTGGGGCAAGAAGGTGCGCCACCCAGGCGACGTGCTCAAGGCCGGCGATACGGTGAACGCCGTGATTCTCGGCATCAAGCCCGAGGAGCGGCGCATCTCGCTGGGCCTGAAGCAAACGCTCGGCGACCCGTGGGCCGAGGTGCCGCAGCGGTTTCCGGTCGGCACGCAGATCGAGGGGCCGGTGACGAAGCTGATGAAGTTTGGCGCATTCGTGCAACTGGCCGAGGGCATCGAGGGGCTGGTTCACGTGAGCGAAATCAGCGCTGAGCGCCGCATCAACCACCCCTCCGATGTGCTGCACGCAGGCCAGGTGGTCAAGGCGCAGGTGCTCGGCATCGACACGGAGAAGCGGCAGATCAAGCTGAGCATGAAGCAACTCATCCCGACGAGCATTGACGAGTACATCGCCGAGCACAAGGCGGGCGATGTGGTCTCAGGCCGCGTGGTCGACGTGTCGGCTGGCTCTGCTGCAATCGAACTGGGCGAGGGCATTCGCTGCACCTGCCGCATTGGCTCAAGCGCTGCCGCCGCGCCTGAAACAAAGACTCAAGCCAGGGCC
>JAGWRX010000172.1 GCA_028876395.1 Acidobacteriota bacterium
GATGGCGCAGTAGATGCAGATCAGGTCGTTCTTGGCGTTGTTGATGATGGTGTCCAGCAGCACGGCCGTCTTGCCGGTCTGGCGGTCGCCAATGATCAGCTCGCGCTGGCCGCGGCCGATGGGAATCATGGCGTCAATGGCCTTGAGGCCGGTGGCCATGGGCTCGCGCACAGGCTGGCGGTCGATGATGCCGGGGGCCAGGCGCTCGACAGGCAGGGAGGCTGAGGTGGCAATGGGCCCCTTGTCATCAATGGGCGCGCCCAGCGCGTTGACCACGCGGCCAATCATGGCTTCGCCCACCGGCACGCTGAGAATCTTGCCGGTGCGCTTGACCTCTTCGCCTTCGCTGAGCTCGGTGTAGTCGCCCAGCACCACGGCGCCCACCTGGTCTTCCTCCAGGCTCAGCGCCAGTCCGGCGATGCCATGCGGAAAGCTGAGCAGTTCGCCGGCCATTACCTTGTCGAGCCCGTGAAGGCGGGCAATGCCGTCGCCGAGGGACGTGATCGTACCGACTTCGTCGACCTGGACCTTCGAATCATAGTTCGCGATCTGCTCGCGAAGAAGCTGCGTTATCTCGTCTGCCTTGATCTGAGCCATCTCTGCTCTTCCTATCCTTTAGAACCTTGTGTAAATCCTTTGCCGGGCAAAACTATCCGGCGACCAATGCTTCCCTCAACCGCTCCAGCCGCCCGCGGACCGACCCATCGAACACCGTGGAACCGATGCGCACCACGGTGCCGCCAAGTATCGTCTCGTCGAGCTTGAAGCTGGCTTCAACCTTTGCTCCAGCGAGCTTGCCCACGCTGTCCAGCAGCGCGGCGCGTTCCTGCACGGTCAACTCGCGCGCGGTCACAATCTCCGCCTGCCGGATGCCGAGCCGCTGCTGCAGCGCCGCGCGATAGGCCGCTACTACTTCATGCACCTGACCGATGCGGTCATTGTTGATGAGCACGGCCAGCAGGTTGCGCAGTTCCTTCTGCAGTCCCAGCTTTACATTCAGCTTGTCCAGAATGGCCACCTTTTGCACGGCGGCAACGGCCGGGTTGGCAAACAGGTCGCGCAGTTCCGCGCTGCCATCCCATGTGCCCAGAAAGTCATTCAATTGCCGGTCGATTGCGGCGGTGTCGAGATTGGCAGCCGTCACAACATCGAGAAACGCCTGGGCATAGCGGGAAACGAATGCGGCCATTTAGTTCTGCCCTCCCTTGGCCGTCTCGCGCACGAACTCGGCGATCAAAGCGCTGTCGGCTTCCGGCGTGAGCACCAGTTGCCTGGCAGCCTGCTCGATGGCCAGATCAGCGGCGAAGTCCCGGAGTCCGCGCCGGGCATGGGCCGCTGCGGCGGCGATCTCCTGCTCCGCCGCGGAGACGATGCGGCCGCTCTCCTCGGCGATGGAGGCCTTGATGCGCGCTTCGTCCTGCCTGCTTTCCTCTTCCACGCGGGAACGAATCGCGGCAATCTCCTCGTCCAGCTTTGCCATCTGCGCCTCCACGGCACTGAGCCGGGAATTGGCGTCCTCGGTCATCTTGCGTGCCGAGGCGATGTTCTGGCTGAGCGCGCGCTTGCGGTTGTGCAGCATCCGGGGCACGTACTTGACCAGGGGAATCAGGATGGCGAGAGCAATGATGGCGAAGTTGACCAGCTCAAAGATGCGCGCCGTAGTCTCCAGAGGCAGATGAACCATCCGGGCAATCGTCTTCACCTTTGGAGAATGGCGGTAGACGTCCAGCTCCGCCTGTTCGGACTTTTCGGCTTTTTCAGAATGCGCGCCGGCCTCGGGCGTCGAGGCCGTTACAGCATGGGTCGATGCGGGCGCTTGTCCCGGCTCCTGTGCCGCAGCGCGGAGAGGCAATGCCATGACGCCGCCAACCAGGACCGCAAAGCATACGAGCCAGAGAACTCTTTTGAAATAAGGAGAACGCACAATCAAATCTCTCAACGGGAACCCCCGGCAGCCAGCGGCAGAACCGCCCTGACCACCTGACTGGCCAGTTCCGCGACAGAGCCCTGAATGGTCTGCCGCGCATGCGCGGCCTCTGTCTCCAGCTCGGCCTTGGCCTGGCTCACCTTCACCCCCGCTGTCTTGCGGGCGACATCGAGCGCAGCATCGCGCTCGCCAGTCCACTGCTTGATGCGCTGCTCGCGGGCCCGGTAAATCTCCGCGCGCGCCTGGCGCAGCCTGGCTGCGTACTCGGCTGCCCGGGCTTCGGCGCGGGCAATGGCGCTGTGTGCGTCCTCAACCGCACCCTCGGTGCGGGCGTGGCGCTCCTTCAGCGTGGCGGCCAGCGGCTTCTGCACCAGCAACTGGTAGGCCAGCACCAGCACGATGAACAGCAGGGCTGTAGGCACAGAGCCCAGGAGCAAGGCCCCGATTTGTTGGATGATTTCTTGCATTCCGGTACCGGTAATCCGAGCGGTCAGTTTGGTTTCTGTCGTGGGTGGAACACTTTTTTGTATCAGGGCGCAAAGCTGCAAGTCAACGCGCGTGCGCGCACATCACCAGGGTACGGTGACTGCCGTCACGCCTAGGGAATTTCGCCCAAAAAAGCGCTTGATTTTCGTCACAACAAGCCTAGACTAAAGATACCACCTAGACCCGGTTCAGGGTCCAGCGGGCAGCCGGTTTCGGGAAGTCATTCCACTCCTGAAACTGGCGGCCCGCCTCTCTATTTTGGGGCATATTCCCGGCTGGCCCGCCGCCGGAGCGCCCAGCCGCGTGCATCGGGCTACTTTTCCGCCCTGGTTATGAATCCCGCCAAATCATCCCTCAGCTTATGGAGGGCTTCGACATTGAGGTAGATCATGTGCCCCGACGGGTAGTAGCCGAACTCGACGTTGCCGCGCAGCGCCGGCTCCAGATTCATATGGTCCAGATCATATTCGGTGGCAAAGAACGGCGTGGCCAGGTCAAAGTAGCCATTCGCCGAGAAGACATGCAGGTGCGGATTCTTCCGGATGGCATCGGCCAGATCGTCGGCCACGTAAGGCCCCGGCCATCTTCCTCCGCCTGATCCGCCTCTGCCGCTCAGCGGCTTGTGCTTCCAGTCCCACTGGCCGATGCTGTTGGCGCTGGGCCGGTAGGCGTCGGTGCTCTCGTACTTCAGCTCCCGCTCCGAATAGTCCTCGAACGCGGCGACAAAGGCTCCGGCGATTCCTGTGTCCGAGGCATCATAGCCGGGCATCTCTCCGGCGGCGTCCACGTCCACGCCCTCGAAGCGCATGTCATACCGCCCCAGCGTCTTGCGGTCGTCGCGCAGCACCTCCTTGCGGAAGCGGACGGGCGAGATGCGCAGGTTGGCTTCCTTCACGTAGTCGGCGCTGAGGCCGGTGAAGTGGCTCACCTGTTTTGCGACCTCGTCCAGTTGCGCGGCGGGCAGGCTATCACCGGCAAACAGCGCCTGGGCATATGGCCCGGCGGCAAACTCGCGCGCCTGCTGCACCCACGCCGCCACGTCGGCCGGCTTGTTGGGAATCTTGTTGTAGTACCACGCCGCCGCCGCGTAGCTGGGCAGGTTGAAGATGTAGAGGTTGTCCAAGCCCGGCGCGCCCACCGCGTAGTTCAAAATCGACGAAATCAACACAACGCCGTTCAATTGCACGCCATCGTTGCCCAGCATGTCTGCCAGCGCCGCCGAGCGCGTGGTGCCGTAGGACTCGCCGATGAGGAACTTGGGCGAATTCCAGCGCTGGTTCACCGTCAGGTAGCGGATGATGAAGCGGTCGAAGGCGTGCAGGTCCTGATCAACGCCGGTGAAATCCTTGGCCGTCGCCTTGCCCACGGCGCGCGAGTAGCCGGTAAGCGGCGCGTCGATGAAGACCAGGTCGCTCTTGTCCAGCAACGAATACTCGTTGGGAACCAGCTTGAACGGCGGCCCGGCGGTGGGGTTGGGGCTGTCCGTCACAATGCGCACCGGCGAAAACGAGCCCATGTGGAGCCACAGCGTGGCCGCGCCGGGACCGCCGTTGTAAAGAAAGCTCACCGGCCGGGTGCCGGGCTCGGCGCCATCCAGCGTGTAGGCAACGTAAAACATGCTGCCGTAGGGCTTGTCGTCTTCGTCGCGAATGATGAGGTTGCCCGCAGTCGCCGTGTACTTGAGCACTTTGCCGCCAAGCGTGATTTCATGATGCGTGGCAACAGGCTTTTCCGGCGGAACCGGGGTGCTTTCCTTTTGCGCTTCTTTCGGCGGCTCGGCGCCCGGCGCAGGCGTCTGTGCCGGCGCGGTCCGGATGAGAGACAGCGCAATCAAGGCGACGAACAGGCAATCAGCAAGCCTCCTGGACGGATTCATCTGCGGCAACCTCCAAGAACTCAAAACAACATGGAACGACTCAAAGCCTGCGGCCTCATTTCCCTGCTGCGCCCGCTGCAACCTGGGTCACTTCGCGCGCACGGGCCTGGGCGCGGCGACGGATGGATCCGGCGTGAGCAGGCCCTGGGCGCGGAGCCATGTTTCGAGCAGGCCGGGCCACTGGTCCAGCGCTGCGTCGCCCTTGCCCAGCCCCGTGCCGTGCGGTCCATTCGCAAAGATATGCGCCTCGGCGGGCACGCCCGCCTTGACCAGCGCCTCATAGTAGCGCAGCCCCTGCTCCACGGGAACCGTCTGGTCGTTGAAGGTGTGATACCAGAAGGTGGGAGGCGTGTTCTTCGTCACGAAAAGGTCGGGAGAATACGCCGCACGCAGTGCCTCGCAGCGGTCCATCACGTTGAACAGCTTGCAATAGCTCAGGTGCGAGGTGTCGCTGGAGATGGCGCCAATCCACGGATAGCCCAGGACCGCGTAATCCGGGCGGCTGGAAACTTGTTCGATGGGGTCGCTGGCGGCGGCATCGCCGGGCACGAACTGCGTGGAGGCCAGCGCCGCCAGATGGCCTCCGGCGGAGAAGCCCACGACCACGATGCGGTTGGGAGCGATGTAGTAATCCTTCGCATGGGCGCGCACCGTCTGGATGGCGCGGCGCGCATCGAGCAGCGGAACGGGCAGCAGATAACCGTTGGAGCTGAGCCGGTATTGAAGAACGAAGGCGCGGAAGCCGCGCGTGGTGAACCAGTCGGCCACCTGACGGCCCTCAAGGTTGGCGGCCAGGCCCACGTAGGCGCCACCCGGAAAAATGACCACCGCCGAGCCGTTGCCATGCCCCGGCTGCGGCGCAAACTCCGTCAGGGTGGGAATGTCCTTGCAGTCTGTGCCGTGCGCCTGCGGAGCGTCGCCGGGCCACAGCCGGATGGTCTGAATGCCGAGAAATGCGTTGTCCTCGCCCGCCGTCGAACACGGCTGCTTCTGCGTCTGCGCCGCGGCGCAGACTGCAAACCCCAAAGCCAATACAAGACCGAAATGTCTCACTGGAAACCTTACCCCCTGTTCGCGGCGATTATACGGCGAGAGGGGCTGGTCCGCGCGCGATGCTAAAGCCGGAATGAGGTGTGGCCCACGCACGGGTCCGCGGCCTGCGCAGTGACTTTCTCAGCCAGCTCCAGGCCGTAGCGGGCAACGTAAAAGGCAGCGCCATGCACGCGCTCCTGCGGCACTCCGCCGGGAAAGAGCGCCTGGCTGATGGCTGTTGCGTGGCGCGCGAGCGAGGTCTCCTGCTGCAACTGGAAGTTGGCCGCCAGCCTGCGCAGCCGGTTCATCTGGTAGCGCATTTTGCTGGCAGCTGTCTCAGCCGAGCGGCCGAGGCCCGCGTCGAGCGTGCGCATCCACTCGATCAGGGGAATCAACTCGGCGTCCAGTTCATTGCCCGCCGCTGCCAGCTTTCGCTTGCCGTCGATGGGCATGGCGCGCGCCGCGAGCACCTGCGTCAGCGAGTCCTGGTTCTCGGCAAAAACCCGCTCGAGCGTCAACTCGTGACGGCGCAGCAGTTCGCCAATGGAAGGCTCGACCAGCGTGGCGGAAAAGCGCGGCTGCGCCGGCGTGATGCGGCCCAGAATGCGCTCGAACAGGACGGCGGACTGGGCAAAATAGGCAATCTCCGCCGGCCCGCCGATGGTGAGCGAGGTGGAAAGCAGTCGGTCCTGAAAGACGGGCCGCAGCAGCGCCGAGGGCGAGATGCGCTCCGGCTCGGCTTCGAGAATCGCCACCAGATCGGCGGTGGAATAGCTCTGCCGCCCTGCCTGCCACGTCCCGTCCGGCTCAGCCGCGCTGGGCGGCAGCCGCTTGAGCGCCACGCGCGCGCCGCTCTTTTCGTCGAGGAGAAACAGCAGACTCGACTGCGGACCGACGGCCACCTGCGCGTGATACCCGGCGGCTTCAAGCTCTCGATTGCGCTCCAGCAGCGCGGCGTGCAGCTCATCGGCGCGCTCCAGCGCCGCGCGCAGCACGGGCGCGCCCAGGCGATGGAATGCGCGGCTGCCCGCATCCAGAACCAGCAGACCCTGCGCGGCAAAAACTTTGGAATAAAACTCGGCGAATGCCTGGGCAAAGCTGCGGCCGGGCTTGTACGCGGCTTCAAGCGCCTCCATGGCCTCTGAGTAGCCCAGCAGGTCCCATGCCTGCTCGACCAGCGGCGTGATTGAGTCTTCCAGCAGCACGCCGCCCACGGGAACAGCGGCCGCGGGCGCGGCGGGATACACCAGCTTGTGCAGGTCGCGGCGGCCGGGAAACACGATGTGGTTGATTTCGGCAAAGTCGTGATCTTCACTGGCCAGCCAGAAAATGGCGACATGAGGGCAGCCTGCCTGAGTGGCCTGGCGTGCCCGCGCCAGCGCCGTGGCCGCCTTGAAGAGCGAGAAGAGCGGCCCGCCGAACAGGCCCACCTGCTGGCCGGTGACCACGACTCCGGCGCCCGACCGCATCGCATCCAGCGAAGCGCGGGCCGCGGCGGAGGAATTCTGGGCGGCAAGCTGCTCCACAAGCTCCGGCCAATGCGCGGGAACCGGCGGCCGCGCCTGCCAGCCGGGACCGAATGGCGCTGCGGCGTAATAGGGCCGGAGCGCCTGAGCGCCGGCACAGTAGTCCAGAAAGAGCCGGTTCAGACCCGGCGCCACGGTGATGGGATGGCAGTCTGCGGTTGTCAACTCGTTCACTTCCGGTTCGCGCGCCTTGAGGGGATTCCTGTCCGGCCGGGCTCAGGTGGAATGCGGCTGAGTAAAGGATGCCACGCCGGGCACAGTCGATGCACCTATGTCCTTCTGCCGATGCGTATACTTTTCTTTGAATTGCGAAATCAGGAGAATAGCGCGATGCCCCAGAAAGAGAAAGCGCCCCAGCCCGCCGGGGCCAGGAAGCCGAAGACTGCCAGGGCGAAGACGCCCAAAGCAGCCAGACGCAAGGATGCGAAGCCCGCTGCCCAGGAAAAGGCGCTACTGCTCAGCTCCGTGGTGGCCTATGAGGGGCCGCTCTTCCGCGTGCTGCACGACAAGCTGATCGAGCCCGGCGGCAAGCGGAGCGAGCGCGACGTGATCCGCCACAACGGCAGCGTGGTCGTTCTTGCCGTGGATCATGGCAAGAACAAGCGGAATCCGTGGATCGTGGTCGAGCGCCAGTACCGCCACGCCGCCAACCAGTTCCTGTGGGAGCTGCCCGCGGGCAAGCTGGACCCCGGCGAAGACCCGCTGGCCGGCGCGCAGCGGGAACTGGAAGAGGAAACCGGCTACCGCGCAAAGAAGTGGAAGCCGTTTGTGGAGTACTACGCCAGCCCCGGCTTCCTGGGCGAGTCCATGAAGGTCTTTCTGGCAGAAGGGCTCACGCCGGGCCACCCGCATCCCGAGGACGATGAAGAGATTGAATTGAGGCTGGTGAAGCTGTCTGACGTGGTGAAGATGATTGAGAAGGGCAAAATCCTGGACGGCAAAACGCTGACAAGCGTGCTGCTGTTTGCGCGGCAGTTGGAGAAAAAGCACAAAAAGTGACAGGGCTGCGCGGATTCTCTAATCAGGTTGAATCCGTGGCCTCAGAATGGGCCGGTTCCTCACCGGAATCGGCCCGTCTCAATTTTCTCGAGAATTTCCTGAACGTCCCAATCAACCTTTCGCGCGTTTTCGGCGTCATAGCCTTTATCGGTGTGCGTTCCCACACGCTGCTCTCGCCGGCAACACATCAAGACGCAAGGAAGGCAGACCCCTGTGGCTCAGTACAAAGGCAAAGTCAAGTGGTTCAACAACGCCAAGGGCTACGGATTCATCGGACGTGAAGACGGCCCGGATGTGTTCGTCCATTACTCGGCAATCCAGTTGGACGGCTACAAAACCCTGAAAGAGGGCGATGACGTGGAGTTTGACATCGTCCAGGGCCAGAAAGGCCCCCAGGCCGACGCAGTGCTGCGGCTCAGGGATGCTGCCCATACCGCAGCCTAGTAGCGCGCCTGTCGCCGGACGCACCAGGACGCCCACCCACAGGTGGCGCACGTAACACATGCCTGCGTGAGGTGCCCTCTCACGATCTCGTCCAGCCATGGCTCGGTCGCGCCGCAAGTTTGCGCGCAACCCGGCGCTGAGATGAGTAGTGTCACCCTGCCAATCCGCCTGAAAACCTTCGAAATCCTCCCCTGCCCGCTCGTTTTCCTTGAGCCAATCGCGGATACTGTTCGCGGAGGCTCTTGCAGTGGACAACCCCACCATGGCCCGCCTGCTTTCAGAGACCGCCGATCTGCTCGAAATCGACGGCGGGGACAGCTTTCGCATCCGCAGCTACCGCCGGGCCGCCGAATCCGTGGAGCAGACCACGGTAGACCTTGCCGCCATTGCCGCCAACACGGACGAGCTGCTTGAAATTCCCGGCATTGGCAAGGGCATGGCCTCGCACCTGCAGGCCATGGCCGCCACCGGCACGATGCCGCTGCGCGAGGAGCTGCTGGCCAAGTACGGCGCAGGCGTTCTGGAGCTGCTGAAGCTGCCCGGAATGGGTCCCAAGACCGTGGCGCTGCTGTGGGACGCGGCCAAAATCGCGAGCATCGACCAGCTAGCACAAGCCATTGAAGAAGAAAAACTTGTGGGGCTGCCGCGCATGGGCGCAAAGCAGATTGAAAAGCTCCGCAAGGGCATCGAGGACTACCGCCGCAGCTCGGGACGCTTTCGCATTGACGTGGCCGAGGAAGCAGCCGCGCGCCTCGCCGCCTACATGCTGGCCTTCCCCGGAATCGAAAAGGTATCACCCGCCGGTTCCCTGCGCAGGGGACGAGAAACCGTGGGCGACCTGGACCTGCTGGTGACCGGCCCGGCCTGCCGCCCTGAGCATACGGCCGCGGCCGTCGAGTACGTCGCCGCCTATCCCGAAATCCACGACATCATCGCCAAGGGCGAAAACAAGGTCAGCTTCCACCTCTCCAATGGCATGCAGGTGGACGTGCGACTGCTGCCATCGGAGTCCTATGGCGCTGCGCTGCAATACTTTACCGGATCCAAGGCGCACAATGTTACGCTGCGCCAGCGGGCTCTGAAGATGGGCTACACGCTCAGCGAGTGGGCCCTGGCGCGGCTGGACGACGGCTCCACTGTTGCCGCGGCCACCGAAGAGGAGATTTACAAGGCGCTCCACATGGACTGGATGCCGCCCGAGATGCGCGAGAACCTGGGCGAAATCGAAGCCGCCGCCCGCCACAAGCTGCCACGCATCATTGAGCTGGCCGACCTGCGCGGCGACGTGCACATGCACACCACCGCCACCGACGGCCGCAACACCATCCACGAAATGGCCGAGGCCGGCCTCAAGCGCGGCTACCAGTACATCGCCATCACCGACCACTCCAAAAACATGGCCATGACCAACGGCCTGGACGAGAAGCGAGCCCTCGAACAGATCCGCCGTATTCACGAGGCGGACAAGCGGATGGAAGGCCGCATCCGCATCTTCTCCGGCATCGAAGTGGACATCCTGGCCGACGGCAGGCTCGACCTGGACGACGAAGTGCTGGCCCAGATGGATATCGTCATCGCCAGCGTGCACACCCGCTTTGAAATGAGCCGGGACGACATGACGGCACGCGTGCTGCGCGCGATGGAAAACCCGTACACGCGCATTCTGGGACACCCCACGGGAAGGCTGCTGCTGCGCCGCGAGCCTTTTGCGCTGGATATGGCGGCGGTGCTGCGGCGGGCCGCCGAGCTGGGGGTGGCTGCGGAGCAGAATGCGGCTCCAGAGCGGCTGGACCTGTGCGACCGCGACCTGCGCCTGGCCAAAGAGCTGGGCTGCAAGGTCGTCATCAGCACCGACGCGCACGATACCCGGCATCTGGCGAAGATTGAATACGGAGTTCGCCAGTTGCGGCGGGCATGGCTCGGGCCCGAGGACGTGCTGAATACCCTGGACACGAAAAAGTTCCTTGCCGCACTCAGGCCTCGTCCCTGAGCGCAACCCGAAACCCGCCGGGAACAGCCGCACACGAAAAGGCTTTTCCGGCCAAAGCGCGGTTTTTCATCGCTCACCCTCCGCCCACGGAGAGTAAGATAAGGGCGCTATGAGTCTGCTGCATCAGGAAACCCCGCAGGACAAGGACGACGCCGCCCGCGGAGAAGAATTCACCAAGGGATCCAGCCATGTAGTGTGGGCCAGTGTTGCGGCCGCCATCCTGGTCAGCGCGGCCATCGCCATCTATGTGATTGCCGGCGAAAAGCCGCCGGCTGCGACAGGGGAGATCCTTGAGGTATGGGCTCACCCCATACACACCGAGACTGCCGGCTTCGACGCCAGTGGCGCGGCTATCCCACAGGAAAGCTTTGACCTGGTGCTCGTGTTTGCACACGCGCGGCTGCACAACCAGAGCAAGCAGCCGCTCTTTCTGCACCAGGTTCTGACCAATACCACGCTGGAGGACGGCATCCACGTCAGCTATGCCGCAGCGACGTCCCAGTACGACCGCGTCTTCCTCGCCTATCCCGAGTTGGTCCAATGGCGCGCATCGGCGCTCTCGCCAGAGACGACCATCGAGCCGGGCCAGACGGTGGAGGGAACCTTCGTCTCCTCCTTCCGCCTGACCAAACAGCAATGGGACGCGCGCAAGAACCTGGACTTCACATTCGGCTTTCGCTACCTGCCAAGCCTGACGCTGAAGCCCCAGGGTGCGGTTATTGAGCGCTGACGGGAGCGGGCGCGCTCTTGGGCGTCGAGAGATACCCTGAGATCTCGTTCTTTGAGTGGATATTGTTCACTACGATCTCGTAGAGCGCAGGCTCCTTGCCGCTGTAGAACTGAAGCGGCTCATCCACGTTCCTGTCCTTCTTCTCGTAGCGTCTGTCGTCGGCATACACCACCAGCGTGAACCGGCTTCTCTTCATATCAGCCTTGCGCAGCTCCAGGCTTACGGTCCCTACCGGCTTGCGGTGGCCCTTCTGGAGCGTGAACTCGTAGTAGTTGCGGTCGCCTTTGTGCTTCAGCAGTTCCAGCTCGTCGTGGTTCCGGGCGATCAGGCTGCTTTGGCCGCTCATATCGCCCTTCATCGACTGCAACTGAGACATCGCGCCGGCCAGATCGCTCTGCGTCTTGGCCACGTCGGTCTTCACGCCGCCCACGTCGGTCTTCACGTTCGACACTTCGCTGGAGACGCTGCTGACCTGCTGCGCCGTCTGCTGCTGTGCAGCCTCCAGCCGCTTGCTGTCGGCCTGTTCGCGCTGGATGATTGCCTGGGCGCGGGCGTCAAGCTGCTTCTGCGTCAGCCCCAGAGACTTGCCCAGCTCATCGGTGGCCACCGTGAGCCGCGCATTGGTCTCGCGCATCTCGGCGGCCAGGCTGGCGTTCTGCTGGTTCGCCGCGGTCAGCGCTGCCTCCGCGTGCGACAACCGGCTGCTCAGCGTGTAGGTCCAGATCAACCCGCCGACTGCGCTCAGCAAGGCTACGGCGATCACTCCAAGCAGTGCGCCGGAATAAGTTCGGGGTGGATTTTCTAGTTCACTCATGCGTTTTGCCTTCCTTCTCCATAACGGCCCGCTGCGCGAACCGTATCTTGCCTGATGGCAGAATCCTATCCTGTTCCATGCCGATCCGGTGCTCCCCCGGCAAAAACTTCCAATTCTTCCACCTTGACCGGGAACCGAACGGCTGAGAATTGAGCCGCATCCTGCCCGCTTCCCGGGGGTTGTCCAGAATATAGAACGAACTGGAGTTGGAAGCGAAGAGAAGATTTTTTGGGCGCCCGCCGCGCCAGCCCATTTCCCACCCGCCGTGACAACCATCGAATGGCTACGCTATAAAGAGCTTTACTGCTTTTTTGCGCTCCGGGCCTTTTTCCGGGGCTGATACCTGGGCCAGAATCGCCAAAAAGCAACAGCCATAATAAGGGGAGATTCTACGGTTATGTCGACTGCAGTCATTGGAAAAGGATTGGAAGGAATCGTTGCCGCAAACTCCGGGATCTGCTGGATTGATGGAGAAGCGGGTGTACTGGCCTACCGGGGCATCGACATTCACGAGCTCGCGGTGCATTCGACCTTCGAGGAAACGACCTATCTGCTGTGGAACGGCCGGCTGCCCAACCAGCTCGCGCTGCGCGAGTTCCAGTCCCAGCTTGCCCTCTCCCGCGAACTGGACCAGCGCATCATCGACATGCTGCGCACCTTCCCTTCCTCCGCCTCGCCCATGGAAGTGCTCCGCACCGCCGTCTCCGCCCTCAGCTTCTACGACGCCGACGAGAAAGACAACTCCCACGACGCCAACGTGCGCAAGAGCTACAACCTGACCTCGCAGATCGCCATGATCGTGGCCATCTACGACCGCCTGCGCAAGGGGCTGGAGGTGATTCCCCCCGACCGCTCGCTGAGCCACGCCGCCAACTTCCTCTGGATGCTGACCGGCGTAAAGCCCTCCGAAACGGCCACGCGCACGCTAGACATCGCCCTCATCCTCCACGCGGACCACGAGTTGAACGCCTCTACCTTTGCGGCGCGCGTGATCGCCGCCACGCTCTCTGACATTCATTCCGCCGTCACCGGCGCCATCGGCGCGCTCAAGGGCCCGCTGCACGGCGGCGCCAATGAAGCCGTGATGCGCATGCTCCTGGCCATCGACAAGGCCGGCGCGGACCCGGCGGAGTACGTCAAGAACATGCTGGCCGCAAAGCAAAAGGTCTCCGGCTTCGGCCACCGCGTCTACAAAACCGAAGACCCGCGCGCCACCCACCTCCGCAGCATGAGCGAGCAGCTCGGCAAGGACGCAGGCCAGTCCAAGTGGTTTGAGATGTCCCGCGCCATCGAGCTCTACATCAAGGCGGAAAAGAAGCTGAACGCCAACGTGGATTTCTACTCCGCCTCGACGTACGCCATGCTCGGCATCGACATCGACCTCTACACGCCCATCTTCGCCATCAGCCGCATCGCCGGCTGGGCCGCCCACGTCATCGAACAGCTCGACGACAACCGCCTCATCCGCCCCCGCGCCGAGTACATTGGGCCGACATATCCCTCGCACTGGGTCCCGATGGCCGAACGCGCGTAGAAACCGGCGTCATTCGTCATCACGCACAAACGCCGCGCAGCCCACCCGGTCGCGCGGCGTTCCCGTCTTCGGCGCTGAAGCGAATTCCCACACCGCAATCCTGGCGTAGTCCTTTGAAATCCCCAGCCACGATCAGCGCCCTTCCACGCGCCACACAAACTCTGCGATCCGCGCTGCAAGCTGGCTTCGTAAACCGGGTGGCAGGCTATGCCCCATTCCCTCAATCAGCACAAGCTCCGCGCCGGGAATGGCTTCAGCCGTCGCACGTCCTCCGCTCACATCCACCATGCGGTCCGCCAGCCCGTGAATCACCAGCGCAGGCACCTTCAGTTGTCGCAGGCGTTCCGTCCGATCGCCCGAGGCGACCGTCGCAATCGCCTGGCGCGCCATGCCGATTCGGTCGTAGCCCCGATCGAAGGCGAGGCCCGCTCGCGCCGCAATTTCGTTTTCATCGCTCGGATATCCCGGTGAACCCACAACGCGCATCGCCCGCACGTATTGCTGTATTACCTCATCGCGCGTCTCCGCCGGCGGCCCTGCAAAAAGCTCTCGCATCGCATCCGGCGCCACCTGCCCAACTGACCTGTGCCCCGTCGTCGACATCATTGACGTGAGCGAGCGCACGCGGTCAGGATACTCGATGGCTATCGTCTGCCCAATCTGGCCGCCCATCGACGCGCCCACTACGTGCGCCTTTTCGATGCCGAGAGCATCCATCAGCCCCACCGTGTCGGCCGCCATATCCCCCAGCGTGTACGACACCGACGACATATCGCCGGCAAGCACCGCCGGCAGGTCCGGCGGCGGCGCATCCACCATGTGCGTCGAGTGGCCCGCATCGCGATTGTCAAAGCGAATCACCTGCAGCCCGCTCTTCACCAGCTCGTGGCAAAACGCCTCCGGCCAATGAATCAATTGCGCGCCGCCTCCCATGATGAGCAACACCACCGGCGCATCGCAATTCCCCAGGCGCTCGTACGCAATTTCAATCCCTGCCGGACCCACATTCTCCGCCTTCTCTTCCACGATTGAAGCTTCAAACCCACCCGCCTGCTTTGTCATGCTGTCCTCCCCTTTCGCTCTCACATGCCGGCTCGGCCTCCGCGCAGTAAAAGACCGCCGGTCAAGCAGCAATGCGCAACCACTCAAACCACGCCGCGCTGGTTGAACGTACACTGATGCGGGTTCAAAATACAGTCTGTTTCTGGCGCTCAAAGCTTGCTATCCTGAAAGTGGCAGGAATGATTTCCGCGCCGCAATTCGTCCCAAAACACCCCGCCCCCTGAAAAAATCCGCCCCAACTTTGCAGATAATTTCCCCGCTCCGTCGCACAATGAATACATGCAAAGCCAAAGCACTCTCGCCACCGGGGTCGGAGGGAGCAGGGGCCTTCAGGCCCCTCAATACCAGCCAATGAGGGCAAGGGGCTTCAGCCCCGGACCAAACCGGTCCGTACCCCACAGGGGTACCCCTACCCCCCCTTTTTTATTCTTGTTTTCCACAGAAAGTTTGCAGATGATTTCGCAGCGCCCTTTTGCAAGACTTCGTCCTTCAGCCCTGCCGCGTCTTCCACATCTGATAGAGTCCCCAGGCGGCAAGCGTGCTCGCGTCGCGAATCGTCCCGTCCAGCATCCTCTGCTCAAACTCCTCCACCGGCACACGACGCACCACTAGATCATGCTCTTCGTCGTCGGGATCGCTTTCCTGGGCGGTCAGGCCGGTCGCCAGAAACACATGCTGCTTCTGCCGCGTGAAGCCGTAGGCAATCCACAGCGTGCCAAGGTGCGTCATCTTGGCGGCGTGCAGGCCGGTTTCTTCCTTCAGCTCGCCGCGCGCCAGCTCTTCGGGATTCTCGACGTCCATCTCCCAGCCGCCCTGCGGCAGCTCCAGCGCGCGCTCCTGGATCGTGTAGCGAAACTGCTCCACCAGCCAGACATGCCCCTCGTGAATCGGGACAATAATGGCAGCCTCATCCTTTTCGACAACGCCATAGATGCCCCTCTGGCCGTTGGAGCGCAGAATTTCGTCCTCGCGCAAGCGCATCCAGCGGTTGCGATAGACCTCGCGGCTTGAAAGCGTCGAGATCGAGTGGCCGTCGCCGTGGTTGACCGGTTTCAAGGTGCCTCCTGCTGCAATGCTTCTCTCATGCGGCCATGATCGCTGAGTCCATGCGCAACATCAACTGCCGCGTACGCGGTACTGCCGCAGCCTGCCAACAAGTGACGCCGGGCCGCTCACGCTGAGGCGAACAAGGTTCCCTTCGTACTCCCTGCGATGCACCACCATGCCCGCTTCAATCGCCGCCAATACCGCGCCCTCATGCTGCGGCACGCGCAGTTCCGCATCGATGATCGGGTCAGAATGCAGCGCCTTGTCGATGGCTTCGCGCAGCGCGTCCATGCCCTCGCCGGTGCGTGCTGACACCATCACTTCGCCCCGCGCTGCAAGCCCCGCGCGCTCATGCGTGCTGAGCAGATCCATCTTGTTCAGCACCTCGATGCGCGGCTTCTTCAGCGCGTCCAGTTCCGCCAGCACCTTCTCCACCTGCGCCTTCTGCTCCTCGCCATACGTGGACGCCGCATCGCGGACGTGCAGCAGCACCTCGGCCTGCTCCACCTCTTCCAGCGTGGCGCGGAAGCTGGTAACCAGCGTGTGCGGCAGATTGCGGATGAAACCCACCGTGTCGCTCAGCAGCACCTGGCGGCGGCTGGGTAGTTCTATCGCGCGCAGCTTGGGGTCCAGCGTGGCAAACATGCGCGGCGACTGCAGAACCTGCGCGCCGGTGAGCCGGTTGAACAGCGTGCTCTTGCCTGCGTTGGTGTAGCCCACCAGCGCCACCGTAGGCACCGGCACGGCCTCGCGCCGCTGGCGCTGCTGGCGGCGCACGCGGCGCACCGCATCGAGGTCGCGCTTGAGCTGGTCGATGCGGCGCTGAATTCGCCGGCGATCGGTCTCAAGCTGCGTTTCGCCCGGCCCGCGCGTGCCGATGCCGCCGCCCAGCTGCGACATGGCCTTGCCCCGCCCGGTCAAGCGCGGCAGCATGTACTCAAGCTGCGCCAGCTCCACCTGCAACTGTCCCTCGCGGGTGCGGGCGTGCCGGGCAAAGATATCGAGGATGAGCTGCGTGCGGTCGAGCACGCGGCAAGGCAAAGCTGCCTCAAGATTGCGCAGTTGCGTAGGTGTCAGGTCGTGGTCGAAGAGCACCAGGTCGGCCCCTGTGGAGGCGGCGACCCCGGCAATTTCCTCCACCTTGCCCGCGCCGACAAGCGTGGCCGGGTCGGGCCGCGAACGGCGCTGCATTAGCTCAGCGGCCACCTCGCCGCCGGCGCTTGAAACCAGTTCACGAAACTCGGCAAGGGACTCTTCGGCGTCGAGGCCCGCACCGGAGGGCAGGGCCGCAGAGGTCTCGGCTTCTTCGGCTGGAAGACGCACTGCCGCGAGGCGAGCACTTGCCAGACCGGCACGGGCGCTGCGCGGGCGAACCGCCAGGTCCACCCCTACAAGCACCGCGCGCTCCGGATGCGGGCCGTCGCCGCCTTCAACCTCTGCCAATTGAGAACGCTCCCCGCGAGCTATCTCTGCTCCGCGGTCGCTGCAGACGGGGCTTGCGCCGATACCGGCGCGGGCCCGATTCCTGCGTGCGCAACCGCCGGCCGGTGCTCGGAATGCATGACGCTCCGGTTGCTCACTACCGTCGAAATGGCGTGCTTGAAGATCAATTGCTCCTGGCTGTTGTTTTCCAGCAGCACAGAGTATTTGTCAAAGGAACGGATCTTTCCGGTGAGCTTGACTCCGCTGACCAGATAAATCGTAATCGGGGTCTTGTCTTTGCGAACGGTGTTCAGGAAGGTGTCCTGAATGTTCTGTGCCGGCTTGTTATCCATTGCCGATCTCCTGCTTTCTGTTGGGGATTCTTTTGGTGTTTCCGACCTGCACCTACACGAATACGCAATTGAGCGGGGACGGCGCCGGAAGTCCCGAAGCCGCAATTTCCCGCAATGTGACAACAGTATAGAGAATTACAACCTTTTTCAACTGCCGCCCGTCTTAGCTGGCCGCATGCCACAAGGGCAAAGCGACAGGCCTGCGTATTAGACGGCGCACCCTCGGCGACTGATACCATGGACGGGTGAAAAGCAGCGCCAACATGCCTGCGCATCCGGCTCCCGCGGGGCAGGCAGTGCCCATGCTGGACCTGAAGCGCCAGTACCAGCCGCTCCAGCAGGAACTGCTGGACGCAGTCGGACATGTGCTTGAATCGCAACAGTTTATACTCGGGGAGCCGGTGGCCGCCTTTGAGCGCGCCTCGGCAGAACAACTGGGCGTGGCCCACGCGGTCGGTTGCTCCTCCGGCACGGACGCCCTCTGGCTGGCCTTGGCCGCTGCCGGAATCGGCCCCGGCGATGCCGTGATCACCACGCCGTTCAGCTTCTTCGCCTCGGTCAGCTCGATTCTGCGAGCCGGCGCCACCGCCGTCCTGGCCGATATTGACCCGGCGACCTTCAATCTGGACCCGAAGGCCGTCGAAGCCGTTCTCGATGGGCTGCGCGGCGCGGGCGCGCGCGCCATCCTGCCTGTGCATCTCTACGGCCAAACTGCTGATTGGACGTCGTTTGCACGCCTGGGAAAAGAGCGCGGGCTGAAGCTCATTGAAGACGCCGCCCAGGCCTGGGGCGCGGAATGGAAGGGCGTAAAGGCCGGAGCGCTGGGCGACGCCGCCGCCTTCAGCTTCTATCCCACCAAGAACCTGAGCGCCGCGGGCGACGCCGGCATGGTGACGACCAACTCGGACGAATTAGCCGAGCGCACTCGGATGCTGCGCCAGCACGGCATGCGCCGCCGCTACCACCACGACGAGGTGGGCTGGAACGCGCGCATGGACGGCTTTCAGGGAGCGATCCTGCAAGTCAAGTTGAAGTACATCGACGGCTGGAACGAAGCCCGCCGCACCGTGGCCCGGCGCTATCATGCGTTATTTCACGCCGCGGGCCTGGTTGAAGCAGGACCGTATCCCGCGCACGGCATCGTGCTGCCGCATGAGGTTCCCGGCAGCCGCCACGTGTGGCACCAGTACGTCATCCGCACAGCCCGCCGCGACGCATTGCGGGAGTTTCTGAGCGCGCGCAAGATCGGCTCGGAGATCTACTACCCCGTCCCGCTGCACATGCAGGAAGCGTTGAAGGATCTCGGCTACGCGGAGGGCAGCTTTCCCGAATCCGAGCGCGCGGCCCGCGAAGTGCTGGCTCTGCCCATCTTCCCGGAAATCCGCGAAGACGAGCAGCAGACCGTCGTCCAGGCCATCGCCGAGTTTCTCAGCTAGTCTGGGATAAGCTTCGGTTGCCCCGTCCTTTCGCCCGGTGTTGGCGAAGGGCGGGTTGTAGCGCTTGGCATGTTAGCTGTAGAAATTCTTCTCCCACCCTGTCGCTCAAACACCAGGAGCGACAAGGTTGGGGCAACCCTGAAAGGATGGGCAATCCCGCCATATATTCAGAGTTGATCAGTGGGCCGCCTGCCCGTTACTCCTTTTGCTCTGAAAAGATTTCCTCTAGGGTGAGCTTGCGATTTCTATCCAGCAGCTTAAGCGCTATAGAAATCTTGTAGAGTTCCTTCCAGTGCTTAACCCGGGGAGCCCAACCTTTTCTTTGTCTCTCTCTCATCTCGTGAGCTAATCGTTCAACGTCGAGGTGTAACTGGCATAGTGCACTAATCGGTGATTTCGCCATGACCGGAGAGTGTATCTCACTCTTACGCAAATTTCAGGCACCGCCGGCGATGAGTGAGCCTCCTGCCAACAACGTATACTGTTCGCGATTACCCGAAAGGTAAACGCCATGTTCGGATTCGGGTCTAAAGCTGCAGAGCAGCGCAAGTCTGAGGCTGCGGCGGAAGCGAGAGTGAAGCGTGCCCACAGCGTGTGGGATTATGCAGATTTGTCCAAACGTACATCACTGCTCAACAACATAATTGACACTCAGGACGACAAGATCTTCTTAGCCTATGTCCATGCGCCTTGGTCACAAATACCATTCAACGACCAGATGAAGTTGACGATGGAAGTAATGAAACTTGACGGCAACGAAAAGCTATCGCGCAGGGCAGGGGAGATTGTGGCGGGGATTTTTTCTGCGGAGACTTTCCATAGTCTCTTTGGTGAAAAGCCTCTCGCCTCAAATTGGACTTCCAATGATGCTCTAGGCGTGTGGCATTCGCTTGGACGCTTTTGTTTTTTGATTTCCATCGGCTCAATCAAAGGGTTTCAGAAACATGAAGTCGATTTCGTAATCAAAACGGGTCAGGCGTCGATGATGAGCGTATGGAGGATGTCTAAGCCTGTGCTGTTCAGCTTCGAGCGGTTTAACGGCGATAGACTTGCATCCGTTTTTGTAACCTACAAGTCGCTCAGCAGTGCAGAGATGTACAACACGTTCTTCTCTTTCTTTGTTTCAGAGATTCTCGGCGACCATGTATCGTTCACGCCTGAAGACGTATCGGCAAGTGGCATTGAACGGATACTCAAAGGGCAAGTCGCCGACCTCGACCCTCTCCTGCTAAATAAAGTCTCGTCAGCATTCACCCAACTGCAAGTACAGATACGCGATTACGTCAGCCAATTTTGGGATAAAACATAGCATGGCCGAGGACATGGTTCAGTTCACTCTACGCGCACAAGCAAGGAAACTAGCAAAGCAGTATTTTCCAAAGTTGAAAAAGATGCCGAACCTGCGAGTCGTCCCAGAAAAGGACAACAACGAGCACGGCCCCGCATGGCTTAATGCGTTAACTGGGACAATCCACATTGACGAACGAGTGTCCACCTTCCAAGAGAAGACGACTCCAATTCTCATACTCCACGAATTGATACATTGGAGTCTCTTCGAAGAAAATGGCGACCCCGACGAGGCGGAAGGTGAACGATTTGATGCCCAATTGAGGCGAATCAAAGAATTAGGGGCGTATACTGGGTTGCTCTGAGGTACCGAGCACCATCCGCGCCACCTCTGCTTCCCCATCCTCAGCCGATATCTTGCTGACCGCAGGAATGGTCATACCCGCTCATAGGGCAGAATCACCTCGTGCCGCGCCCGCTAGTGATCGTCAATCCCGCGCCGCCCGAGCCCTCCAAATGCCGTAAAATCACACTTGGCATGAAGTGTCCCTATTGCGGCTTCGGGCAGGACCGGGTGGTGGACTCGCGCGAAAGCAAGGAGGCGGATTCCATTCGCCGCCGGCGCGAGTGCGAGAAGTGCAATCGCCGCTTTACCACCTACGAGCGCATCGATGAGATCCCATACATGGTGGTGAAGAAAGATGGCCGCCGCGAGAAATTCGAACGCCAGAAGGTACTCAACGGATTATTGCGCGCTTGCGAGAAGCGGCCGGTGCCCATGGGCAAATTAGAACAGATTGTCAACGATGCGGAATCTTTCGTCATCGAATCTCCTGAACGCGAACGCAGGACCACGGAGATCGGCGAGTTGATCATGAACCGGCTCCGCAAGTATGACAAAGTCGCCTATGTGCGCTTCGCCTCCGTTTATCTGGATTTTAAGGACGTGAAGGA
>JAGWRX010000173.1 GCA_028876395.1 Acidobacteriota bacterium
ACGGCACGCTGCTCAAGCGCCCGTTCGCGGAAATCTGCGAAAACATCCGCGATTTCACCATCGCCGAGTCGGACAGTGGAGTCTTCCTTGGCTGCGGCGCGCTGCACCTGTACGGTCCGCATCTGTCTGAGGTGCGCTCCATTGTCGTCAAGCCTGAAGCCAAGGGCCAGGGCGCGGGAGGCCGCATTCTGGGCGCGCTGATTGAGGAGGCCGAGGAGCATGGCATCCAGTCTGTATGCCTCTTCACCCGCATCCCGGACTTCTTTTTCAGGTTCGGATTTCGCACGGTGGAAGACAAGGCCGAACTGCCTGACAAGATCTTCAAGGATTGCCAGAGTTGCCCGCGCCTCCACCGCTGCGACGAAGTCGCGATGGTGCGTGGCCGTATTCCGCGCATCTCCATTCTGGGCCCGCGCGTTGAAGCGCAGCAGTTGGTCCGACTTTCAGGCTAGTCCGATTCTCGCAGCATCGCAGCGGCAACAACCGCCTGGCCATAGCTGAGTCCGCCATCGCCTGGACTGACGCTGCGATGCTGATACACTTCGAATCCTTCCCGCTCAAGCCCCACGCGCAGTAGTCTCGCCAGCCGGCGATTGTGCATGCATCCGCCGCTCAAGGCAACCTGCTTCAGCCCCGTTGCGGTGCGGGCCATCATTGCCGCCTGCACAAAGCCCGCGGCCACGCCGCCATGGAAGCGCGCGGCGATGTACGCCTTCCCCGTGCCCGCGCGCATGTCCTCCATCAATGCGCGCCACAACGGAGCAGTGCTGATGCGCGCAGGGTCACGCCGTGTCCAGTCACCGCCGACGAGCTCCATTGCGTAACCTGGCGCATCTGGCTCGTCCACCGCAATCCCTTCCAGTTCGATTGCTGCCTGCGCTTCGTAGTCTACATCGCGACGCCCAAGCACCACGGCTGCAACGGCATCAAACAGTCTTCCGCAGCTTGAGGTCAGCGGCGCGTTCACGCCGCGCTCGATCATCCGCACAAGCACGCGCGTTTCCTTGTCGCTTGCGCCCAACAGGTCGCGCATGGCGGCGTCATGCAGAGCAAAACCCGCCGCATGCAGATGACCCAATGCCATTCGCCACGGCTCGCGAATTGCCGCCTCCCCGCCGGGCATGGGCACGTATTCGAGATGCGCAAAGCGCTCAAACGCGCCAAGCGTGCAAATCAGCACTTCCCCGCCCCAGATGTGCCCGTCCGCGCCATAGCCGGTTCCATCCAGCGCAAGGCCGATCACTGGCCCGGAGAGATCGTGTTCTGCCATGCAGCCCGCAACATGCGCGTGATGATGCTGAACGGCGAGCACCCGCAGGCCGCGTTCCCGTGCCCACTCCTTCGCCCACGATGTGGAGAGATAGCCGGGATGCATGTCATGCGCCACGGCCTCCGGCACAACTTCAAATGTGTGCATCAGGTGATCCAGCGATTCCCTGAAGAATGCGAGACCTGTGAGGTTTTCTAGATCGCCCAGATGCTGGCTTTGATATGCAAACCGGCCGCGCGCCAGCGCAAACACGTTCTTCAGGTGTCCGCCAACGGCCAGCAGCGGTGGCGAGTCCAGCGGCAGCGCCACGCCGTGCGGCACAAAGCCACGCGCCCTCCGGAGCAACTGCGGCGCGCCATCCACAACGGCCATCACCGAGTCGTCGCACCGCTGCAGAATTTCGCGATCATGCATCAGGAAGGCGTCAGCGAGGGCTCCGAGCCGCGCGCGCGCTTCCTCATTGTGAATGGCAATCGGCTCCTCACTCAGGTTTGCAGAGGTCATCACCAGCGCGTTGATGCGCGCATTTGCAAAGAGCAGATACTGCAGGGGCGCATACGGCAGAAAGATGCCCAGCCACGGAACCCCAGGCGCAACGCCGGGAGCTATGCAGTTACCGGAACACGCCTGCGACAGAACTATTGGCCGCGCCGGCGTCTGCAGCAGGGCCTCTTCCTCCGCCGTCAGCGCGCAGATTGCCCGCGCAGCATTCATGTCTCGTACCATGATCGCCAGTGGTTTCCCAAAGCGGCCTTTGCGTTCTCTGAGCCGCGTCACGGCCGTCTCGTTTGTCGCATCCACGCTCAGGTGAAAGCCGCCTATGCCTTTGATGGCTACGATCTGGCCCGCCACCAGCCGTTCAATCGTTTCTGCAACCGCGTCTCCGCTGGGAATCGCCGAGCCATCCGCATGTACAAGACTCAAACGCGGACCGCAGTCCCAGCAGGCATTTGGCTGCGCATGAAAACGTCTGTTCGCCGGGTCGTCGTACTCCCGCTGGCAGGCCGCGCACATGGGGAACACGGCCATCGATGTCTGCGGCCGGTCGTATGGAATGCGCCGCGTGATCGTGAACCGGGGCCCGCAGTTGGTGCAGTTGAGAAACGGATAGCGAAAACGGCGGTCGGCGGGATCGAGCAGTTCGCGCAGGCAATCCGTGCAGGTTGCAGCGTCCGCCGGAATGCCGGTGCTGACATTGCCCTTGACCTGGCTGGAAACGATGCGGAAGTCCGCCTCGCCGGTGGCCTTCAGATCTCGCATTTCAATCGAGTCGATGCGCGCCAGCAGCGGTGCTTCCTGGCGTAATCGCTTCAGAAATGCTTTGACGCGCTCGGCAGGTCCTTCCACCTCGATCGTCACGCCAGCGGTGTCATTGCCGATGAAGCCGGAGAGTGCTTCCTCCATGGCTAGCCGGTAGACGAAAGGCCTGAAGCCTACCCCCTGCACTACGCCGGAAATCTGCACGGCGCGTCGCATCCGCCCCTCACTGGCTCTTTCTTCAGGATAGCTCTGGTTCGCCACAAGCGAGTCTCTTCCCGCAATCCAGCATAGCGCATATACATTATTTCAAGCGCGGTGCCGAGCGGCCTCGCTCCATGTAACACGGCGCACCGGCTGTGAGAGCTTAATCTGGAAGAGAGTATTTGGTGAGGAGTATCAGAGTGATCCGATTTCGACGATATGGCCTGGCGCCGGGTGTTGTATTCGCGTCTCTGCTTGCCTGCCTTGGAACCTGTGCGCTGCCGGCGCAACAACTCGATCCATCGTCGGTAATCGAACGCATTGATGCGGCAGTCAAGGCCAGACTGGACAACATCGCGGGATACACCGATATCGAGCGCTATGCCGTCTACAGAAATAATGATGAGACCCATCCAGTCGCAGCGATGCGAGTGAAGACCGACTACGAAAAGGCGACTGGTAAGAACTACACGATTCTCTCGCAGAGCGGATCTGCCATCATTCGAAACCTTGTCCTGGGCACAATTCTGGACAATGAGAAGAGATTGAATCTGCCCGGCAATCGAGAGGGCGCGTGGATTACCTCTTCCAATTATGAAATGAAGCTCGAAGGCAACGGAATCCAGCACGTGGATGGAAAAGACTGCCTCGCGCTCGCCTTGATTCCAAAACGAAAGACCCCGTATCTCATCGAGGGAACGCTCTGGGTGGACGCAAAGGACTATTCAATCGTTCAGATTCGAGGAACATCTTCCCGAAGCGCATCCATTTTCTCCGGGCGCACGCAGATGATGCGTCAGTACGCCCTCATAAGCGGATTTGCGCAAGCGACTCATGCCAGTGCCGTCTCCAACACGTCTCTGTTTGGCAAGACAATCGTGACCATCGACTACGACGACTATCAGATCAAGCTTGCTCCCGGTCACTAGGCTTGAATCCCGACGCCTGCATCAAATCCGCAAATTCTCCCTGCCTGCCGTCGGCTCGCCGGTGCGCCGATTCGCCCGCCGGTCACCCCCTTGCCGTAGTGAGCCTGGGCACACCAGGCAACGCGCTTCTGCACTATACTGGGCATCGTGACCCCGATTTTCGGCGACTGGAAACTCGATGCCGCGCTGGGCTCCTGCCTGCTGCTGGGCCTGCGTCATGGCTTTGACTACGACCATCTGGCAGCCATCTCCGACATCACGGCCGTGCAGCGCAACTTGCGGAGTGGATTGCGGTTAGGCATGACCTATGCCCTGGGGCATGCATTCACCGTGGCTGCGCTCGGCGTGGCCGTTCTGCAACTGCACCTGGGCCTTCCGGAAGGCATCGACCACTGGACGGAACGGCTCATCGGGCTCACCCTCATCGTGCTGGGTCTTGGAGTTGTGGCCGGCATCCTGCGCAAAGACGCGCATGGCCACAGCCACGGCCGCATTGAAAGCCGGCTAGCCATCGCTGTCAACAGCGCCCTTTGGCTGGTCTGGAAGGCGCGCCGCTTGTGGAACTGCGAAGCACCGAGGCCCGAGCGGTTTCAATGGATGTACAACGGCAAGTCGGTCTTTCTTATCGGAGTTCTGCACGGCGTGGGTGCGGAGACGCCAAGCCAGCTCGCGCTGTTTTTCCTGACCGCCAACCTTGGCGGAACCTCGCGCGGCATCATGGGCCTCACCGCATTCGCCGTGGGACTTGTGGCCATGAATGCGCTCATGACCGCGTCAATGGGCGGCGCGTTCAAGGTGAGCGGCCATCATCCGCGTTTCCACCACGCCATCGCGTGGACCGGCGCCATCTACAGTTGCGGAATCGGTCTCATTTTTCTCTTCGGCATCTCCGACCGCCTGCCTTCCCTCGGTTAGCGGCGGCGTCGCACCTCGTAGCGCAGGCATCACAGCCGTTTCCAATCCTCGCATCCTGGGCGGCGGTATTCGTCAGCATTGCGGGCCTGCCGGAACAGCAATTCTCAACGAAATCGAGAGCCTCATTGCACGCGCTGTGCAAAGTGGCAGGCATCACGCCACCGGATGACGCAGCTTACGATTCATCGTGACAGTTGTCACGGATAACAAAAGACTTTCCACGTACAACGTATCTAGACACAGGCCGCAAAAGACTGCACAATCACTGTGCAACTGACGCAGGCAATAGGGAGGCATTGTGACTGCATTCACCCCCCCGCCGCTGCCAAGCGACGACAAGCGATGGAAGATCGTGAACGGCACCATGCGCAAAAATGGTTTTGCCCGCCATGCGCTGATCGAAACACTTCACACTGTGCAGTCCTCGTTTGGATATTTAGACGACGACTCGATCCGGTTCGTTGCCCGCTCCTTGCGCGTGCCGCTCAGCCAGGCCTATGGAGTGGTGACCTTCTACCACTATTTCAGCCTGAAGCCGCCCGGCGAGCACACCATGACCATCTGCACCGGCACGGCCTGCTACATCAAAGATGCGGACAAGTTACTGACTGAGTCGGAAATGAAGCTCGGTGTCGCACTGGGCCAGACTACCGCTGACGGTAGGGTCAGCCTCATGACCGCTCGTTGCGTAGGCGCCTGCAGCCGCGCCCCGGTTGTGCTCTGCGATGGCAAAGTCTCGGGCGAGATGTCCCGCGAGCAACTGATCGAGCAGCTGGAAAGGTGGACGGTGGAATGAACCTCGACGAGCTT
Organism: Acidobacteriota bacterium; assembly: GCA_028876395.1. Lineage (GTDB taxonomy): Bacteria > Acidobacteriota > Terriglobia > Terriglobales > Acidobacteriaceae > Telmatobacter. The sequence continues at coordinate 5,386 of JAGWRX010000173.1, forward strand.
GAACTCATTGCAAGAAGCGTTCGCCAGGAAAATGCGGCGTATGACTATGAGTTGAATGTCTGCATGGACCTGGCCTGCGCCAGCCAGGGCGCGGAAATGCTGCGCGAAGCGCTCATCTCTGCCGGAGACGCTTCCGGTAAGAAGGTACTGGTTCGCCGCACGGGTTGCATGGGCCCCTGTTCCTCCGGCCCGCTGGTCCGGGTCGACCCCGACGACACGCTCTACGGTCACGTCCATGCCGATCAGGCGGAAAAGATCGTGGCGAGCCTGGGCAATGAAACTGTCGCCGAATTGCAATGCGACCTGAATGAGCACTTCGACAAGCAGGTGCGCGTGGTGCTGGAAAACGCCGGCCACATCGACCCGGAGAAGATTGACGACTACATCGCGCGCGACGGATACAAAGCCCTGCTGACTGCGCTCATGGAGATGACGCCCAGCGGCGTGGTCCATCGCATCACGGAAAGCGGGCTCCGCGGACGCGGTGGCGGCGGCTATCCCACCGGGCTCAAATGGGGAACAGTGGCCAAGGCAGGCGGCGACGTGAAATACATCGTCTGCAACGGTGACGAGGGCGACCCCGGCGCATTCATGGACCGCAGCGTCATGGAAGGCGATCCGCATCGCGTCATCGAGGGCATGGCCATCGCGGGCTACGCCGTAGGCGCAAGCAAAGGCTTCATCTACGTGCGCGCGGAATATCCGGTGGCCGTAGCCCGGCTCACCACCGCGCTGCGCGAAGCCCGTCGCCGCTGCCTGCTGGGCAGCAATCTCTGCGGCACCACCTTCAACTTCGACGTGGAGATCCGCCTCGGCGCCGGGGCCTTTGTCTGCGGTGAGGAAACAGCGCTCATCGCCTCGATTGAAGGCAAGCGCGGCACTCCCAAGCCTCGCCCCCCCTATCCCGCCGTGAGTGGCCTGTGGGGCAGGCCAACGCTCATAAATAACGTCGAGACCTTTGCCAACATCGCTCCCATCGTGCGCAACGGCGGCAAATGGTTCGCCAACATGGGCTCGGAAAGAAGCAAGGGCACCAAGGTCTTCGCGCTCACCGGCAAAATCAAGAACACAGGCCTGGTTGAAGTGCCCATGGGCATCAAGCTTCGCGAGATTATCGAAGTCATCGGCGGCAGTGTGCCCGGCGGACACACATTCAAGGCAGTGCAGACGGGAGGACCTTCAGGCGGTTGCATTCCCGCTGAGATGCTGGACCTCGGCGTCAGTTACGATGCGCTGCTCAAGGTCGGTTCTATCATGGGATCGGGCGGCATGATCGTCATGGACGACACCTCCTGCATGGTCAATGTTGCCCGCTTTTTCATGGAGTTCTGCATGACCGAGTCCTGCGGCAAATGCATCCCCTGCCGCGCCGGAACCGGGCAGATGTACAAAATACTCACGCGCATCTGTGAAGGAAGAGCTTCAATGGATGATCTCGAGCTGCTGGAAGAACTCTGCGGCACCGTCAAGGAAACAAGCCTCTGCGGACTGGGCATGACCGCGCCCAATCCCGTCCTGAGCACGCTCAAGTACTTCCGCAATGAATATATCGAGCACATCGTGCACAAGCGTTGCCCCGCCGGAGTATGCAACATTCAGGCGCCCGTGGAGGTGCTGGCATGAGCGACAATGTGGAAGTCAAAACACTGGTCATCGATGGTCATGAAGTCAGCGCCCGCCGCGGCCAGACCATTCTTGAAGTGGCGCGGGAAAACAACATCGACATCCCCACGCTCTGCCACCTCGACGGCCTGAGCGACGTCGGCGCCTGCCGCATGTGTCTCGTCGAGATTGCCGGCAGCAACAAGCTGCTGCCCTCCTGCGTCGCCACGGTCTCAGAAGGAATGCAGGTAAGCACCAGCTCCGAGCGCCTGCAAAAACACCGCCGCACCATCCTCGAACTGCTCTTCGCCGAGCGCAATCACGTCTGCTCTGTCTGCGTCGCAAATGGCCATTGCGAACTGCAGTCGCTCGGCCAGTCACAGGGCCTCACGCATGTGCGCCTGCCCTACTGCAATCCTGAACTGACCGTCGATGCCTCGCACGAGCGCTTCACGCTCGACCACAACCGCTGCATCCTCTGCACCCGCTGCGTGCGTGTCTGCGCTGAGGTTGAAGGCGCGCACGTGTGGGACGTCATGGGCCGCGGCATCAAGTCGATGATCATCAGCGATCTGCATGAGGACTGGGGAAGCTCCAGTTGCACACGATGCGGCAAATGCGTGCAGGTATGCCCCACCGGAGCGCTCTTCGACAAGAGCAAAGTCGGCGCCGAGCATCCCAAGTATCCCGATTTTCTGCCTTACCTGAACCTGATGAGGGAAGCGCGATGAGCAAACTGAAACTGGCAACTGTCTGGCTGGACGGATGTTCCGGCTGCCACATGTCCTTCCTCGACATGGATGAACGCCTTCTTGCGCTGGCGGAACTCGTCGATGTGGTCTACAGCCCGCTCGTCGACGCGAAGAAATATCCCGACCAGGTGGACATTGCCCTGGTGGAGGGAGCCGTCGCCTCGGTGGACGACGAGAAGAAGATCAGAAAGATTCGCGCACATACAAAGCTGCTGGTCGCCATGGGCGATTGCGCCGTCACAGGCAATGTGCCGTCGATGCGCAACCCCATCGGTCCCGAGGCGATTCTCAACCGCGCCTACGTCGAAAACGCCAGCGCGCAACCGCAGATTCCCTGCGTGGTTGTGCCCAGACTGCTCCAGGTGGTGCGCCCCATACACGAGTTCGTGAAGGTGGACGTATTTCTTCCCGGCTGCCCGCCCTCGGCCGACACTTTCCACACGGCGCTCACAGCGCTGGCAACCGGCGCACCGCTGGATGTTTCAGCCCTCACCCGATTTGGAGCCTAGAGTTTCGGAGCCTGCCCCATGAGCCAGACCATTACGATCGATCCCGTTACACGCCTCGAAGGCCACGGCAAAATTACCATTCAACTCAACGGCCAGGGCGAGGTGGAGGACGCGCACTTCCACGTGACGCAGGTGCGCGGCTTTGAGCGTTTCGCCCAGGGCAGGCCTTTCTATGAGATGCCCAGCCTCATGGCCCGCATCTGCGGCATCTGCCCGGTCTCGCACCTCATCGCCTCGGCCAAGGCCTGCGAAGCCATCATGTCCGTGCGCATCCCACATACCGCCGCGCAACTGCGGCGCATGCTGAACCTCGCGCAGATGGTGCAGTCACACGCGCTCAGCTTTTTCTATCTCGCCTCGCCCGACCTCTTGCTGGGCATGGAGTCCGATCCGGCCACGCGCCACATCTTTGGCGTCGTCGGCGCCAAGCCTGAACTCGGCCGTGCCGGCATCGCGCTGCGCCGCTTCGGCCAGCACCTCATTGAGCTTCTCGGAAACAAGCGCATCCATCCCGGATGGGTTGTACCCGGCGGCGTGACCGAGCCCCTGAGCCCGGCCAAGCGCGATGAAATCCTGAGCATGATCCCCGAGGCCTATGCCAACGTCCAGCTCGCATTGGCCGCCTACAAGCAGATCGCCGATAGCTTCCAGCCGGAGATCGAAGTCTTCGCCAACTTCCCGTCCCTCTTCATGGGCCTTATCAATGAAGACGAGTCGGTAGAATTCACTGACGGCGCGCTGCGGCTCATCGACGCCAGGGGCAACATCCTCGACGATGGCATCACCGCCAGCAAATTCACTGAGGTGATCGGCGAAGCCGTCGAGCCGTACAGCTACACCAAGTTCGCCTACTACAAGCCGCTGGGATATCCCGAAGGCTGTTATCGCGTAGGCCCGCTGGCGCGACTCAACATTGCAAAATCCATGGGCACACCGCTGGCGGACAAGGAACTGGTTGAGTTCAAGCAGCTCGCCGACGGACCCGTGCAGGGATCGTTCCACTACCATCACGCGCGGCTCATCGACATGCTCTACGGCATCGAGAAGATTGAGCAGATTCTTTCCGACCCACTGATTCTCGACACCCACGTGCGCGCCACCGCAGGCGTCAATCGCCTTGAAGGCGCCGGCCAGGCAGAAGCGCCGCGCGGCACCCTGATGCACAACTACAAGGTGGACGAAAACGGACTGATTACCTGGGCCAACCTCGTCATCGCCACCGGCCAGAACAACAACGCCATGAACAAAGGCGTGCTGCAGGCCGCCCGGCATTACATCAAGGAAGGCAAGTTCAGCGAAGGTATTCTCAACCGCATAGAAGCTGTCGTCCGCACATTCGATCCCTGCCTCAGTTGCTCCACGCATGCCTTTGGACAGATGCCGTTGGACATCACGCTCATCTCGGCCGATGGCGAAGTAGTCGATCGTGTTGTGCGCTAACCCGGTTAACCCAATGGTGCTGTCATGACCTCCAGTCCAGCCCGCTGCGTCATCCTCGCCTGCGGCAACACGCTGCGCGAGGATGATGGCGTGGGGCCGTGGCTGGCTGCATGGGCTGAGGCCAGATTTCAATCCGTACCCGATCTCCGCATCCTCTCGCAACAACAGTGGACCCCCGAGTTCGCCGAGGACGCAGCCCGCGCTGAGTCGGTCATCTTCATTGACTGCTCGGCAGAATCCGCTCCCGGCCAGGTCAGGCTTGCCCCCGTCGCGCCCGCCGATGAGCCTCCAGGACTGGCCACTCACCACATGGGCGCGGCTCAACTTCTCTCCCTGGGCTCGCAACTCTACAATTCCCTGCCCCACACCGCGCTGCTGTTGACCATCGGCGCAGGTTCCCTGGAGCTTCGTGAGGGATTCAGCGACGCCGTGCGCGACGCCCTGCCTCATGCTTGCCGTCTGCTCGAGGACACGGTTCTGCATCAGCTTGGACGGGTCTAACGGCGTGCCTGCCAATTCTCCGCATGCGTCGTCTCCGCATCTGCACCGCAAAAACGCTGCGGCGGCGCACTGTTCACGTGCAACCGCCGCCAGTCTCCAAATATCTGGTAGATGATTGTTCGCCTAGAACGCAGCCACCGTCTGACGCAGGCTGTAGGAGCTGAGTGTCTTGATGTAGTTGCCGCGATCAAAAGGAGAAGTGTCGGGCACGGAGCGCCTGCTCAGGCAGCCGCGTGTCTCCCATAGCGATGCGTACTCGTGTTTCTCCAGCCAGTAGTGCATGTCGTGGAGCACTCTACTGATGTGTTCAATGCCGTGGATATGCAGCGCTGAAGCCATCATCGTCATACTCGCGCCGGCCATGATGCTCTTCAGCACGTCTTCCGCCGAGTGAACACCGCCGGTAATGGCAAGGTCGATGTTGAGATTGCCATAGAGAATTGCGGCCCAATGCAGGCGCGGCAACAGCTCAGACGGAGTGGAGAAGTGCAGCGTGGGCCGCACATCCAGCGTCTCGATGTCGAAATCGGCCTGATAGAAGCGGTTGAAGAGCGCCACGCCGCGAGCACCCGCCTCCTCCATGCGGCACACCAGGTGCGGCAGGCTGGTGAAGCTCTGCGAAAGCTTTACGGAGACGGGAATCTTGACCGCGTGGCACACGCTCTCAACCAGTTCGAGCAGTTGCGATTCTACGTCCGCCGAAGTCTGCCTGCAATCCGTGGCCAGCGCATAGGTGTTCAGCTCGATGGCGTCTGCTCCGGCCAGTTCCATGTCCTTCGCGAACCGCACCCATCCCCCTGCTGTCGCTCCGTTCAGGCTCGCGAGAATGGGAATGTGCACCGCCTCCTTCGTGCGCCGCAGGTACTCAAGATAAACCTCGTGCGTCATGCGGTAGTCGCTCTGCTCCGGCAGGTAATCAAGCGACTCTGCAAACGACTCGGTGCCGCGCGAGAGATCTTCGTCCAGAGCGCGCGACTCCAGGGCCAGCTGCTCCTCGAAGAGCGAAGTCAGCACAATCGCCGATGCGCCGGCGTCCTCCATGCGGCGAACGTTGTCCAGCGACTCGGAAAGAGGCGTGGATGAAACCATGATGGGGCCATTCAGCTTCAGACCGAGATAATGCGTGGAAAAGTCGATCATTCCGTTCCTCCGGCGGCAGCGGCCGCCAGCTTCTCCTCAGGCTTTTCCTGGGGAGCGATATGCGGCGTCTCACCGCGGCCAGGCATCGCCGCACGCGCCGAGTAGACACGCCACTGCCGCTCGATATCGTCCTGTGCTTCCTTCAGCAGCTCCGCTGCCAGCTCGGGATTCCCGCGGGCCAGCATCGTGTAGCGCGCTTCGCGATACGCATAGTCCTTGAGCCGGATCGACGGCGCCTTCGAGTCAAGCTGGAATGGATTCTTGCCCTCTTCGCGCAGCGCCGGGTTGTAGCGCATCAGCGGCCAGTAGCCGGACTGCACGGCGAGCTTCTGCTGCTCCAGTCCGTGCACCAGGTCGTAGCCATGCGCGATGCAGCTCGCATACGCAATGATGAGCGAAGGCCCATCGTGCGCCTCTGCTTCCTGGAAGGCCTTCACAACGTGGCTGTCGTTGCCGCCCAGCGCCACCTGCGCCACGTAGACAGAGCCATAGCTGACGGCCTCCATGGCCAGGTCCTTCCTGCTGTTCTTCTTGCCGCTCGCCGCAAACTTGGCCACCGCTCCTCGTGGCGTTGCCTTCGATGCCTGTCCTCCGGTGTTTGAATAAACCTCAGTGTCCAGCACCAGCACGTTCACGTTCTTGCCAGAGCCGAGCACGTGGTCCAGGCCGCCGAAGCCGATGTCAAATGCCCATCCATCGCCGCCCAGAATCCATACGCTCTTGCGCACCAGTGAATCAGCAATCGCCAGCAGATTGCGCGCGTCGGAAGCCTCATTGCCTGCGAGCTTCTGCCGAAGCGCCTTCACCCGTTCGCGCTGCGCTTCGATTTCGGCCTCCGTCTTCTGTGAGGCATCGAGCAGCGCAGACACCAGCTCGCCGCCGACAGCTGGAGTCAGTCGCATCAGCAGCGTCTCCGCAAAGGTCTTCTGCTGATCGAGCGCAGTTCGCATGCCGAAGCCAAACTCCGCATTGTCCTCGAAGAGCGAATTGGCCCATGTAGGCCCGCGGCCTTGCGCATTGGCGCTGTACGGTGTCGTGGGCAGGTTGCCGCCGTAGATCGACGAGCAACCCGTCGCATTGGCAATGTAAAGCCGGTCGCCGAACAGTTGCGTCAGCACCTTGATATACGGCGTCTCACCGCAACCCGAGCACGCGCCTGAAAATTCAAACAGCGGTTGCAGCAGTTGCAGGTCCTTCACCTGGCCGTGCGATAAGCGATTGCGGTCCACCTCCGGCAGGCCCAGGAAAAACTCCCAGTTCTCGCGCTCCGGCTCGCGCAGCGGAGCCTGCGGTGTCATGTTGATGGCCTTGTGGCTCGCGTCGCTCTTGCTCTTCGCCGGGCACACTTCCACGCACACGCCGCATCCCGTGCAATCCTCGGGCGCAACCTGAAGCGTGTAGCGGTCCTGCTCCATGCCGCGCCACTTGGGCCTGGCCCACTGAAACGTCGCAGGGGCCTTGTCGCCCAGCTCAGGACTGTACACCTTGGAGCGAATCACTGCGTGCGGGCAGACCATCACGCACTTGCCGCATTGAATGCAGAGGTCCTTGTCCCACACCGGAATAAATTGCGCGATATTGCGCTTCTCCCACTGCGATGTGCCTGTGGGGAACGCGCCCCCTGCGGGAATCGCACTGACCGGAAGCAGGTCGCCGCGCCCCGCCGCAATCTCGCCTAGCACGTCATGCACAAACTTCGGCGCCTTGCTTGAAATTGCGGGGACAAGATCAAATTCCGACGAAGCAGACGCAGGCAGCTCAACCTTCTCCAGATGCGCCAGAGCAGCGTCGACGGCTGCAAAGTTCTTCTGCACCACCGCTTCGCCGCGCTTGCCATAGGTCTTTTGAATCGCCTTCTTGATCTGCGCAATGGCTTCTTCGCGCGGCAGCACGCCACTGATGGCAAAGAAGCACGTCTGCATGATCGTGTTGATGCGCGTGCCCATGCCGGCCTCGCGCGCTACTGTGTAGCCGTCAATCACATAAAACTCAATCTTCTTGCGCAGAAGATCCTGCTGCATCGTTCTCGGCAGCTTGCTCCAGACCTCTGCTGCCGAATAAGGCGAGTTCAGCAGAAAGACTGCCCCAGGCATTGCCGCTTCGAGCACGTTCATCTTCTCAAGGAAGTTGAAATTGTGGCACGCCACGAAGCTTGCGCGCGTAATCAGATACGTGGAGTGAATCGGCTTCGGCCCGAAGCGCAGGTGCGACGTCGTCATCGAGCCGGACTTCTTCGAGTCATACACAAAATAGCCCTGCGCATAATTCGGCGTCTCGCTGCCGATAATCTTGATCGAGTTTTTGTTCGCGCCGACGGTGCCATCGGAGCCAAGGCCGTAAAAGAGAGCGCGCACAGTCTGCGGATCTTCCGTGGAGAAGCCCGGATCGTAACTGAGACTGGTGTACGAAACGTCGTCGTCGATGCCGATGGTAAAGTGATTCTTCGGCGCCGGCTTCGCCAGTTCGTCAAATACCCCCTTGACCATCGCCGGCGTGAACTCCTTCGACGAGAGACCGTAGCGCCCGCCAATCACCGTGGGCATCGCGGCAAAGGGCAGGCTCGCAGCGTTTTCAGCCAGCACGGTCACGATGTCCTGATACAGCGGTTCACCCGCGGCGCCTGGTTCCTTGGTGCGGTCCAGGATGGCGATGAACTTCACTGTTGCAGGCAATGCGGCCAGGAATGCGCGCGCATCGAACGGGCGATAGAGCCGCACCCTGAGGACGCCAAGCTTCTCGCCGCGTTTGTTCAGAGCATCCACGGTTTCTTCAGCTGCCTCGGCTCCGGAGCCCATCATCACAATCACGCGCTCGGCATCGGGCGCCCCGCTGTAATCGAACAGGTGATATGCCCGCCCGGTTAGCGCGGCAAAGCGATCCATCACCGACTGCACGATTCCCGGAACCGCGGCGTGGAACGGATTGCATGCCTCGCGCGCCTGGAAGAACACATCAGGATTCTGCGCCGTTCCTCGAATGATGGGACGCTCCGGATTCAGCGCGTTCTGACGATATTGAATGATGTACTTGTCGTCCAGCAGCGCGCGAATTGTCTCGTCGGCAATCGGCAGGATCTTGCCCACTTCGTGCGACGTGCGGAAGCCATCGAAGAAATGAATAAACGGAATGCGCGATTCGAGTGTGGCAATCTGCGCCACCAGCGCGAGGTCGGCCACCTCCTGCACGGAGTTCGAAGCCAGCATGGCCCAGCCTGTCCCGCGGCAGGCCATTACATCGGAGTGGTCGCCAAAGATCGACAGCGCGTGCGTCGCAATCGTACGGGCCGTCACGTGCATGGTAGCCGGCGTCAGCTCGCCGGCAATCTTGAACATGTTGGGAATCATCAGCAGCAGGCCTTGCGATGCCGTGAACGTGGTCCCGAACGCACCGGCCTGCAATGCGCCGTGCAATGCGCCCGCCGCGCCGCCTTCGCTCTGCAACTCTTCCACAACGGGCAATGCGCCCCAGATATTCTTCTTCCCTTCCGAGCGCCACTGATCCGCCCACTCAGCCATCGGGGACGAGGGGGTAATGGGGTAGATGGCGACAACCTCGGCGAGACGATAGGCCACCGAAGCCGCCGCCTCGTTCCCATCCATAATGACCATTTTCTGCTCACTCATTCGCTTTGCCTCATTGCGCGGCTGCAGGAGAAATTACCGCTACGAGGAGTCTCGTCTTTGGGTGAAAGAGCCGCTGTGATGCGAGACACAGGGCGGCGCTGAAATATCACAATGCGGCACTTTTTCGCACGATGAGCCGAGCAAACAGATCCGGCCTGCCGCGCCTGAATGCTCGCGTCTCGCAATACAGACTTATCGCTGTTCCGATTCTGCGACGCTTGCTTGCCCGCAGCGCTTGCCGAAAGCAGAAAGGCGGACACCCCTTCGCATCCATCTGAGTGACCGAAGTGACGCCCGCGCGGGTGGAGGTCGCGGAGTCTTCAACAGGTCTAGACCTTCGCCAGCGCCGGTTTCGCTTCGCGGACGACGAACCGCTTTTCAAGAACCGCGAGCTTCTCCGCTATGCCCGTGTACTCAAGCTCGAACATCGGCAGCATCGCAGTGCCGACGAATCCTTGCCGCCGTATTTCCATGGCCTTCTTCGCTACGCGATTGCGCACCGTATCCCAGAACGGATGAGCAAAGTTATCCACCGGCTCGGTGAGGCTTCCGTTGTGGACGCAGAAGCCGGCGCAACTCACAATCGGCGGCCCATCGAAGTAACTGATACCCGTATTCAAATGTACCGGCATCAACGGAACCTGGTGCGATCCGCGCATGCCACCGCCGACAAAGTGGCCGATCGCGTACGGCGCAAGAATTTCGCCCGTGGCCGGAAAGTTCATCTGCACCCGCACCAGCATCACAGGATCATCCTTGCCCGTGTATTTGCCGGCAATGTTGTGCAGCCGCGACGTAGCCACCGCAACCGCCTGCTCGCCCGTGGCGCGCGACCAGACAGACTCCACCACGAACCGCTCCGGATCGCGCAGAAGCGCCGCAATGTCGTACATTTCCTCAGGAGTGTTCAATTCGATGACGCGGTCGCCAGCGGTATTGTTCACGTCCATGATCACGAACTTGTATCCGCGGGAAATATTGGGCGACAGGATCAGTCCGGGCGTGTTCATCACATCCGCAAAGGCCAGATACAGCGGCAGATTGTAGGCGCCGGGATCGGTCTTGTCTGCCGCGAAGAAGAGGAATGGCTCGCTGGTGCGCTCGTCAATCTCCATCTCCGCTACCGCCGGACCCATGCCCTTCACATTGCCGGAGAAGGAGTCTTTCAACAGATCCTGGCCCGCTCCATACAGGCCCTCCTGCCGCGCAGCATCCGTGCCTGCACGAAATGCGTCCCAGGCAAGCTGATGAATCTGTTCATCGTCCACCCCGTGCGTGTGCGTCATGAGGATCGCAATATCGTCCCCGGTGTGGCTGATGTAGTGGTCGAGCAGCAACCCGGGCGCTCGCTTCCCGATATAGTCCCTCACGGTTTGCAGCAGGTGCTGCGATGGAGCGACGTGTCCGCCGATGGAGCCGATATCTGCCTTGATCACGCTTAGGGTCATTTTCATGGCTCACCCCCGGCATGACTATCCCTCCGTTTCCTCCCCTGTGCGGTGACTCGTATCACGCCCGTGCCCTTGTTTCGGGCCTTCCATGAAGGCAAATTCATCTTCATCCACCCACGCCCTGCTCAAAGTCGCTGCGCCGAACATCTTGCCCCCGCAGCCTAAATTTTTACGATGCCGGGTGATTTAGGTCACATCCTTCCATTTCCGCCCTTGATACAACATGGAAGACGTTCCGATGAGTAATGCAAAGAGGCGCCATCAGAGGGTCAGGAGAACAACCGGCGGTTTCGATGCCAACCGCCGCTCCGTCCCAGGAGGTCATGGCATGGGTAGAGGCAACAATGTTTTCCCAGCGAGCGTTTGCGACTCAGACCAAATTGGTCGTATACTTAAATCCGACTATTCTGGTCGTAGTTTTCAGGTCCTGCCATTTAGGCGGCCCATGGGAGTCCGGCGGTTGAGCGTGTTGAGTGAGCTTAAGATTGGCGAGAGCGGGGTGCTGGTGGCCCTGGATCTGCCCGAATCCGTGCAGAATCACCTGATGCACATGGGCTTTGTGCCTGATGCGCAAGTCACTGCGCTGCGCCACGCTCCGGCAGGCGACCCCACCGTATATGGCATCGACGGCATGGAAATCGCGCTCCGCATCGAGACGGCTAAAGCCATCCGTGTGCGTAGCCTCGAAACCCAGGACGCATCCCCTGCCGAAGACGAGCCCGCCACCGCGCTGGCAGAGGCGGCCCGATGAGTTCCTGCTGCACGCCCACGGCCTTTGAGCCCCCCGCCGCGCCTCCTCCGCAGGGAGCCCTGAGAACCGTTGTCCTGATCGGGCCGCCAAACTCCGGCAAGTCCACGCTTTTCAATCGTTTGACAGGCCTCCGGCAGAAGGTCGCCAACTATCCCGGCGTCACCGTCGAGCAGCGCATGGGCCTCATGGCCGGCGTCGGCCGCGACGACCTCACGCTCATCGACCTGCCCGGCGTTTACTCGCTTTCGCCCTATTCAGAGGATGCGCGCGTCTCCATCGACGTGCTCCAGGGCAAGATGCCCGGCACGCCCAGGCCCGACGCAGTGCTCCTGGTACTTGATTCCCTGCACCTTACGCGCCAGCTCATGCTGGCCGCGCCGGTGCTTGCGCTGGGCCTGCCCACGCTGGTCCTGCTCAACATGAGCGACCTCATGGAAGCGCGCGGCGGCCAGGTGGACGCACTCAAGCTGGCTCGCGAGTTGGGCGCACCCGTGGCCCAGATCAGCGCCGTCCATGGCACCGGCCTTGAAGCCGTCTCGCTCTTCCTCAACCAGCACACCGAGCACAAGACCACGCAACCGCTGACGCTCCCAGTGCTGGGCAACGCCGCCAGCACGCACACCTGGGCCGCCCAGGTCAGCCGACGCACCGGCTACCACGCTCCGCTCTCGGCTGAAAGCAGCCGCAAAATCGACAACATCCTCCTCCACCGCATCTGGGGACCGCTCCTGTTCCTCATGGTGGTCATCGGCGTGTTTGAGGTGGTCTTCTCCATCGGCCAGCCGCTCTCTGACGGTCTGGGCGAAATTCTTGCCCAGATCGGCCAACTTGCCCGCCCGCTGCTGCCCGCCGGCTGGCTGCAGTCGCTCCTTCTCGACGGCGCGTGGAAGGGCATCTCCTCCGTACTCGTCTTCCTCCCCCAGATTCTCCTGCTGTTTCTTTTCATCGGAATTCTTGAGGACTCAGGCTACCTGGCCCGCGCCGCGCTCATCGCCGATCGCGTCATGCGCACCATCGGGCTCAACGGCAAGGCGTTCATTCCGCTGCTGTCGGCCTATGCCTGCGCCGTTCCGGCCATCATGGCCACACGCACCATTGAGAACAAGCGCGACCGTCTCGCCACCATTCTCGTTACGCCCTTCATGACCTGCTCGGCGCGCCTGCCCGTGTACATGCTGCTGATCGCGGCCTTCATTCCCCACACCGTCTACCTGCACGGCTTTCTGGATCTGCGCACGCTCGTCATGCTCGGCCTCTATCTCGCGGGCTTTGTAGCCGCCATGACCACCGCCTGGCTGCTAAAAAGCTCCATCCTCAAGTCCAGCGAGACGCCCTTCATTCTCGAACTGCCCCAGTACCGCATGCCCACGCTGCGTTCGCTGGCCATTCGTCTCGTGGACCGCGCGCGCGTCTTCCTCCGCCAGGCAGGCACCATCATTCTTATGGTCACGCTGGCCTTGTGGGTACTGGCACACATCCCGCCGGTCCCGCTGGCAGGTGGCTCCTACGCTGCGCCCAAACTGGCTGACAGCATGATCGGCCGGCTGGGCCACTTTATCGAGCCCGCCATCGCACCCCTCGGCTTCAACTGGGAGATCGGCATCGGCCTGCTTTCCAGCGTACTGGCGCGCGAAGTCATGGTCAGCACCATGGGCACGCTCTACGGCGCCGACCCGAGCACCGAGGCCCTCAATCTGCAAACCGCGCTGCACCACAACATGACGCTCGGCGGCGCGCTGGCGCTGATGATCTTCTTCGCCTTCGCCATGCAGTGCACCTCCACCATGGCCGTCGTCAAGCGCGAAACCAACAGTTGGAAGTGGCCTGCCTTCCAGTTCACCTACATGCTCGTACTCGCCTGGGTCGCCGCCTTCGTCGTGAACCATGTCACCATGGCATTCCTCCGCTAGCGCCCCGCAACGAGCAGATTCCGTTTCCCGCTTATTCAGTTTGCGTCCTGTCTCAAATGAGTGAATGTCAAGCGACCGCCCGGCTACCTGACATTCGTCCGGAATCCTTTCGTCAAGCGCTTTCCTGAACCGCCTCAGTTGAGGTTCAGATCTCAATAACTAGGCGGCCAAGTGCGGGCCTCATTCTGCAAAGCCTTGCCTTTGGGCGATGGATTCGCTCCCTGTTTTCAATTGACGGACCAGCACCAGAGGGTTACCATCATCACTCCTGAAGCGTGAACCACCCGTACCAAAATCACGCAATGCACTCGACCACATCTGAAGCAGCACGCACCGAGGCCCGTTCGAAGGGACATCTTCTGCGGATACTTGGCGTGGGCTTCGGCATCGCCGTCATTGTTGGCAACACCATCGGCTCGGGCATACTGCTCACGCCCGGGGAAGTTGCTGCCCGTCTGGGTAATTCATGGTTTGTTTTTGCGGTCTGGAGCATGGGCGGCATTTTCGCCTTTTTATGCACCCAGTCCGTCTCAGAGTTGGGAACCATGCTCCCGCAGGCCGGCGGATGGTATGTCTATGCGCGACAGGCGTTTGGGAGCTACGGAGGATTTCTCGCCGGGTGCTGCGATTGGATGGTTCAAACCGCGGCAATCGCATATCTGGCAGTTGCATTTGGCGAGTTCGCCGCCGGACTGCAACCAGCATTGCTTCGGCACACAAAGCTGGTTGCCGTCGCGTGCCTCATCGTACTGATGCTGCTCAATTGGTTGGGCCTGCGAGCAGGCAGCCGGGCGCAGCAAATTACCAGTCTGGCGAAAGCTCTGGCGCTGATTGCGTTTGTTGTGGCCTGTTTTGTGATTTCCCCAAGAGCGGCTCCGAGCAGCATTGTTGCGCCGCGAAGCCTTCCGCAGATACCGCCATCGGCTCTGCTGTTCGCCCTCATTGTGGCCTTGCAACCCATTGTCGTAAGCTACGACGGCTGGTATGGAGCGATCTATTTCACCGAAGAGGATGAGAACCCGGCCAAAAACCTGCCACGTTCCTCCATTGCGGGCGTGCTGGCATGTGCCGCAATTTTTCTGCTGGTGAATGCTGCGCTGCTCCACGTGCTGTCCATCGGCAAGCTGGCTGCTTCGCAGATGCCTGCCGCGGATGCGGCGGAGCTGATCTTTGGCGGCCACGGCCGGAGCATGATTCTCTTTGTTTCGCTGGTCACCGCAATCAGTGCGATCAACGCATCGCTCATGATTACGCCGCGCATTCTCTTCGCCATGGCGCGCGATGGGCAGATGCCGGGGTGGGTCACATGGGTCAACTCCGGAGGAACTCCTGCTGGGGCGTTGATTCTGTGTACCGCGGCGTCCATCGCCCTGGTCCTCAGCGGCAGCTTTGAGACCCTCGTCGCAATGGCCTCGATTCTGTTCGTGGCCGTTTATTTGTCTGGATTTCTTTCGCTCTTCGTCTTGAGAGCCCGTCAGCCCGATCTTCCACGGCCATTCAGAATGTGGGGATATCCGTGGACCAACCTGGGGATATGTCTTGGCGCCGGTGCTTTCCTCGTCGCCTCCATCATTGCCGACTTGAAGCACGCGCGTTTCACCGTGGCGGTGATCGCCTTGACCAGTCCTCTTTACCTCCTGATGAGAAAAATGAGGCACTCCCAAGAGGCAAGACATGAGGACATTCAATTAACCCAGGATGCCGAAGCAGAATAGCTTTCCGGTGGCGCACGTCACAGCGATGGTTATGGAATCGACGGGACCTCGCCCTTCAAAAATCAGTTTGCATATAATTACCAGCCGCCGTGGCACAATTTCAGTAGGGTAAAGAGCGGCGGGACTCGCTATCGGCCAGGTACTCCGGTTTGAAGAGGCACCCCCCTCCCCCCCCCCCTTTTTTATTTGCGTTTTTCCACAGTTTGTTTGCAGATTATTTTGCAGCCCGCAATTCCCCGGCGACCGCGGCAGCAGCGGGCCCAGGGACGCATGGCTTGCCGACCAGCGTCCGCACCAGCCGTTTGCCGCACGTATGAGAAACTAGAAGAGCGGAAGTTCTTGAGGGGCTGCCCGCGTGCGCGCGCCCTGCAATCTTGATCCAACCCCAGATTTATCCGGCCTGGCGGAGCCGTTACCCCGCTGCGGTCTGAACGTAGGAACCAGAAAAGAATGCTCAGTGTCAGCAATGTGTCCATGCGCTACGGCTCGAAGGTGCTCTTCGAAGACGTAAGCGTCAGCTTTGTGCCCGGCCGCCGCTACGGCTTAACCGGTCCCAACGGCTCCGGCAAATCCACCTTCATGAAGATCCTCACCGGCGAGTTGGACGCGCAGAAGGGCACGGTAGTGCGCCCCCGCAAGTTCGGCGTGCTCCGGCAAGATCAGTTCGCGTTTGACAATTACCGCGTCATCGACACCGTCATCATGGGCAACGCGCCCCTCTGGGCAGCTCTTGAAGAGCGCGACCGAATCTACGAGAAGCCGGAACTGTCCGACGCCGACGGCATGCGCCTCGGCGAGCTCGAAGGGATCATCGGAGACGAAGACGGCTACACCGCCGAGAGCGACGCCGCCGTGCTGCTCGATGGCCTCGATATCACCGAGGAGCTGCACGAGCGCAAGATGGGCGAGTTGCAGGGCGGCCAGAAGGTCCGCGTGCTGCTCGCGCAGGCGCTCTTCGGAAAGCCTGAAGCGCTCCTGCTCGACGAGCCCACCAACTACCTCGATCTCGACTCAATCCACTGGCTGCAGGACTTCCTGCTCAAGTACGACGGCACGTTCATCGCCATCTCCCACGACCGCCACTTCCTCAACAGCGTCACCACCCACACCGCCGACATCGACTATCAAACCATCATCGTCTACACCGGCGGATACGACGAGATGGTGATGGCCAAGACGCAGATCCGCTCCACGCTGGAGTCCCAGAACGCGCAACGCGAAAAGAAGATTGCGCAGCTCAATGAGTTCATCGCCCGCTTCGCCGCAGGAACCCGCTCCAGCCAGGTCACCAGCCGCCGCAAAGAGGTGGAACGCCTGCAAACCAACGAGCTTGCCCGCTCCAACATCCAGCGGCCCTTCATCAAGTTTGACCAGCTGCGCCCCAGCGGCAAGCACGTCCTCGAGTTCAAGCATCTGACCAAAATCTACGGCGACCAGACGGTCATCGACGGCTTCAGTGCCAACGTTCTGCGCGGCGAAAGAATCTGCCTCATGGGCCGCAACGGCGCGGGCAAAACCACGCTGCTCAAGAGCATCCTCTCCAGCTATCCCGGCCTCGCCGACAAGAACTTCGCGCTCGATTCCGGCGCTGTCTTCTGGGGCCATGAGGCGCAGGTTGGCTACTTCCCGCAGGATGTAGGCGCGACCATCGAGCACGGCCTCACCGTGGCCGAATGGCTCCACCGCTGGGACCCCAAGGCCACCGTCGAAGAGATTCGCGGCATCCTCGGCCAGATGCTTTTCAGCGGCGAAGAAGGCGGCAAGCAGACCAGGGCGCTCTCCGGCGGAGAGCAGGCGCGGCTGGCCTTCTGCAAGCTGATCCTCACCAAGCCCAACTTCCTCATCTTCGACGAACCGACGAACCACCTCGACCTCGAAGCCATCAACGCGCTCAATATCGCGCTGCAGCGCTACGAGGGCACGGTGCTGCTGGTCACCCACGACCACGACCTCATCGACGAGGTGGCCACGCGCTTGTGGAACTTCAAGGCAGACGGCATCGAAGACTTCCAGGGGCCCTACGAAGAGTGGAAAGGCAAACACAACTAGCACTTCTCAATCCGCACAACCACCCATCTGAATAGACAAGCTGCCCGTTCAACCCACGACAGCGTGCGTAATCTTCACGCACAAGGGCCAATTCCACTGGTACAGGTAGACGACGATCGTCTGGACAGAAATGAGCGCAGGGAGTGCATAGAGATAAACCCGATGGATGCGTCTTTGAACGATCAGGTCGCGCACTACACCCATCAGAATTAGAACGTCCACGCCTGCATAAAAACAAATAAACACCAGCATGCCGGGCCAGGATGGCAGCATCTCGGGCGGAAAGCGGCTGAAGGCCGCAGAAGTCAGCACACAGGATGCAATCAAGAGTAAGCGGCGGTGGATCTCCGCTTTCTTTCGCCAATATATTGCCAGCGCAAAGAGAATCGCGAACGAAACCATGTCGAAGAACGGAGCAATCAGGTCTGTTACCGCATCCTCGATCGCATGAAGCCGGACCAATTGGAAGCGCGTCATGACGATGGAAGTGGCAAGGCCCAGCACGGGAATCGAAGCGCCAAGCGCAACACCGAACCATCCGACGCTGCGATGCCACCGTACATTACGCGTTCGCACCAGCAGTGACTGCGAGATGAAGAAGAGAAGCCAGCCAGAAAAGACGGCCGCATGAAAATACAACAGAATGGGTCGTGGGACGGCGGCGTGAATCAGGTTTGCATCCACCGTGTGGCTGAAGCCGTACACCACCACTGTCGCGATCACCAGCGACATGCCAAAGTAGAAAAACCTGTCCAATAGTCCCCCGCGCCCGATAATACTCGCCATGAACTCCCGCTCGAATCCAGCCCTTTCTGCCATGCCGCCAGATTCTAACATGCACTTTTCACCGATCAGCTTCTAAGTGCAAAGTGCGAAACCGCGAACCTCGCCTCGCCGACGAGCGCCTCGTAGGCTGATCCGAACCTCCTAATCCTTGACGGGCCAAAGCCAACACGGTGGTATCATTCAGTCGGGGATGGAGTTCCCCATGAACCGCTGTCCTGCGCTGCAACCGGACAGCTGATGACTCCTGGCAGGCCTTCCTGTCGCGGAGTCATGCCCCGGCGCGATCCCTGCAAAAGTTTAATCAGGAGAGAAACAGGCGCCAATCCTTGCCATAAGTGGTCCAGGCGGCAGGGTCAGACGCTGAAGGGAGATACGCCTTGCAGAAATATCTTCTTATCGCCGCCGGTGGCGCGCTCGGCTCGATTGCCCGCTACTGGGTCGGCTCCATGATCGGCAGCCGCATGGGAACGAAATTTCCCTACGGCACCTTCGTCATCAACATCACGGCGTGCGTCATCATCGGCTTCTCGCTTACCTATCTGGGCAAGCGCGTGGAGCTGAGTCCGGCCTGGCGCTTTCTCATTCCCATCGGCTTTGTCGGCGCATACAGCACCTTCTCCACCTACGAGTGGGAAACGCTCGCAAACTTGCGCGCAGGGGCCTTCGCTCTGGCGGCGCTCTATGCCGTCGGCAGCCTGATTCTGGGCCTCGCGGCCACCTGGTTTGGCGTCCTGCTCGCCGACACGATTTCATAAGCTCGCTCGACGTGCTTCTCCATTCGCGCTAGAATCCACAATTGCCTTCAGGAGGGCTGCCATGCTGAGTCCTGGAAAAGCAGTCAAAGTCACGATCTACCTGAGTGAAGGCTCCACGCATCACGGCGTTCCTATTTACTCCAGCATTCTGGACTTTCTGTTTTATCGTGGCGTGGCAGGCGCTACAGTCACCAAGGGTATCGCGGGATTTGGCGCCGATCACCACATGCACTCCTCCAATCTCATCGATATTTCAGACCATCTGCCCATCAAGATTGAGTTCATTGAGTCGCGCGAGACAGTCGATGCGATGCTGGGCAAGCTGGAGGAAATGGCCGGCACGGGCCTGATCGAAACGCAGGAAACCACGATAGCCAAGCCCGCGCAAACCTCCAGGGCACGGCCCAAGGTGCATCCCGAGCATCTGAAAATCGA
The DNA here is from genome assembly GCA_028876395.1 of Acidobacteriota bacterium. Taxonomy (GTDB): domain Bacteria; phylum Acidobacteriota; class Terriglobia; order Terriglobales; family Acidobacteriaceae; genus Telmatobacter. The sequence continues at coordinate 24,805 of JAGWRX010000173.1, forward strand.
AGGCAAGGCGCAGATGATGCGCATCTACCTGAGCGAAGAGGACCGCTGGAACGGCAAGCCTTTGTACAAGGCGCTGGTGGAAGCGATGCGCGCCAACGACATTGCCGGCGTCACGGTCTATCGAGGCATCCTCGGCTATGGAGCCCACCGACGCATGCACAAGGATGAGTCGCTGTTCTCAGCGCACCACGGCTCAGTGATGCTTTCGGCCATCGACACGGCGGCAAAGCTCCGTGCATTTCTACCCATGGTGGATCGGATGGTGGAGGAGGGCCTCGTGGTCTTCTCCGATGTGGACATCATCAAGTACGCGTATCGCGCGCACGACGCCCAGACGGAAACGCAATCGCCCGCACAAGCGCCACCGCGGAGTGAGGGAGGTCTGCCATGAAGGAACAATTTTCCGGATGCATGGTACGCGTCCACTTTGGCGAAGATGATCGCTGGCAGGGCAAGCCCCTGCATGAGGCCATCGTGGCCCGGTGCAAGCAGCTGGAGATCGCGGAAGTCATTGTTTTCCGCGGTATTGAAGGCTTCGGTTCCGGAAGCCGGATTCGCCGCTCGGGGCACTGGACCTTCTCAAAGGATGCGCCCATCCAGCTCAGCATCATCGACACGGAAGAACAGGTTGCCAGGCTGCTTCCCCTGCTTGACACCATGGTGGAAGAGGGCCTGGTGGCAACTTCCAGGGTGGATGCCATCCGCTACCGCCGTTCGTCGCAGCCTCCGCGAAGCGGATCCTGACGCCCATCCCAAAACGACCTCAGTCGAAAGGCCAATGACCAATACGGTACCTGTGAGCGAGATCACAGAGGCCTGCCCTAAAACGTTCTTACACTTAAGTTGTAGTGATGGGGTAGGATAGATGGCAACCATGGTGGCATCTGCCGGAAGCGAAATCACGTTGCAGAACCTCTTGACCGCGTACGCAGGCGAATCCAACGCCTGCGCCAGGTACAAAGCCTTCGCGGAGAGGGCAAACGCGGACGGTCTGTCTGGTGTCGCCAGCCTGTTTCGTGCCGCCGCGCGCGCCGAGCAGATTCACGCCAGCGCTCAGGCACGCGTCATCCGGCAGTTGGGCGGCGAGGCAAACGTAAAAATCGCTCCGCCCCTGGTCAAGAGCACATTGGAGAATCTCAGGCTGGCTCTCGCGGGCGAGAATCACGAGATCGACTCCATGTATCCAAAGTTCTTCGAAGAGGCACAAGCCCACATCAACGCCACAGCCGCGCGCTCCTTCCTCTTTGCCATGGAAGCGGAAAAGACGCATGTCGAACTTTACAGCGAGGCCATCTCCCTGCTTGAAGCGGAGCGCAACGGCTCATGGATCAGCGCCGAGCAGGGCTTCCAGGTTTGCGGGGTCTGCGGCTATACGTCCAGGCACCAGCCGAAGGATAACTGCCCGGTGTGCAACTACCCCAGCGAGCGGTTTGAGACCGTCCGTTAAAGCTTCTTCGCCCGGCGAAGCCATTCCCCGCACGTGAACCGGCAGGCAAAGTTGTCAAAGCAGACAGCAGACCGTCAGCCGTGCAAGGCGCGCGATTTATATTTTTTGCACACATTCATGTAATCCACACAACGTTTTTACCGTGATGAGTGTCTAATTCACGTGGCGCGGCTACCCGTGTCAGTGGCCGGTGGATATAGGTGTGTCCAGCGCAGCAAAGGATGATTGCAAAGTAATTTCCTCCCGCACCGGGATCTGATACGCTGCCGAGTCTTTGCATCGATTTTCCGGCATACTGAAAGAGAGAGAACGACAACCCGACCAAGGGGGAAATGCCCTCAATGCGCGATAAACGCACGTTCGCATTCGCTCTCGTCATCCTCGCTTTTTTGTCGCTTGCCAGCCCGCGCTGCCGGGCACAGGCTGCCCTGCTGATGGAGCAGCCCTACGGCTTCTTCGGCACCGTCAATCCAACCGGGCACACCGCCGTTTACTTTGAGCGAATCTGCGCTGAGACGCCGGTAAAGCTCCGCCGCTGCCAGCCGGGCGAGATGGGAGCGGTCGTTTCACGCTACCAGGGGCTGGCCGGTTACGACTGGATTGCAATCCCGCTTGTTCCCTATCTTTATTCGGTGGAGAACGCCTCCGAAGTGCCCGAGCGCGTGGATCGCGACATCGTGCACCAGATGCGCGACCTGTACCACGAGACCCATTTGCTGAGCCTGGGCGAGGACGTGCCGCGCGGCAACTTTCTCCACGGCGGATGGACCGAACTGGTTGGCGTGGCCTACGAGCGCCGCATCTATGCCTACCGCTTTCAAACCACCGAGAAGCAGGATGACGCCTTCATCGCCAGGATGAACGGCACGGGAAATCGTTCGCATTTCCAACTGCTGTTCAACAACTGTGCGGACTTTGCGCGCGTTACGCTCAATTTCTATTTTCCCCGCACATTCCGGCGCAATGTCTTTCCGGATGCGGGCATGACCACGCCCAAGCAGATTGCCTACAAACTGACGCGTTATGCGCGCAAGCACCCTGAGACGCAGTTGACTGTGTTCGAAATTTCGCAGATTCCCGGCTATCGGCGCATGAGCCGTTCCAACAAGAGCATCACCGAGTCGCTCGTGACGACCGGTTACGCGATTCCGCTGGTCGCGGTCAATCCATATCTTGCCGGAGGCTTGTTTGTGGATTACCTGGTGCGGGGCCGTTACCACCTCATCCCCAAACATCACGAGGTTCTGGGACCTGATAAGCTTGCCGCATTGACATCTGACGACGCCCTCGCGCAGAATCCGGAAAGCCCGGAGTTGCAGACAGCCACCGCCGGTGAAAGCGAATTTGCGGACACTCCGGCAGAAGAATCAACCAGCCCCGGCATGAAGGAGATGGTGTCAACGCATGAGTAATGCCCCCCAGAACCTGAAGAATCACGCCAAGATCGATCCGACATTTCATTTTTTCCTGTCCTTTGTTCTTGTAGTCAATCTCGTCATCGCCATTGTG
>JAGWRX010000174.1 GCA_028876395.1 Acidobacteriota bacterium
ACTTGGCCTCAAGATACTCCCGTGTGTGGTTGTGCCGGTCGCCCGGCAGAAACACCGTCACGCCCAGCGCCATCCCGCGCGGAATAATCGTCACCTTGTGGATCGGGTCCGAGTGCTCGCGGAAGTACGAAACCAGCGCATGCCCCGCCTCGTGATATGCCGTGACCTTCTTCTCCTCGTCGGTCAGCAGCATCGACTTCCGCTCGGCGCCCATCAGAACCTTGTCCTTGGCCAGCTCGAAGTCGTACATCGTGACCTGCTTGCGATTGACGCGAGCGGCGTTGAGCGCGGCCTCGTTGACCATGTTGGCGAGGTCGGCTCCGCTGAAGCCGGGTGTGCCGCGCGCCAGGATGTTCAGGTTCACGTCGTCGGCTACGGGCACCTTTTTGACGTGGACGCGCAGGATTTCCTCGCGGCCGCGCACGTCGGGCAGTCCAACCACCACGCGGCGGTCAAAGCGGCCGGGGCGGAGGAGGGCGGGGTCAAGCACGTCAGGGCGGTTGGTGGCGGCGACGAGAATCACGCCGTCGTTGGACTCGAATCCGTCCATTTCGACGAGAAGCTGATTGAGCGTCTGCTCGCGCTCGTCGTGTCCGCCGCCGAGGCCGGCGCCGCGATGGCGGCCCACGGCATCGATTTCGTCGATGAAGATGATGCAGGGAGCGTTCTTCTTGCCCTGCTCGAAGAGGTCGCGCACGCGGCTTGCGCCGACGCCCACGAACATCTCAACAAAGTCAGAGCCGGAGATGGAGAAGAAGGGCACGTTGGCCTCGCCGGCCACGGCACGGGCGAGGAGGGTCTTGCCGGTTCCGGGGGGTCCGACGAGCAGTACGCCCTTGGGAATGCGTCCGCCGAGCTTCTGGAACTTCTGGGGCTCGCGCAGGTACTCGATGATCTCCTTCAGCTCTTCCTTGGCCTCGTCCACGCCGGCCACATCCTTGAATGTGACTTTCTTCTGCTGCATGGAGAGCAGGCGGGCGCGGCTCTTGCCGAAGGAGAGGGCCTTGTTGCCGCCGGACTGCATCTGGCGGAGCATGAAGAACCAGATGGCGCCGAGCAGGACAAACGGCCCGATGTTGAACAGAAGGGGCAGCAGGATATTGTTCTGCGGATCCTTAAGGGCGAAGGCGACCTTGGCGGCGTGCAGCTTCTCAATCAGGGTGTCGGTGCTGGCCGGGATCGTGGTGTGGAACTGATCCTTGGGCGTGGCCTTCAGGTGGCCGTGAAGCTCCGTGCCCTGGATGGTTACATCCTGCACCTGCTGCGCATCAATCTTGTCCAGCAGATCGGAGTAAGAGACCTCCGCGTCCTTGCCCATGTTTGTTCCACGCTGCACGACGCCCCAAAGCAGCATGAGACAAATGAGGATAAAGACCCAGAACATGATTGTTTTGACGGTCGAATTCACCAGGATTCCTCTTTCCCGGCGGGGGAGAAGCCGCACACATAGACCTCAATCACCGCCTACTGCATCTATTTAGACGCCTGAACCCTCTCTGAAGTCACAGAAAGTATGACGCCCCCTTGCGGGAGACACGTGTATCTCGCCGCCCGATGAGCAGTATCTAGAGATTGTACCCCGAAGCCGGTAAAACTCCTACGAAATGCAGGTTCGGCAGGGTTGGAATCAGAACCGTTATCCGGCTTTGTAAAACGGGCTCAGGGAGCGGCCGATCCGCCCGTTTCGAGCGGGGTGGTTACCACCTGGATACCGGGCTCGGGCTCCAACTGGACACCCTGCATCCAGATGATGCGGCCGCCCAGTTCGAGGACGGGCCAATGCGCGCGGCTGGCGCCTGTAATCCGCAGACGTTCCAGCACTTCCTTGACCTTGCGGGGCCCGCTGGAGTGGTGCAGCCGGACCCGGTCGCCGGGTTTCCAGTTGCGGAGGCGGGCGGATTGCGCGGCAGGAGTAGGAACGGCGTCGATGCGGATGTGGAGGCCGAAGGCGGGGACGTCGATTTCCCCAGGGATGGGGATTTCGTATTCGGCGGGCGGCTGCGGGGAGAGAGCACCTGCGGTGAGCGAGAGGCGCAGCTCGCGATGGGTTCGCTCGGCACGCAGGTCCTGGGCGAGTTCACGCTTCTGGCCGGCGCGGCCGATGAGCGCCAGGGCGCGCAAGGCCTCAGTGGAGGCAAAGTCCGGAGCGGCGCCGAGTTGTGCAGCGGCATGGCGCAGGAGTCGGCGCTGCATGGCCACGGGCTGGGTTGCCAGCTTGACGATATCCAGCGCCAGCTCGGCGCCTGCTGCCCTGCCGCCGCCGCGCACGGGACGGCCGGGGAGGATGAGCTGCGGAGCGATGCGGGCCAGTTCGGCCTGCCACCAGCTCTCTTCGTCGCGGGCCAGCTCGGCCATCTGGGCAAGATGCTCGCGGAGGCGGGGATTCCAGGTTTCGAGCAAAGGGAGCAACTCGTGGCGGATGCGATTGCGCGTAAAGGTCAGGTGGCGGTTGGAGGAATCTTCGCGCCAGGACTGGCCTGCCGAGTGGAGGTATGCCTCGACCTGGGCACGGGTCGCGCCGAGGAGCGGGCGCAGGATGCGGCCTTCAGGAAACTCGACCACCGGGTGGATGCCGGAGAAGCCCTCCGTCCATGCGCCGCGGAGGAATTTGGCCAGAACCGTCTCGGCCTGGTCGTCGAGGGTGTGGGCGGTGGCGATTGCATCGAGCGGGGTCGCGGACAGGAGTGTGCGAAACCACTGGTAACGCAGGCGGCGGGCGGTCTCTTCGATGGTTTCGGCGGGCTTGCCGGTGGCGGGATTGGCTCGGGCTTCGGCGGCGGTGTCCACATGCGCCTGGTGGAAAGGCAGGCCCAGCCGGGCGGCGAGGTCGCGGGCGAAGGCGAGGTCGGCGTCGGCTTCTTCGTCGCGCAGGCCGTGGTGGAGGTGGGTGGCGTGTAGGACGAGGCCAAGTTCGGAGGCGCGCTCGGCAAGGGCGAGCAGCAGGGCCACGGAGTCCGCGCCGCCGGAGAGGCCAACGGCGAGGCGGAGGCCGGGCTTGAGCAGCGTGGTATCGATGGGCAACAGAGCGCGCACCCCTGGATGATAGCGCCCACGGCGAGCCGCCGATACATCCCGTGGCGACGGCTCGTTGTATACTCCACGAGTTATGCAGGTATTTGTGATTCTTCCGGCGGCAGGGCTGGGCACACGGATGGCGGGGCCGCAGCCGAAGCAGTTTCTGGCATTGGATGGGGTGCCCATCCTGATTCATTCGCTGCGCGCGTTTGCGTCAGTGGAGCAGGTGACGGGCATCTATGTGGCCGTGCGCAAGCCGGAGATGGAGCGCGTTGAGGCGCAGGTGGCCGAGTATGGCTTCGCCGGCCGGGTGCGCGTGGTGGAGGGCGGAGACAGCAGGCAGGAGTCGGTGGCGCATGCGCTGGCCGCGCTGCCCGCGGAGCCGGACGATATTGTGCTGGTACACGACGCGGTGCGCCCGCTGATTGACGCGGCGACGATTGAGCGCACGATTGAAGCGGTGAAGGAGCACGGCGCGGCGATTGTGGGACTGCCTGCGGTGGACACGATCAAGCAGGTGGAGCGGGCGGCGCACTGCTCGCTTATCACCGCAACCATTCCGCGGGAGTTTGTGGTTCTGGCGCAGACGCCGCAGGGCTTCCGCTACAGCCTGCTGCAGGGCGCGTTTGCCGAAGCCACGCAGGACGGCTTTGTGGGTACGGATGAAGCGTCGGTGGTGGAGCGCGCGGGGCATCCGGTGGCCGTCGTGCCCGGCTCTCAGGTTAATCTGAAGATTACGCAGCCGGGCGATCTGGAGTTGGCCGAATTCTACTTGCGCCAGCGCGGTCGATGAGGGCGGAACGCCTGGAGTGATGGGATTTCCCAGGTCTCAAAGTCGAGACCCGGAGCACCCAGAAATCTGGATAGTGGCCGATAAGGTCCAACAACAGGCACGGAGACCATGGACACACGGATCGGATTTGGTTTTGACTCACACGAATTCAAGCCAGGCGTGCCTTTGCGCATTGGGGGACTGACGCTGGAGCATCCGGAGGGCCTGGCCGGGCACTCCGACGGCGACGTGCTGCTGCACGCGATTACCGATGCCCTGCTCGGCGCGGTTGCGGCGGGCGATATTGGCAGCTTTTTTCCGCCGGGCGACCCGCGCTGGAAGAACGCCGACTCGGCGATCTTTCTGAACCTGGCCATGGAAGAGCTGCAGAATGCGGGTTACCGCGTGGTGAACGTGGACGCCACGCTCGTGCTGGCCGCACCGAAGATCTCTCCGATTGCCGGGGAGATGCGCGCGCGTGTGGCGGACCTGCTGGGCGTGGAGCTGAACCAGGTGAGCATCAAGGCCAAGACGCCCGAAGGGCTGGGGCTGGATCATGTGGCGCAATGCCATGCCGTGGCGCTGGTGGAGCGCGCCGCCGAGCAAGACGAGCTAAAGAGCATGAGCGCCGTGATCGAAAGCCAGCGACAGCTTGAAGACGTGGTGGAAGACCTGCTGAGTTCGGTGCATGGCGTGCCGAAGAAGCGTGTCGCACCGGTCTACGACACGGAGGACATTACGTAGGGCCGGACTGGGGCTCCATTTTTGATTTGCGTATTTCCCGGTTTGGCCTTACCGTGGCGGGGAGCATCCATTTCAATCCCAGGAGCACCGCCCATGCACTTCGCTCTCTATGTGATGCAGAACCCGCCTGACCCGGAGCAGGTGAGAAAAATGGCGATGGCTGTGCTGGCGATCATGCCGGTCATCATTCTTGTGGCCCTTGCCGTGGTCATCGTTCCCTTCTGGTTTATCTGCAAGAAGGCCGGCTTCTCGCCGTGGCTTTCTCTGCTGAATATCGTGCCGTTCGGCGGGCTGATTCTGATGTACGTGCTGGCCTTTGGCGAGTGGAAGGTTGTGCCGGTGCTGCCGCCGGCCTGGCCGCCGATGCCGCCGCCTCCGCCACCGCACATCTAGCTTGACCGGCCAGAACTGATAGCATCGAAGAGGAAAAACACCTCAGAGATGCCTGAAGAAATTCGCTCCCAGAACACAACTCCACGCGTTCGTTTTGCGCCCTCGCCCACCGGCTACCTGCACGTGGGCGGGGCGCGCACTGCCCTGTTCAACTGGCTGTTTGCGCGGCACACGGGCGGCACGTTCATCTTGCGCATTGAGGACACGGACTTCGAGCGCTCGTCGGAGGAGATGGTCGAGGGAATCCTCGAAGGGATGCGCTGGCTGGGCCTGACGTGGGACGAGGGTCCGTTCTTTCAGTCGCAGCGACTGGACCTCTACAAGGCGACGGCAACGAAGATCCTTGCGAGCGGGCAGGCGTATCCGTGCTTCTGCACAAGGGAAGAACTGGAGCAGCGGCGCAAGGAGGCCGCCGAGGCAGGCAGGCCGCTGATGTATGATCGCCGCTGCCGGAGGATTCCCAAACCCGAGGCGGAGGCGCGGCTGGCGAAGGGCGAGCCGGCGGCGATTCGCTTTGCAGTGCCGGAGGAAGGCTCGACGCGCTTTGATGACGCGGTGTTTGGGCCGGTGGAGTTTGCAAACGCGGAGATTGAAGACTTTGTTCTGCTGCGGTCGGATGGGATTCCCACGTATCACCTGAGCGTGGTGGCCGATGACATTGATATGCGGCTGACGCACATTATTCGCGGCGCGGACCATATTTCCAACACGCCGAAGCAGGTGTTGCAGTATCGCGCGCTCGGCGCGGATCTGCCGGTGTTTGCGCATGTGCCGCTGATTCTGGGTCCGGACAAGACGCGGCTGAGCAAGCGGCACGGCGCGACGAGCGTGATGGCCTACAAGCAGATGGGCATTGTGCCGGAGGCGTTTCGCAATTTTCTTTCGCTGCTGGGCTGGACGCCGGGAGCGATCAAGGATGAGAACGGCAAGGATCGCGAGATTTTTTCATCGGAAGAGCTCGTCAAGCTGTTCACGCTGGACTGGATTTCGAAGTCGAATGCGGTGTTCGACAACGACAAGCTGGCGTGGTTCAATGCGGAGTATATTCGCGCACTGCCGGTGGAAGAGTTGAGCAGGAGCCTCCAGCCTTTTTTTGACGAGGCCGGGCTGAACGTCTCGCCGGAAAAGCTGCTGGCTGTGACGCCGTTGATTCGCGAGCGCATCAAGTTCCTGCGCGATGCTGTGGCCGCAGCGGATTTCTTTTTTGTGGAAGAGCTGGCCGCGTACGATGCTGCCGATCTGATTCCGCAGAAGGGCGATGCGGCGCTGGCGCGGAAGATTCTGGAGCATGCGCGGGAACTACTTGCCACAGTCGCGTTTGATCACGTCTCGCTGGAGCAGGCGCTGCGCGAGGCTGCGGTGTCGCTTGGCATCAAGACGGGGCCGATGTTCCAGCCCATCCGAGTGGCCGTGTGCGGGCGGAAGAATGCGCCACCGCTGTTTGAAACGATGGCCGTGCTAGGCAGGGAGACCTGTTTGGCCCGCATCCGCAAGGCCGAAGCCAGCCTCGAATCGCTCGGTTAAGCATAGCCCTTTGGGGGAGCAAGGAATCGCAGTCATGACGAATGGAAATCCGGAAACGCAGGACGTTCGCACCATCTCGAATTTTCTCCGCGACCAAATCGCCGAGGATGTGCGCACGAAGAAGTATGGCGACGCCGAGGTGCAGACGCGCTTTCCTCCCGAGCCGAACGGCTACCTGCACATCGGCCATGCGAAGGCCATTTGCCTGGACTTCGGCCTCGCCGATGAGTTTGGCGGCAAGACCAATCTGCGCTTCGATGACACCAATCCTGAGAAGGAAGAGCAGGAGTACGTGGATTCCATCCAGGCGGACGTGCGCTGGCTTGGGTTCGAGTGGGACCGGCTCTGCTACGCCTCGGACTACTTCGGGCAGCTCTACGAGTGGGCTTTGCAACTTATCAAGGCAGGCAAGGCGTATGTGGATGACCTGACGGCTGACGAGATTCGGCAGCACCGCGGCACGCTGACCGAGCCGGGCAAGGACAGCCCGTATCGCAACCGCTCTGTCGAGGAGAATCTCGACCTGTTTGTACGCATGAAGAACGGCGAGTTTCCGGACGGCAGCCGCGTGCTGAGGGCCAGGATCGACATGGCGTCGCCGAATCTGAACATGCGCGATCCGGTGATGTATCGCATCCTCCACGCCACGCACCATCGCACAGGCGATGCGTGGTGTATCTACCCGATGTACGACTACGCGCATGGGCAGTCGGATTCCATCGAGCGCGTGACGCACTCGATGTGCACGCTGGAGTTCACCGACCACCAGCCGCTGTATCGCTGGTATATCGAGCAGCTTGGCATCTTCCCCTCGCAGCAGATCGAATTCGACCGCCTCAATCTGACCTACACGCTGCTGAGCAAGCGCAAGTTGCTGCAACTGGTGCAGGAAAAGCATGTGAGCGGCTGGGACGACCCGCGCATGCCGACGCTGTCGGGCATCCGGCGGCGCGGCTTTACGCCAGAGGCCATTCGCACGTTCTGCGCTGCGATTGGCGCGTCGCGCACCAACGGAACTACCGACATTGAGATGCTGGAGCACTTCCAGCGCGACGATCTGAACCGGCGCGCTCGCCGCGCCATGGCTGTTCTGCGGCCGTTGAAGCTGGTGATCGACAACTATCCTGCGGGCCAGGAGGAGCTGTTCGAAGTGGCGAACAACCCGGAAGACCCGGCGGCCGGAATGCGCCAGGTGCCTTTCACAGGCGAGGTGTACATCGAGCAGGATGATTTCCGCGAGGTTCCTCCGCCGAAGTACTATCGGCTTTCACCTGGCAAAGAGGTGCGGCTGCGCGGCGCTTACTTTGTCACCGCGCAGAGCGTGGTGAAGGACGCGGATGGCAACATCGTTGAGGTCCACTGCACCTATGATCCTGCGAGCCGGGGCGGCAGCTCTCCTGATGGGCGCAAGGTGAAGTCCACGATTCACTGGGTCTCGACGGCGCACGCCATCTCGGCCGAGGTGCGGATTTACGACAAGCTTTTCACGAAGGCTGATCCGGGCGACGTGGAGGAGGGTGAGAGCTTCCTGAGCAACCTCAATCCAGATTCGCTGGAGATTTTGAACGACGCGAAGCTGGAGCCTTCTCTGGCGAGCGCGAAGGTGGAGGAGCGATTCCAGTTTGAGCGGGTGGGCTACTTCTGCCTTGATCGTGACTCGACGGCGGGCAAGCTGGTCTTCAATCGCACGCTGCCGCTGAAGGATTCGTGGGCGAAGATCGAGAAGAAGGCGGGAGGGTAGACGTCCGAATTTCGTCGAGCTTACCAGCCCTTCCCCAAGGTCTAAAGGCGATTACTCGCATGGTGGCAACGACGTTGCAGAAGCAATCTTATCTCGCATTCCTTGTGAGATATGCTTTGGATCAGTCGGATGTGCATTCGCGGCTTCTTGCAAGGCGATCTGGCATGTCACCAAATCGAGGCGGCCTCTTTCCGAGCCGATAACAAGATATCCTCTTGATTCCTCTTGTACTCGAATGTAGTACTTCTTCCCTTCGGCCAAAACAACCGCAAGTTGTGAATTATTGGCGGAGTGTTTGGTGCTAGTGCTTGCAGAGAACCTGTGCGGACCGGGCGAGAGACGCAATGTGAGGAAGTGTTTGGGTTGAATGAAGCCGATGGGTTGGTCGTTATCGAAAATCCAGCCTAAAAAGGCTCCATGGTTCGCATACGGCGCACCCGTCGTGAATATGTTCCCGTTGGAATAGAGCGTCAGTTCCGCATCATGCGAAGGTGCAGCACGAGCGGGAAGGAGAATCATCAGCACCCCTGACAGGAGAACTCTTAGAATTCGCATTAACTATCTTCCGACTGAATGATTTTCTGCGAAAATCGCTTTGGCAGCACATTACAACAATCTGGTCATGCCGTTGTCAATTTTGCGGTTTGCGAAGACTTCGCCGAGTTCGATGCTCGCGAGGGGCAGGCTTCTGCCGGGTTTCAGTCGTTGCGCGCCCAGGAACCTCTGCACAAATCCTGCATCGGTTCAGCGCATTCCCTCAGGAGCTGAAGCCCGCTTGCTTCGTGCAATTCATGCATGTACGGGCTAAAGCCCGTACCCTTCAGTGAGACTGCACCCTCCGCGACTCGCACAGAAGGAGAGCCTGTCGGACGCGTGAAGCCGGGAGCCAGCTTTCACTGGCCAATCACATCGATGGGGACTGTAACGGTCTTGGGTGGCATGCAGGCATTGTTGTCGCAGGCCTGGTAACGCAGTTGTGCCTGGACGAGATGATTGCCGCGCTGGGCGACGATGCGCGTGAAGATGGTGAAGTCGCCGGTGTAGACGCTGAGCTTTGTTTTAGGGTCGATTGGCAGGGTGAAGTCGACGCCCGGGGGATAGGTGGCGTTCTCAAGCCTGACGCCGGAGGACGCGGGAACGGAGAGCACGGTGGGGATGAGGAAGTCATCCTTGGGCGTGTGGGAGTTGATGTGCAGGCCGTGGGCGATGCGGAAGTGCATCTCGATGGCGCTGGGCTTGCCGGCGGGCACGGTGACCTGCTCGGGATAGAGATATTCGACGGCGTTGCTTTTGGCAACGGAGCGGTCCTGGGCGGCGGTGAGCGGAAACTGGGCGTGGGCAACGAAGGCGGCGAGCGCCAGCGCTGCCGTTGCAGGCATTGTTCCGATCCGTCTTTTCACTTCCCTGCTCCGAGGGCCTTGCGGATGTTGCCCTCAATCTCATCTTTAGACGTGATGCCTACCTGCGCGGCAACCACGGTGCCGTTGCGGTCTACGAAGAAGGAAGTGGGCAGCTCGTCGAGTCCGCCGTAGGGCTTGCTGATGGCGTCGGCATCGAGGAGGACGGGATACGGAATGTGCATCTGCTGCGCGGTGCGCGCGATTTCCTGCTTTTCCTGGCTAAGCTTCTGCTTGTCGTTGAGGTCGAGGTCGTCGGCGGAGATGCCGATGATTTCAAAGCCCTGCGAGGCGTACTGGTTGCGCAGGTCAATCAGCCACGGTGTTTCGATCTTGCAGGGCGCGCACCAGGTTGCCCAGAAGTTGATGAGCACGGCCTTGCCCTTGTAGCTGGCGAGGGAAACCTTTTTGCCGCTGAGGTCTTCGAGCGTAAAGGCGGGCGCGGGCTTGTTCATGAGAGGCGTGATGTATTGGGGCGCGTCTCCGGCGGGGTTGGCGACGAGTTCGCCCTTTGCTGCAGAGGCCAGCGCGCGCTCGGCGGCCTGCCTGCGGTATTCCCAGTTGGCCCAGCCCGCCCAGCCGAAGGCGGCGAGGATGAAGAGAACGGCGAAGAGAATGATGGTGTTGCGCTTCACGGGAAGTTGACCTCTCCACTCCATTGTACGAGCATGCGCGGACTA
>JAGWRX010000013.1 GCA_028876395.1 Acidobacteriota bacterium
AGATCTGGGCTTCCGCAAAGTGACCGATGCGGGCCTTGGCCATTACGGGGATGGAGACGTTCGCCATGATCTCCCGGATCAGCTTGGGGTTCGCCATGCGGGCCACGCCGCCCTCGGCGCGAATCATGGCGGGAACTCGCTCCAGCGCCATCACGGAAACGGCTCCGGCCTCCTCGGCGATGCGGGCCTGTTCGACGTTCATCACGTCCATGATGACGCCACCCTTCAGCATCTCGGCCAGGCCGACCTTCAGGCGCAGGCTGGTACTCGTAACATTCTTTTTTTCATTTGCTTCTGGCATAATCGTCGACCTCAATTCGGGACCCGTCCGGACCTTTGGAGCCCGCAGGGCATCGACCCGGAGACACATATCAGTGTAGCAGCGATGCGAGAGCGCGGTCACAGCGGGCTGACGGCTTCTTTGCGCCGGGTGCGCATTTATTAGTCCAATCCAATCTTTCTGTCCGCAATCTGGTCACTCTTCTGCTTTCTTCTTCGGCATATGGCGACCCCACGTTTATTTCCGGCACAGGCACCCGAGCAGGCACGCGAACCTGATGAAACAGCCGAAGCGGCAGCTGTTGCCAATGAAGAGGCGCTCATTCCTTCACTGCATGCGCCAGCGCACGCTTCAATCTTGCTCAGCCCGGCCCAGGCGCTTCTTCCCGTTGAGCTCGATGTGGCGATTCCGCTGCGCGAGTTTCGCGTGCGCAACCTGCTGGCTCTCGAGCCGGGACAGGTGCTGGAAACCCGGTGGGGGCAGGGAGACGACATGCCGTTGTGTGCGGGTGAGGTGCAGCTGGGCTGGAGCGAGTTTGATGTTGTGGAAACAGCTTTGGCTGTGCGGCTGACCCGGCTGGCGTGACGGCGAGGACCGTAAAGAGGAACGGGAGCACGAAAGGGACGATGAGACCGACGACAGGCGACGCAGAGATGAAGAAATTGCAGCCGGCAGGCGGATTGGCGGTCTGGCTACTTGAACGGCTGCGGAAAAGTCCCCGGCCCCAGCCCCGGCTGGCTCTCCTTGAGCGCGTCACGCTGGCGCCGCGGCAGACCCTGGCGCTGGTTGAGGCCGAAGGCAGGCGATTTCTGGTGGCCACTTCGCAGGACGGCGGGCCAGTTTTTTACGCTCTCGACGGACAGGAACCGCCGGCCGGCAAGATACGTCGCATCCCGCGTGCAGGCGCGGCGGGGAGGATTGCGTGGTAGGCGTCTGGGCCGCGATGTACGCGGCGCCAGCGACAGCAGCGCCCCTGCTGCCTGACCTGAATGCCCGCTTGCATCCTTCGGATTCGACGCCCTGGACGATTGTCTTTGTCCTGACGCTGGTCACCCTGCTCCCGGCAATTCTGATGTGCATGACCCCGCTGGTGCGGCTGCTGGTGGTCTTCCACTTTCTGCGCCAGGCTCTGGGCACGCAGACGGCCCCGTCGAATCCGACGCTGCTGGGGCTGGCCCTGATGATGACCTGGTTTCTGATGACGCCGGTCCTCAGCCAGGTGGACCAGCAGGCGGTCGAGCCGTATCGAGGCGGCCAGATCACCGGGTGGGAGGCGATCGACCGGGGAGCACAGCCGATGAAGCATTTTCTGCTGCGCTACGCGCGCGAGAAAGATCTGGCCCTGTTCACTGCTGCCGGGCAGCTTCCCCGGCCCGATACGCCCGAGGATCTGCCCATGCGGGTGGTGATTCCGGCCTACATCCTCTCCGAGTTGAAGGCCGGGTTTGCCATCGGGGCGGTGCTGTTTCTTCCTTTTCTGCTGATTGACATGGTAACGGCGGCGATTACGACATCGATCGGCATGTTCCAGCTGCCTCCGGTGGTGGTTTCAACGCCTCTGAAAATTCTGCTGTTTGTGATGGTGGACGGCTGGAACCTGCTGGCCGGATCGCTGCTGAAGAGCTTTTGAGGGAGTGCCAATGACACCGGATATGGTTGCCGAACTTTTACGCCAGCTGATGAAGGAATCCATGATTCTGGCCGCGCCCGTGCTGATTGCCGCGGTTCTGCTGAGCTTTGTTCTGAGCCTGCTGCAGACCGTTACCAGCCTGCAGGAACAATCGTTGACCACGGTTCCCCGCCTGGCCGCTGTGGCAGCAATCCTGCTGGCCGGCATGCCCTGGTTTCTGGGCCGCATGGCGAACTACACCCGGCTGCTGCTGGCCGATCTGCACCGATATCTGGGCTGAGTACCCGAGAGAGCCAAGAGGGACTTGCGATGCCGGAGTGGAGCCAATTCTTGAGTGCGATGACCCTGGCCCTGGTGAGGGTGAGCGGAATGGTGACTTTTGCCCCGTTCTTTTCTTCAGCCGCGCTGCCGATGCGGGCCAAGGCGGTGTTCACCCTAGCCGTTGCGTATCTGCTGGCCCCGTTGGTGGCCACCCTGCCGAACGCACACGTTGTCCTCGGCCTTTCGTCTCTGCTCGGGGAGCTGGCCGTCGGTCTGGTCTACGGGCTGACGCTTGCCCTGCTGAACGAGATGCTGTTGTTTGCCGGTCAGATTGCGGGCCTGCAATTCAGCTTTTCACTCGTCAACCTGCTGGACCCCACGACATCGATTCAGACGCCACTGCTGGGCGAACTGTTTCAACTGCTGGGCACACTTGTGGTGCTGTCGGCGGGGCTGGACCGCATTCTGCTGGCGTCGATGGTGCGGAGCTTTCGCGTGGCGCCGCTGGGCAGCTACGCGATGGCACCGCTCACCGCTCTGAGCATTGTGCGTGCCGCGGGCGGCATTTTTCTGGCGGCGGTGGAACTGGCCGCGCCGGTGCTGGCAGCCACGCTGCTGGTGGAGGTGGCCGTGTCTCTGATGGGCAAGCTCAGCCCGCAGCTTCCGGTCATGTCACTGACCGTGCCACTGAAGACGCTGACCGGCTTCGCTCTGCTGGCCGCCTCATTGGCGCTGTGGCCGCGCTTCGTCGAGGCCCGCTTTGACAGTTTGCTCGATCTGGCTCAGCGGCTGATCGCCGTCCCGCCGGCCGGGGTGGGGGGATAGCCGATGCCGGGAGAGCGCACCGAACAGGCAACGCAGCACCGCCGGGAAAAGGCTCGCAAGGAAGGTGATCTGCTGCACAGCCGTGAACTGTCGGCTGCGGCCGGCACGCTGGCCGGCGTCATGGCCCTGGGAACGATGGGAGGCAGGACTATCGAGTCCTGGCGCGGAGGCTTGGCCGCATTTCTCGAACTCGGCTCTGCGGCGCGCTGGGAGCCCGCGCAGCTTGAACCCACGCTCTATTCCATTCGGAGGATCTCGCTCTCCCTGCTCGCGCCTCTCGGCCTTGTGATGGCGGCGGTGGCCGTGGCCGCCGTGGGGGTGGGCATTCTGCAGACCGGCGGCATCAGCTTTCATGCAGAAGCGGCCGGTTTCAAAATGGACCGCATCAGTCCTGTCAGCAATATTAAGAACCTGTTTTCTCTGCGGGCTGCGGCTCGGCTGGCCAAATCGCTGCTTCCGGCGGGACTGCTTGCGATATTCGCCGTAAGGAGCATCGGCAGTCAGTTGACGGAGCCACCCTTTTCGACGGTGCGGCTGGAGACGCTCGGGGCCGATGTCTATTCCCTTTTGAGGGCTGCCGCCTGGCTGCTGTTTGGCTGGGCGCTGGTCGATTACGTGGTGGAGTGGCGCAGCCGCGAGTCGCGGCTGAAGATGAGCCGCGAGGATCTGCGTGAAGAGTACAAGGAGACGGAGGGCAGTCCGCAAATCCGCAGCCGCATCCGCAGCCTGCAGCGGCAGATGCGGCGCCGGCGGGTCAAGGCAGACGTCTCCCGCGCGGCTGTCGTGCTGACCAATCCCACGCATTACGCAGTGGCGCTGGGTTTCGACTTCGCCACGATGGATGCGCCCAGGGTGCTGGCGAAGGGACGCAACCTGCTGGCCGAGGAAATCAAGGCCGAGGCCCGCTGGGCCGGCGTGCCGATCGTCGAGAACCCGCCTCTGGCCCGCTCGCTCTATCGCACGGTCGAGGTCGGGCAGGCAATCCCTGTCGATCTCTATGCAGCGGTGGCGGCCATTCTGGCCTATCTCTACCGCCAGAGCGTGGAGGCGGAGATGCGCGAGCGCCGTGCCCGGGAGGCTGCGACCCGCGCCCAGGCCGCCGCCAGCGCTTCGCGCGCTGCTCCGATGGCCATCATTCCACCGATAGAAGGAGGGCAGCGATGAGCACGACCGCCGTGCCCGCCACCTCGCTCGGCGCCAACTCCATCCTGCACAGGCTGCGCGAATACATGCTGCCGCTGGCAGCCATCAGCGTGATTTTTGTGATGCTGGTGCCGCTTCCTGCTGCCGGGCTGGACTTTCTGCTGGCGCTCTCGATGGCGGCCTCGATCATCGTGTTTCTCTCCGCGGTTCAGATTCGCCGCGCCGTGGAGTTGAGCGTCTTTCCCACGCTGCTGCTGCTGCTGACGCTGTTCCGCCTGGCGCTGAACATTGCATCGAGCAGGCGGATTCTGCTGCACGGCTCTGAGGGCACGGGAGCGGCCGGGAGGGTGATCGAGGCCTTCGGGCAGTTTGTGGTGGGCGGGAACTATGTGGTTGGCTTCGTGCTGTTTCTTGCTTTGATTGCCATCCAGTTCCTGGTCGTCTCCCATGGGGCTGTGCGCACCGCCGAGGTGACGGCGCGCTTTACGCTCGACGCGCTGCCCGGCAAGCAGATGGCGATTGACGCCGACATGAACGCGGGGCTGATTGATGAGGCCGAGGCGCGCAGGCGCCGCCAGGCCATCGCGCGCGAAGCAGAGTTTTATGGCGCCATGGACGGCGCGGCGCGGTTCAATCAGCGGGACTCGCTGGCCACCATCCTTATTACTTCAATCAACATTATTGCGGGGCTGCTGATCGGGACTCTGCAACAGGGCGTTGATTTGAGCGAGGCGTTGCGCACCTATACGGTGCTCACGGTGGGCGATGGCCTGGTCACGATGATTCCGTCGCTGCTGGTTTCGGTGGCCGGGGGCATCACGCTGACCCGTGCCAACTCGGCCGGGATGCTGGGCGGCGAGATTCGTCAGCAACTGCTGGCACGTCCGGCGACGCTTTATCTGGCAAGCCTGGTCTCGGCAGCCATGTGCCTGATTCCGGGACTGCCGAAGCCGGCATTTCTGCTGGTGGCCGGGGGGCTCTACTGGAGCGGGCGGCGCGTTGCCGCCGCGCAGGCTGCCCTTCCGGCTGAGGTTGGACCTGGGGAAAAGAAGAAGGCAGAGCAGACGCAGGGCGCCGATCTGGCGGGTCTGCTGCGGCTTGAAGATCTGACCCTGGAGATCGGGTTTCAGCTCATTCCGCTTGTGGACGAGAAGCAGGGCGGGCAGTTGCTCAACCGGGTGCGCGCGCTGCGTCGCCATCTCTCGGCGGAGATGGGATTCCTGGTGCCTCCGGTGCACATCTCGGACAACCTGCGCCTGAAACCGCGCGAGTACGTATTTTCACTGCGCGGGATTGAGATCGGACGCTGGCAGACTGAGGGATCGCAGCTGCTGGCAGTCTCCGGCGAGCCGGGCAGAAGACCCCTGACCGGCAGAGAGGCACGCGAGCCTGCCTTCGGAGTGCCTGCGGTGTGGATTGCTCCAGCGCTGGAAGACCAGGCGATGGCCTCCGGTTACTCGGTGGTGGACGCAGTCACGGTCATCACCACGCACCTGGGAGAACTGATTCGGCGGCACTCCGCGGAACTGCTGGGCCGGTCGGAGACCAAGCGGCTGATGGACGCGCTCAATGAGAGCCATCCCAAGCTGATCGAAGAGCTGGTTCCCAAGCTGCTCACGCTGGGCGAAGTCCAGAGAGTGCTGGAGCAACTGCTGCGGGAGCGCGTCTCGATTCGTGACCTGGGAACGATTCTGGAGGCGTTTCTTGAAGCGGCGCCGGCGAACAAAAGCCTGGTGACCCTGGTGGAAGCAGCGCGCCAGGCGCTTGGGCGGCGGCTAATCCAGCCATTGCTTGACGGCGATGGCCAGTTGCCGGTTCTGCTGCTTGATTCCGGGCTGGAGGAGGAGATTCTCTCGACCTTGGCACCGGAAACCGGCCATCGGCTGCTGGCGGCAGCCGGGGCGCCGGCAACTCCCGTTTTACGCCGTCTTGCCGATTCTTTGAGACAACTTATCGGCGCAACGCCCACCGCGGCCCTTCCGGTGCTTCTCTGTCCCAGTCCGGCTCGCTACCACGTGAAGCGCTGGCTGGAGCCGATACAACCCCGGCTGGCGGTGGTAGCGGCTGGGGAGATCCCTCCCGAAGTGCGCCTGCGTCCGGTGGGAACCCTGCGGTGAGGGGCTGGCTAGTCGAGGCCTTGATGCCGGGATGGCGCAATCGCAATTGGAAGTTTGGATTGGGGAAAGGTGGCTGACATGGAGATGGAGACGGCGGGGACGCCGGCAAACCAGACGATGCGGCGTCGAAGCGCGGCGGAGGGAGGGTATCCGCCTGCCGTGGCCGGAGGCCAGATGCTCAACGGGGAACAGGAGCGGGTCCTGCTGGAGCATCTGCCGATCGTGCGCTTTCTGGCCCGCCGCATTCACGAGCGGTTGCCGCAGCATGTGGACATCGAGGATCTGGTGTCGGCGGGCGTGGTGGGGCTTATGGATGCGTTTGCCAAGTTCGACCCGGCGAAGAAGGTGCAGTTTCGCAGCTATGCGCAGTTCCGCATCCGGGGAGCGATTCTCGACAGCCTGCGGACGCTGGACTGGAGCCCGCGCGAGCTGCGTCGCAAGGGCCGCGCGGTCGAGGAGGCCATCCGTGTGCTGACAGCGCGGCTGGGCAGGCCGCCCGGCGAAGGGGAGGTTGCCGATGAAATGGGACTGGGCATCGCGGAGTACCAGCAACTGCTGGGCGACCTGAAGGGCCTGGAGATTGGCACACTGCACGCGGAGCGCAACGAGGACTCGGGCGAGGAAGAGCTGGCCTATGTCCCGGGGCGTCCTGAAGAGGATCCGCTTTTCTGCTGCCTTCGCGGCGAGCTTGAGGAGCGTCTGGCTGACGCGATCGCCCATCTGCCCGAGAGAGAACGGCTAGTGATGACGCTCTACTACTACGAGGAGATGACCATGCGCGAGATCGGGCTTGCGCTGGGAGTCGTCGAGTCCCGGGTCTCGCAGGTGCACGCCTCGGCGGTGATGCACCTGAGAGCGGCGCTCAGGGATCTGGCCGCTGGAGGCACATTCAAGGCCAGCCGCAGGCAGAAGCGGGGAGAGTGAAATCTTCGCCTCCCGTGCAAGGACTACGGTTGTCCGGCATTGGGCTGGAAAGGCATGTGAGAGCAATCGGGGAAATGAAAAGGAGTGAATGTTGATGGAAAAAATGCTCAAGCAGGATGAGATCGACGCCCTTTTTCAGGCGGCGCAGGCCTCGACGCCCGAGGTGTCCGGGACCGGGATGCGGGCCCGCGTGGTGCCATACAACTACTCCTCGGCTGGGCAGATATCCACAGAGCAGTTGCGCGCCATCAGTATGTTGAACGATCTGTTCGCACGCAATTTGACCCACAATCTGGCGGCCTGGCTACGCGCCCGCTTCCAGGTAAATCTGGTTTCTGCCGAACAAATACCCTTCAATGAATTTCTGCTGCGCATTCCGGAGATCAGTTATGTGGCTTCAGTACGCATGGAGCCTCTGGGAGCACTTTCAGTTCTGCAACTGGACCTTGCCCTGGCGCCGCCCATCATCGATCTTCTGCTGGGCGGCGAGGGACAGAATGGTCCGCTGCGGGAGCTGACCGACATTGAGGAAGCCATTTTTGCGAGCGTGGCTGGGATCATTTGCCGCGAGTTGACCGCAGCATGGCAGTCGGTGGGCCTCAGTTTCAACCTCGAGCGCCGCCAGATGCAGACTCAGGTGGCCCGCATGATGTCGGTCAATGAAAAGACGCTGTGTCTGAGTTTCGAGATACGCATGCCGCACAGCTCCGGGTTACTGAACCTGGCCTTTCCGGCAGTCGTGTCCAACACCATTCTGCGCAGGCTGACCTCCGACTGGGGACGGCGCCGGCGTCATGCGCCAGAGACCCGGATGCGCATGGAGGCTGCGGCCCAAAGGATTCGCTTCGGCGCGGCTCTGCAGATGCCCATTGTGCGTCTGCCGGCCAGTTCCATCGAGAATCTGGAGCCGGGAACGATTTTGCGTTTTGACCTGTCTGCCAGCACTTTGGCTGAGTGGCGGGTGGGGGGACAGTCCTTGTCGAGGGCGCAGGCTATCCGAATGGGCGCACACCGCGCAGCGCGGATCGAGAGCACCGCACCCGGAGGGAATGCATGAAGAGTTATCTGGACTGCTGGACATCGGTCGCAACGGCCCTGTTTTCACAGGCACTGGCCGGGGAGCCGGAGTTTGCCGAGTCGTTGCCCAGGCCGATGACCGGTGGGGCCTTCGGCTTCGCCGCCACCCTCACCGGGGACGAGGAGGGCCGTTTCTCTGTGGTGCTGGACACGGCAATTCTGGAAATGCCGCTGATGGGCGACGGCATGGACCAGAAGGCAGGCTGGCACGAGTTGCTGCGCGAGGTGGCCGATGCGGCAGCAGGCGAGCTGCTGTCCCAGGCAGGGAAGAAATGCCGTGTAGAGAATTTCGAGGAGATCGCAGGTGAGAACCAGATCTCCCGTGCGTTCCAGTTGAAATCAAATGCCGGATCATGGGTGATTCTGGTGCGCGATGAGGTCCGCCCATCTAAGGCCGAGGCGGGTTCTGATCCGCCTGCTCCAGATTCGGCTTCGCCGCCGCAGGCGACTGCGGCCGCCGCGGGCATTGGTCCGGGCATTGAGCTGCTACTCGACGTGGAATTGGAAGCCACGCTCCGCTTTGGCTGCCGGGAGATGCCGCTGAGCGAGATTCTCGACCTTGGCCCCGGTGATGTGGTCGAGCTGGACCGCCATATAGCCGACCCGGTTGATCTGATTGTGGGCGACAAGATTGTGGCCTGCGGAGAAGTTGTGCTGGTGAATGGCAATTTCGGATTGCGGGTCACCGAAGTCGCTGCGCCCCGGAAGCGACTGGAGAGTATTCGATGCCTTTTCTAAATCGCAGAGGCCCCGTCCCCGAGCCGCCAGGCGAACGCTATCCGGTTCTGATGGAAACCGCATTGGACGCGCAGAATGCCACCGCGCGCAAGGGATTGGGTGCGCGCTTTCGACCGGGCATGCTGGAGGTCTGCGCCAATCCGGGCTGCGGCTCTGGCTGGCTTCACCTGTGGCGGAGCCGTTCGGCGCCCATATTCGAGGGTGGCTGGAGTTGCTCGGCTGAATGCACCGCAGCACGGATGCTGGCCGCGGTGAGCCGTGAACTTGACGGGCGGGTCAGTGCTGGTGAGGGGCATCGCCACCGGATTCCTCTGGGTCTGTTGATGCTGCGGCAGGGGTGGATTACCCAGGACCAGTTGCGCATGGCGTTGAAGGCGCAGCGAGCGGCAGGGACCGGACGGCTGGGTTACTGGCTGGTGCGTCAGCGCGCAGTGAGCGAGCCGACGGTGACCCGGGCGCTCAGTCTGCAGTGGAGCTGCCCGGTACTGTCATTGGAGAAGCACGATGCGGTGGGACTCGCTGCCGTGATGCCGCGTTTGTTTGTGGAGGCCTTTGGGGCCCTGCCCCTGCGGCTGGCCGCGGGCAGGCTGATGTACCTGGGCTTTGAGGCGAATCTCGACCCGGTGCTGGCACTGGCCATCGAAAGGATGACTGGGCTGCGAGTGGAGAGTGGCCTGGTGCAGGAGTCGCTGTTCCGGCCCGCGCATGCAAGGATGCTGGAGGCCAGGTTTCCATCTGTTGAACTGGTGGAAGCCGTCTCCGGAGCGGCTGCCGCGCATGCGCTTGCCAGGGCAGTGGAGCGCGCGCGGCCAATTGCGTCACGGCTGGCAGGTGTGCATAACTGCCTGTGGCTGAGGATGTGGATGCGCCCGCAGCATGGTCCGCTGCCCGAGAGCGGCTCGGTGCTGGATCTTGTCTGCTCAATAGGCGGGCAGTAGAGAGTGCGGCACGAGCCGGGCATTTTGCGGGGAATGGCCTTCTCAAGGACCGGAAGGAAACGCCGATGAACACATCAGCAGAGGAGTCGGAGCATGCGGGAAGTGCGAGCCTTGATCGTGGATGATTCGTCGGTGATGCGCAAGATTGTAGAGCGTGCGCTGCGCCAGGCGGGACTTGATCCGCTGGTGGTGCATGAGGCCTGCAGCGGCACCGAGGGGCTGGAGGTGCTGAAGGCCGCGCAGGTAGACCTGATTCTCTCCGACATCAACATGCCTTCAATGGACGGGCTGGAGTTCCTGCGCCAGATCCGGGCACAGAATCTGGCTCCCGGGGTTCCCGTGGTGATGATTACCACCGAGTCGAGTGAGGAGCACGTGAAACAGGCAATACTCGCTGGGGCGCGGGGTTACATCCGCAAGCCGTTCACGGCTGAGCAGGTGAAGGAGCGGGTCTTGCCGCTGCTGACTGCGGCGTAACCGGGGAGGGCGGGCATGCTGTTGAATGGCGTACGGACGGCCGAAAACACGCTGATGAGCGGCGACGGCACAGAAAAGTTGGAGAGCGGGATGGCGCAATCGTTGCGGGAATCCGTGCATGTGGTTTCCGATCCCAGGAATCTGGATGCAAGTGTGGAAGAGGTCTTTGAACTGATGCTGGGCGTGCGTTGCGAACGATCCAAGGACGCCTCAGTCATGGCGGCAAACGCTGAGCCGGAGTCGGTTACGGCAGTGGTGGGATTTGGCGGGCTGTTGAGCGGGGCCTGCGTCTTTCGCTGCGGAGCCAGCGCCGCGATGAGGGTGGCCGCGCGCATGACCGGAATGGAATTCCATCAGATCGACGAGACGGTGAAGGATGGAATCGGCGAGATCTGCAACATGCTTGCCGGCGCCTGGAAGGGGAAGGTTCCCGATCTGGCTGCTCATTGCGGACTGTCGGTTCCGGCGGTTATCACCGGGCGCGATTACAACCTGCACGTGCAGGCGCCGGAGTTTCAGCTGGAGCATGCCTACAATTTCGAAGACGCCCATTTTGCCGTGACCATTGTCTGCGACAGCTTGCAGTAGACCACTTTTCTTTTCTCATACGGAAAAATGCGGGAATGCGCCGAAGCCGAAGCTGGGCCGGCGCATTTCTGACTTTGCGCATTTTTGCTCATATGACCAATGGCTGACGTTCCAGAGAGCCTGCCAGTCCAATTCTGATACCCCTCTAATCCTTTCAATCTCTTTTCGGTCTCCAATCTGCAAGGTTCCTGGTGCGAGAGGAGAGCCCGATGGACAGTGGATACTATGCAGCCATGACAGGCCTGGTGGCTCGCACGCAGGCGCTGGATACGGCTGCGGCGAATCTGGCCAATGCACAAACCCCGGGATACCGCGCTGAGCGCGAGTATTTCCGCTCAGTGCTGCTGGGGCCGGACGCCCTGGATTCGCAGCTGGGGCAAACGGTGAACAACTATGGGCTGCTGGGCGGCGACCGGCTGAATCTGGCCCAGGGTGCGATCCAGCAGACCGGCAATCCGCTGGACCTAGCGATTGAGGGGCAGGGCTTTTTCGAGGTGCAGACCGCCGGCGGGCCGCGCTTTACGCGCGATGGAGGCTTTCACCGATCGCAAAAAGGGCTGCTGGTCACCGCGGCGGGTGAACCCGTTCTCTCGGCAACAGGCAAGCTGATTCCTGTGCCTCCGGGCGAGGTTTCGGTGGGCTCGGACGGCGCACTGTCGATAGCCGGCGGGATCGTGGCTACGGTGGGAGTTTTTACGTTTCCAACGGGAGTTCAACTGACGCCCGAGGGGGCCAACCGGTATCGCGCGCCGGACGGGGTCATGCCCTCGATCGCACGGGACGCATCAGTTCACCAGGGGGCGATTGAAGCCGCCAATCAGGATGCCGTGCAAGGAACCCTGGACCTGATTGTGATGCAGCGCCAGGCCGAGATGATGCAGAAGGCGCTGACCGTCTTCCATACCGAATTCAACAAGTTTGCCACTGAAGATCTGCCCAGAGTGTAGTGGCAGATGCGCTTTAGAGAACGGGAGAAAAGATGATTCGAGCACTGTATACGGCTGCCAGCGGCATGAGCGCACAGCAGATGAACCTGGACACGATAGCCAACAACCTGGCCAACTCGTCGACCACCGGGTTCCGCCAATTGCGCTTGCAGTTTCAGGACATGGTGTACCAGAACCTGGTGACGCCGGGAGCGGCGCAAAGTCAATCGACCGTCTCGGCCGGTCTGCAGATCGGTCTGGGCACACGGTCGGCAGCTACCGAAGTGATTAATACCCAGGGCTCTCTGAATGCAACGAACAATCCGCTCGATGTGGCGATCCAGGGCAATGGGTTCTTTCAGGTGCAGCGGCCGGACGGAACCATCGCCTACACGCGCGCCGGACAGTTTCATTTGAACAATCAGGGAACCGTCGTCACAACGGACGGCGATCCACTGATTCCCACCATCACCATTCCGGCCAGTGCCACGTCGGTCACCATTACCCAGTACGGAGTGGTGAACGCAACCATGCCAGGGCAGCAGAATCCCTCGCAACTCGGCCAGATTCAGCTGGCCACATTCCCGAACCCCGGAGGGCTGGAGAGCATGGGTTCGAACCTGCTCACGGCCACGCTCAGCTCGGGTGATCCGCTGCTGGACAACCCCGGAGGGACAGAAGGACTGGGAACGCTGCAGCAGGGTTATCTGGAGAACTCGAATGTGGATGTGGTGACCGAGTTTGTGCAGATGGTTCTGGCCCAGCGAGCCTACGAGTCAAACTCCAAGGTGATCAAGGCCGCCGACGATATGTACTCGCAAGTGAACAATATGACGCGGTAGAAGGGAGGCGATGCATGAAAGGTGACGTGCGAGGGAAACGAAGGCGCTTTCGGACGCATTTCTGGTTCTCGTCCGTGTTGCTGGCAGAGCTGTCTACGGCATGCTGGGGCGCGGCGGGTGCGCAGACGGCCGGGTACATTGAGGCTACCCGTCATACACGCGCTCCGGCGATACGCGAGATCGACGATCCTCGCACGGGCGCGCGCTGGCTGTTGCTGCGCGATGGCAGCCACCCCGGAGGGCCGGGCCGTCTGGCATTGGCGGGCAGTATGCGCGATGACGGCCGGATTGGCGGAAACGAGAACGATGCGTCGGCGCTTGTGGCTCCCCCGCGCCCGGTGATTCGCGCTGGCGATCGGCTGGTTGTGGAGGAGGATACCGCGGTGGTTGCAGTGCGGCTGGGAGCGGTCGCGCTGGGGCCGGCGGCTCCGGGCGGAAGCCTGCAGGCGCGCCTGCAAATTGGCGGCAAGGTGGTGCGGGTTG
This sequence comes from Acidobacteriota bacterium, assembly GCA_028876395.1. Classification (GTDB taxonomy): domain Bacteria; phylum Acidobacteriota; class Terriglobia; order Terriglobales; family Acidobacteriaceae; genus Telmatobacter. The sequence goes on from JAGWRX010000013.1 coordinate 13,250, forward strand.
TGGCGATTGCACCGGGCCGGGCGGCGCTGGCGACGCAAACCTGGGTGCAACCATGATTCGGTGGTGCAGTGGGGTTGCGGCGCTGTGCCTGGCGGTTGCACTGGCTCCTGGCATGCCCGCGCACGCGCGATTGCGAAAGTCAACGGCCGTGGAAACGGCCTCCAAATCTACGCCGCCCGAAACATCGCTCCGCGCGTATATCGAACGGGTGCGGGCGCAGCAGGCTGCCGAGGTGCGCACGCCGGGCTCGATCTGGAGCGCAGAGGGACGGCTGGTCAGGCTGGGCACCGACGCCAAGGCCTTTCGCCTGCACGATGTTGTTTCCATTGTGGTGACCGAGAGTCTGGCAGCCTCGACCGATGGACAGGTGAAGAACACGCGCGCCTCGAATGCCAGCTCCAGCCTGACATCCCTGTTTGGTGCTCTAAAGGCAGCGAATAACATGCAGAATCTGCTCGGCCAGACATCTGCTTCAGGGCTGACGGCGCAGGGCCAGAGCACAACCAACTCGAGCCTCGTGACGACCTTTGGCGCCGAGGTGGTGGACGTGCTGCCGAACGGGATGCTGGTGGTGCAGGCCACTCGGCAATTGACGTTTTCGCAGCAGACGCAGTTGATCCGGCTGCGGGGCCTGGTGCGTCCGGAGGATGTGAGCGCACAGAACCAGGTGTTCTCCACGGCCATGACAGATCTTGAACTGGAAGTGACGGGCAAGGGGATTGTGAACGACTCGACTTACCGGCAGAACCCGCTGGTGCGCTTTCTGGAGAGGCTGCTGGTGTTTTAAAGACTGGGTACCTGGGAACAGGCCGGGGATTGGCGATGCGAGCGACGGAACCGAACAGGATCAGAAGGTACTTCACACACTTGGTGAGGGGCTGGGCAGTGCTGGCACTTGCGCTGGCAGCCGCTTATGGCCAAACAGCGACATTGGCGCAGCTGGCGCGGGTGAAGGACGTGGCCACCATTGAAGGCATTCGCGACAATCAGCTGGTTGGTTATGGGCTTGTGGTGGGATTGCGCGGCACAGGAGACAGCTCGCAGACCGTTTTCCCTGCGCAGACGCTGATCTCGGCACTGGAGAGGATGGGGATTACCGTTCCCCAGACCGGCACATACAGCGCCATGACAATGCAGGTCAAGAACATGGCGGCTGTCTTCGTGGTGGCCACGCTGCCTCCCTTCAGCGAGCCGGGGTCAAAGATCGATATCACCGTCTCCTCGGCCGGAGATGCGCGTTCGCTTGAAGGCGGCATCCTTCTGATGACGCCGCTCTATGCACCCGATGGCCAGATTTATGCGCAAGCCCAGGGACCCCTTGTGCTGGGCGGCTATGTGGTGACGGCCGCGGGCAATTCCCAGCAGGTGAACCATCCCACGACGGCGCGCATCCCTGGCGGGGCCCTGGTGGAGCGGGCGATACCTTTCGATCTGAAACAGATGCATACGGTCAACATCCTGCTGAATGATGCTGACTTTCATACCGCTGAACGGATGGCGGCGGCCATCGACCAGGCTCTGGGAGCAAAGCGAGCGCACGCTGTGGACAGCCGGCGGGTACAGATCGCGGCCGCTCCCAGCGAGGACGTGGCAACCCTGCTCGACAAGGTTGAGTCGGTACAGATTCAGGTATTTCCAAGGGCGCGTGTGGTGGTGAACGAGCGCACTGGAACGGTTGTGATTGGCGGCACCGTCCGCCTGCAGCCGGTTTCCATTCTGCACGGAGGATTGTCAGTGAATGTGATTTCTGAGACCCAGGTCTCGCAGCCGAATGAGTTCTCCCAAGGCACGACGCAGGTGGTGCGGCAGGCAACGGTGCAGGCCCAGGACAGGCCAGTGAACCGCATTGAACTGAAAGAAGGGGCCACAGTGGAAGACCTGGTGCAGGAATTGCAGCGTACCGGTGCGGGTGCGCGGGATGTGATCTCGATCTTGCAGGCGATGAAGGCGGCCGGCGCGCTGGAAGCCGACCTGGAGGTGTTGTGACGCAGGTGACCTGGACCGCGACATTGGCTGTTGCGAATCAGAGCGCGACGCCGACGCAGCCGCGCCTGGTTCGCGCGGCGCATGAGTTCGAAGCGCAATTGATGAAGGAATTGCTGAAGCCGATGGCTGCTTCCGATGGGCTCACCGGAGATGAAGAAGACTCTGGCGCAAGCGCGGGCGGAGTGCTGGGAGAATTTGCTACCGAGGCCCTGGGGCGCGCATTGAGTGAGCAGGGAGGCCTGGGCATTGCCAGCAGGATCGTGCGGGATCTTTCCCATTCGGGGAATCACAGCCAGCTGCCGAAGGATACCGGAGATTTGCACCGAAATAATATGCTCAGGGAGCTTGAATGACTAGAGTGATGAGCGGCAGCGCCGATATAGCGAGCATGGAGAGATGTGCATGGACATTCGCAACGGTGTTGAAGGGCTGAAAACGCTTCTAGGTGTCACTTCGACGGCTCCGGCCCAGGAGCAGAAAGCAAAAAGCGGGCCGGCTGCAGGTTCCAAGCCGCTGGGAGGCGATCATGCCACGCTGAGCAGCGCGGGCGCGGAAGTCTCCCAGACGGTTGCAGAGTCCGGTGTGCGCGCGGACAAGGTTGCAGCGGTGCAGGCTGCGCTTGCCGCGGGGACTTACAGCGTGCCTGCGTCGGATGTGGCCGGGAAGGTGGTTGACTCCATGCTCGGCGGCGGATAGGCCGCGGGCAATCGAGGCATTCCGCGATACGCGGCAAAGAACGGCAGGAAATGATTCGAATTGCATCACAACGCCAGCGTGCAACAGGATTCTGCTGCAATGCGTAGTGAAGTACGTTGCGGCTGCGGCGGCGAGCGAAAGGAAAACGGCGAATGCAGCACATAGAAGAGATCCGGGTGCGGCCGGAGTTGAAGGAAGTGGTGGAGGAGGCTTCCCAAGCGCTGTCTCGGCTGGATGCCGAACGGCTTGAAGAGTTGGCGTTTTCCTGCCATGCGCTCAACCGCTGCCTGACCGCTGACAATGCAGTTGAGCGTGCCGCGCGCGCACGGGAGGCCAGGGAAGCCGCCCGTGCGATGGCGGTATTCGCGCGTGTGATGGAGGCGACACGTGCCAACATAAGCCTGATGAATCGCATGGGGAAACTGCGCGCTGGCACCCTGGAGTATGGGCCTGGCCTGACCGGAAATGGAAGTTGACGGAGAGAGGACATGGCAACAATTAACTCCGCGCTGGACCTTATCTCGCAGACTCTCGAAGTTGATCAGTCGGCACTTAGCATTGTTGCCAACAATGTAGCGAACGCCAATACAACAGGCTATACGCGCGAGATCCCCAACTGGCAGGAGAACGCTCCCATTGAGATCAATGGCATGCCGTATGGAGCGGGCGTTACGGAGACCGGAGCGACTTCAGTACGGGATAGGGTTTTAGAACAGAGGCTTGTGCAGCAGCGGCAACTCGCTTCGGGCTCGGGCGCGCGGTTGACGGCGCTGAACACGCTGCAGGCGCTCTTCACGCCGGATCCCGGCTCGGCGAGTTCAACAGCAGGGGATATTGGCAGTGACCTGACCAGTTTCTTCGGCTCTTTCTCGTCGCTGGAGGCCAATCCGACAAATAACGCTCTTCGTCAGCAGGTACTCTCGACGGCGTCAAAGCTGGCGGGTGACGTGTCCAATGCGTCGGCGAGCTTGAGTGCGCAGCGTTCGGCATTGGACCAGGAGGCGGCGGGGGTTACGAGCCAGGTGAATGCGCTGACCAGCGCGATAGCCCAACTGAACAAGGAAATTCAGTCCGCGTCGCCCAACAGCGATCCGGGCACGCTCCAGGATCAGAGGCAACAGGATATTTCCCAGCTTTCTGAGCTGATTGGCATCAACCAGGTTACAACCGAGCAAAACGGGCTTTCGCTCACAACGACATCGGGCCAGTTACTGGTATCTGAAGGGTCGAGTTACCAGCTGACCACCGGCGAGGTGAGCGGGGTGACGCACTTCTTCGCGGGGACGACCGATATAACCTCGGAGTTGGCCCGTGGGGGAGGGAAACTAGGTGGCTACCTGACGGCGCGCGATCAGGATATTCCCAATGTGTTGTCGTCGCTTGATCAGCTGGCTTACGGTGTCGCTACCGCCGTCAATTCTCAAAACAACATGGGGACGGATCTGGCCGGGGATAATGGCGGCGCCGGAAACATTTTCAATCAGCCTATTCAGGTTGCGGGCAGTGCAGCAATGATGAGCTTGGCCATGACGGACCCCAGCCACATCGCTGCCGCAGCGCTGGGAGCGGGAACCGGCGATAATTCCAACGCTGCCGCCATGGCGGATCTGGCCAACCAGACAATTGTAAGCGGCCAGACGCCGACAAACTATTACGCGCAGTTTGTCAGCGAGCTCGGGTCGACAGTTTCTGAAGTGCAGACCGAGAATACCGCGCAAAGCGCTTCGGCAACGCAGTTGCAGACGCAGCGCGACGCGCTTTCGAGCGTTAATCTGAACGATGAGGCTTCATCTTTGCAGCAATTCGAGCGCAGCTATCAGGCCGCGTCCGAGGTGTTCACAATTCTGAATACTGTAATGGCTTCGGCGTTGAACCTGGGTGTTCAGACAGCGGTTTCATAGCACTGAGTGATGGGTCCGGTACGTGCGATGGGCCGGCTTGATCGTAGGAAAGGATGGTAAGAAGCGGTGCGGGTAGATCCCTATTATGTCTCAAACCTGGTGACGTCACTCGATCAGACCCAGTCGACCGAGCAGCAGTTGACGGGTGAATTATCGAGCGGTGTTCGCGTCAATTCATTGAGCCAGGATCCGGTGGCTTCAGGTGAGAACGTGCTGCTCTTGAACCAGATTCAGAGGGATGACTCCTTCACGCAATCCGCAAGCCTTGTTCAGGGACAACTTCAGGTGGCCGACTCGGCGCTGGGAAGTGTTGTTTCACAGCTTACGCAGGCCGTTTCGCTTGCCACGGGAGCGAATAACGGTACACTCAATTCCAGTCAGCTCAAAGCCATCTCGAATCAGCTGGCTGGAATCCGCGATGATGTAACGTCGCTGGCGAACACAAGCTATCAGGGCCAGTACATCTTTGCCGGGAGCCAGACGTCAACTGCTCCATTTACCACATCGAACCTGACTACGCCGGCCACCACCGCGTATAACGGCGACTCGAACGTGAACCTCCTGCATACACCGGATGGCCAGACAATCCAGTTGAATTTGCCAGGCGACCAGATTTTTACCGCCAGCGGAACAAACAGTGTGTTTGGAGCCTTGAATAAACTGGTGGCTGACTATGCCACTGGCGCAAGCGGGGGCACCTCGGCGGTGGATACCGAGGCCTTGAACGCAGCTCTCAACTACGTATCGCAGCAACGGGTTACGCTCGACAACTCGCTCACCCGGCTCACTGCGACATCCGACGCAATCACAAGCGAGAAGATGCAGCTCACCACTGCTCAAACCAACCTTATGCAGGCCGATCTCCCGCAGATTTCCACACAGCTTTCACTTGCTGAAACGCAGCAGACTGCGCTCGAAGACGTGATCTCTCAGCTCGGATCAGGGAGTCTCTTCCAGAAGCTGTAGGCGAGTCGTTGGGGGTTCCGGGCGCTGCAATCTTTAGTTCGCGCACATCCTCGTGGACGTGAACTCCTCTGCCATTTCGCGCTGTCAAGAATCCATACATTCGAAATTGTTTGCTGTATCCGGTCCGTGGCGCCTTCAGGCGAATGCCTGTAGGCACTCGCGATGGGCCCCATGCGGCTTGCGTCCCCAGGATGGGACATGGGCATCGAAAGACCGGAGTGCGATATCCGGCTGGAATGCCCATCGTGAGACGTGTCAAACGCCTGGAGGCAAGTGCCGGCCCTCCTGACACAGGGGGGCATCTTTCTAAGGTATTTATTATGCAGTAGTTTAAGCCCGGGAGAGCGAAGCGCATGGCCTCGGGCGTGGCACCAGACGGTGCCATATGCATAGCACCTCCAACCCCTGATATAGCACCATCTGCCCATTGTGGCCTCACATGGTCTGCGGTAACGTAAAACCTCGGCCGTAAAAGGTGCACGTCGAAACATTGTGAATCGGGCAACGTGAGGATTGGATGATGCGAATCATCAGGAAAAGTTGACCGAAGTGAAGGACTGCGATGGAAAGTCTCCAGAGATCGAGTGAGATGGTGATGAAGGTCCCCCGTGCCCAAAGATTTCCAATTCAAGCCGTAATGCGTTATCGCATCCGCGGTCAGAGAAGTTGGCGTGAAGGAGTCGTTGAGAACATTAGCGCTTCAGGGTTGCTTTTCCAGGGAGAGCAGTTGGTGGAGCCCGACACCCAGATCGAGCTCAACTTTATCCTCCCTGGCAAATCCGTTGGAGAGAAAAGCGCGAGAGTCGTAGGGAGAGGGATGATTGTTCGCTCATCGGTGATCCCTGGCGTGTTTGGCGCGGCAATCATGGCGGCGACGATTACCCATTCACGGCTCGTGCGCCCTTGAGTCAGCGCACGAGGAAGTGTGAAGAGCTGGCGTATGTGCAGTTTGCAGGATTCGTCGCGAACAATTGGGAGCGTGCCGGGCGTTTGGCCATGTGAGAGCGATGCATGCGCCCGCAGCAACGGCACACGAAAAGTGATCCGCTGTGAGCAGTATGCACGAAAGGGCTAAAGATGGTACTGTAAGTCACAGGGCGAAGCTATGCCATATTTCATCACCGCTCAATCGAAGAGGGCTTGCGTCCGGTTAGTTGAGGAGAGGAATGCAAGAGTCAAATCCCGTCCACGTTGAGAAGGATTCAGATTCACGCCCAGAGTGGTGGGCTGTTTACACCCGTCATCAACATGAGAAGACTGTCGCTGACATGCTGTCCTGGAAGGGCCTTGAGGTCTTTCTGCCGCTCTATGAGTCGAGGCGCCGTTGGAAAGACAGGTACAAGGTGCTTACTCTACCGCTGTTCCCGTGCTATGTCTTTGTTCGCGGAGGGGGCAATCGCCGTTTGCAGATCGTAACGACCCCGGGGGTCCATATGATTCTTTATCACGGCGAACACGCTGCGGCCATCCCCGAGGCGGAAATCGAGGCAATTCGAAGGACCGTAGAAGGAAATTTTCGAGTAGAACCGCATCCGTTTCTTAAGTGCGGCACACGGGTCCGAGTTAAGAGTGGATCGATGGAGGGCGTTGAAGGGGTTCTGGTCCGCCAGAAGAACATGTACCGTATGGTTCTCTCTGTCAACATGCTTGCCCAGTCCGTGGCCGTAGAAGTGGATGCATCAAATTTGGTGCCCGTTGTTACGTAAGGGGCTTGTGTGGAGTACCTTCGGCAAGCGAATCGTTCGGAGTTGGTGGGTTTTGCGAGCGGAGGTTCTAAAGAGCCATCGAGCCAATGGCCTGGGTTGATTGGCGAAAAGTTGAACTTGGTGAGCAAGGCAGACCATTGCAATTCTATTTTCGTCTGTCGGTTGCTAACAAATCTTCTGAAATATTC
>JAGWRX010000175.1 GCA_028876395.1 Acidobacteriota bacterium
CCCCTACCGCCGCATCCCCAGCCGCACGCCGTGCACCACGCACCGGAAAAGGCGGGTTTGGATATTTCAGGCTGCTTTGTGGACCTGCATTTCGATCACAAGACCCGCCGACGACGCCATCTTCACCAGCGCCTCGAGGCCAAACAGATCGATCTTGCCGCGCATGAGATCGGAGACGCGCGGCTGCGTCACGCCAAGAAGCTTGGCCGCTTGTGCCTGGCTCATGTCAGTCTGAACAATATGGTTCTTGAGCGCCGTCATCAGAACGGAGCGCAGCTTCATGTTTTCCGCCTCTTCCGGGGTGTCCTCGATGGCATCCCAGACGCTGGCAAATCGTTGCTTGCTCATGGCTCTAGCTCCTTCAATACCAAGGAGTCGACTGGCTGGGGATCATCCATGCGCGAACTATACATACTCCTCTTGTATGTTCCGCAGCCGGCTTCCCGGCGAACGCGTCTTTGCGCCCGGTGAGCCCTGATGCATATCTCCTCAGCGGGCAAGCGCGGTGTGCAGGTTGCCCCGACTTTCCCGGTGCCCAAGCGCTTGCGGAAGCCGTGCCCGCTGTGGCGGGTCGTGAGCATAAACAGGGGCCCCCGCGCTTCGCGCGACCCCATTTATCCCTCCCGCCCCGAAGGCCCCACCTCGGGCACGCCTGCCGCCGCTCAAAACCGGCCCCACGAAAGCTCGTTTTACGAGGGCAACCCGCCCACCGCGCCGGCGCACCGGCATCAGGAGATCGACATGCACCAGAACCTTCACACTCAGCAGCACGAAGCCCCTTTGTCACTCTGGATCGCTGCAGGCGTCGCGGCACTCGCGTATATCACCGCGCTGAATTTCGCCACATATTGGGCCCTCTCCGGCACCGTCGCGGTGGTCGCCGCCGTCAGCGCGGTTCGCTGGCTTCGCAGCAGACACTAGACGCCAGTCGCACCACACCCCGCTTCGGCGGGGATTTTTCTGATCATCGTAAATACAGAAATCCGCAAATAAGCACATGGACAAGTGACGCGCAAGCCAAGGTTGCTCACTTGCCCACCGGCCGCACCTCGTGCCGATTTCGCACCCGAGTGAATACATGCAAGACCAACTCTTCGGAGCACTTGCATGCACCCGCTCAAGACCGTCACCACCGGCCTTCTCCTGGCCTTTACGCTCACCACCGCCCACGCCGCCGACACCCCGCAGTCGCCCTGGTCACTTGACATCAATGTCACCAGTGTCCACACCGAAGCATGGGCTCGCCGCCAGCTCAACCAGGACAACCCTGGTCTGGGTATCGAGTACCAGTTCAGCCCTGACTGGAGCGCCGCAGGCGGGTTCTACCGCAACAGCTACCGCCGCGAAACCGCCTATGCGCTAGGCATCTGGACGCCCCTGCACCTTGATCTGCCCGTCGGATTGAAGGCCAGCGCTGGCCTCGCCGCTGGCCTGGTCTCAGGCTATCGCCGCCCCGAGGTTCCTACCGAACCGCTCGCCGCCGGCGCCGTGCTGCGCCTGCGCATGACGAATGGGTTCGGGCTCAACCTGCTGGCCGTGCCGAACACCCAATCGGGTTCCGGGTTCGTGGGCCTGCAACTGGTCGCCCCGCTCTGATTTCGCCCCCGTATGAATACACATGCCGGGGACTTCCCGGCATGCCCTCGAAGGAATATCCATGAACACCAGAATCAGACTCTCCATCCTCTCCCTCGCCATGCTGGCCAGCGCTCCGGCATGGGCTGTGACAGGGGGCACAACAAGCGGCGCAACCGGCGGGGTGACCCAACAGGACACCACGAATAACAACCTGGCCAGCGGCAATGGTGCCACCACAAATGTCGTCAGCCAATATCAGACAGCCGTCGGAGCGGGGGCGGGCGCCTTCGGCACCGGTGCAACCGCGCTGGGTGGTCAAGCCAGTGCAGCCAGCGGTGCCAATACAACTGCCCTTGGCTATCAGGCAACCACCAGTGGCAGCTACAGCACGGCGGTCGGCGCAGGAGCAACCGTGGCGGCGCCATCTGGCACCGCCATGGGCGCAGGCGCGAGCGCGGGAGGAAACAACACCACTGCCATCGGCCAAGGATCGTTTGCGTCAGGCACCAATTCCGTCGCAGTCGGGCAGGGCGCGCAGGCCAGCTACAAGCCCGGCGTGGGGTCGGCTAACTACAACGGCACAGCCATCGGCAGTGCCGCGACTTCGACAGGCATCAATTCTGTCGCGCTGGGTTACGCCAGCACCGACGGCGGTGCAGCCAATGTGGTGAGTGTCGGCAGCAGCACGCAGACACGAGAAATCATCAATGTGTCTGCGGGCACGACCGGGACCAGCGCCGTCAATGTCAATCAGCTCAATGCGGCCATCGCCGGGGTGAGCAGCAGCGCCGGGGCCGCGCAGTACACCAGCAGCACCGGCACGCCCCAGAGCACGCCCAGCAATACCGCCACCCTGGTTGGGGCGACCAGTGGGCAGACCAACGGCGGTCCTGTAACGCTCGCGAACGTAGGCAGTGGCGCAGTGGCTACCGGATCACTCGATGCGGTCAACGGCGGCCAGCTCTACACCGTCAATCAGCTCGCCAGCCAAGCCGCCACAGCGGCCTCGGCGGCGCAGACCACGGCCACTACCGCTCAACAGACCGCGACTAGCGCCCAGGCCACCGCGCAGAGCGCGGGCAGCGCGGCCGCAGCGGCGCAAACCACTGCGACTACCGCGCAGAGCACGGCAGGGCAAGCCTTGACCGTTGCCAGCAACTCGGCGCAGTACACGGCGCCGGGCGCACTTGGCCTGAACAGCAACGGCGGCACGGGAACTCTGGTGCAAAACGTCGCCGCTGGCCAGGCCGCGACCGATGCGGCCAACGTCGGCCAGGTGCAGGCCGCAGCAGCGGGAGCGGTCACCACGGCCAACACCTACACCACCCAACAAATCCAGGCGCTGCAAAGCATCATCAACAACGCCACCGCATCGGGCCTGTGCAAATACAACGGCCAGGGCGGCATCGTCTGCGGGGCGAACACCACGGCAGCCGCCGGCGCTGTCGCCCAGGGCGACGGCGCATCGGCAGGCTATGCCGGCAGCCTGGCCATCGGCCAGGGGGCGACCATCACAGCGCCCACAAGCAATGACGGCATGACCACCGGCGCTGTGGCCATCGGCTTTGGCGCACGCGCCAATGCTGACCCGGCCACTGCCATCGGCTATCAGGCCAACGCCGCAGGCGCGAACTCGGTTGCGCTCGGCTATGCCGCCACCGCGAACGGAAGTAACTCCGTGGCCCTCGGTGCGCAATCCGTTGCCAATCGCCCGGCCTCTGTGTCCGTGGGCGATGCCGCCACCGGCCTGCAACGCCAGATCACCAATGTCGCCCCGGGGAGCGCGCCCAGTGATGCCGCGACTGTTGGTCAGGTTGCGGGGATGGTCAATCAAGCCACCAACGGCATCCTGTCTCAGGCCAACGCGCATGCAGATTCCGTGGCGGCCATGGCCGCGGCTGTCAGCACACCGCCGCGCTTTGGCCCCTTGGGCTACAGCCTGACCGCCGGCGTCGCCGGGGTCGGATCGGCCAGCGCCATGGGCGTGTCCTTCGCCCACGCCTTCGAGTACCACGACCACCCGGCTTACTGGTCGGCGGGAGTGGGCTTCAACGGGGGCAGCGGAGCGGCCATGGTCAAGGTCGGCGCCTCGATCGGCTGGTGATTTCGCATCTGTGTGAATAGCAGTAGCGGGGGCGCATCGCCCTCGCACAACCTCAGAAGGAATATCCATGAAAAAACCTCTCCACACCCTCATTGCCGCAGCACTGCTCGCCCTCTCTGCAGGCGCAGCGCAGGCCGCGCAGATCGATGTGTCCGCCGGCACGGCCGTAGAGCACATCGGGGCTGGCGTCGGCGATCAAACCCTGCTGACCCTGCGCGGCGTGGCCTACGCCACTGATCCAGCGTGGCTGCCGCTCGCCGTGCATGCCGATCTCGATCAGGGCCTGCAATCCGGCGGATTGCAGCGGCAATCGATCGGTGTAGGGCTGTATCGCATCGCTGGGCGGCACGTCTGGAAGCTCGAAGCCGGAGCAGAGGCCGGACGCACGCGCGATGCGGGTTACACCGCCAATCACTGGGCGGGTGTGCTTCGCGCCCGCCGCCAGGTCACTGCGGGAGTGGCATTGGACAGCACGCTCAAGCTTGGCCGCTCCACCGGCCTGCTGGGCGGCACCTATGCCGCCGCAGGCGTCGGCGTGCAGCTTGGCCAGATCGACGGCGGCAGCGTGCGGGTGAACTACCAGCACATCCACGATGGCGCTCTGCCGTCTCAGGATGTGCTGGGCCTGAGCTATGGCCTGAGTTTCTGAGCCATCCACTGCAATCCCCTCTGGTGATTTCGCATCTGTGTGAATAGCAGTAGCGGGGGCGCAGCGCCCCCGCGCAACCTCAAAAGGAACATCATGGAAATACAGCTCTTGGAAGTAAGGGAAGTGAATAACGCGGTGGAATTCGCCTTGACTGTGCCAAAGATCGTCGGGGACATCTATGTGCTGTGCCCCCGCGACGGCGCGAAGGATGCACGGGTGAAGGTACTGGAAACTCGATGCGAGCTGAGCGGCTTGCTGACCGAGCGGGAGTGGTTTCTATGCCGGATTGACCAGATCAGGGCTTCGCTGGTGTCCATTGCGCAGACCTTTTTCAGGCTGAGAGATGCGGGGGCGGTTGGTCCCTGGATCGATCTGCGCGGCAACGATCCTCAAGCCGATCTTCTCGTGAATGCATAAGCGCTGAAAGGAAAAACCATGAACACCACACAATCCCTGAAAGTTACTTCTCTATCCATAACCTGCGCCGCCTTGCTGGCGCTCGGCGGATGCGCCACGAACCCGATGATGGGCACAGGTGTTCCGCAGGCCAGCGCCCAGGGCTACACCGTCTCTGGGGCGCAGAGCGTGCAGACCGTGCAGCTCGGCGTCGTGCTCGCAGTGCGGTCCGTCGAAATCGCCGCGCAAGGCTCTGGCATCGGTGCGATCGGCGGCGCCCTGGTGGGCGGCGCGATCGGCCATCAGATCGGCTCTGGCAATGGCCAGAAGCTCGCCACCATCGCAGGGGCCTTGGCCGGTTTGATGGGTGGCCAGGCTCTGGAAGGTGCATCCGCCAAGGAATCCGGGCTACTGGTGACCGTTCGCCTCGACGGCGGCCAGGTTCTTGCCATCACCCAGGCGGCTGATGTGCAGCTCGCCGTGGGCGAGCGCGTGCAGGTCCTTGCCGGGCGCGACGGCAAAGCGCGGGTGTTGCCCCTGTAACTGATCAAACCTAGAAGGAGAAAGTTATGCAAGGTGAACCGATTGATCCGCTTTGGAGCCAGGACGTGCTCTTGGTTGGAGATGGCCGGGAGCTTGAATTGACCGAGATTCTTGCCGCTGGATTCTTGGCGCTTTGTCCAGATGCCGATCCCGCGTTCGGCACGGTCGTGGCGGACGAGTACATAGAGAACCAGAGGATCGACAAGCGAAACGCCGCTCATTGGGGTTGGTTTTTCACGCTTGTCGGGTCATGGAGTGATGAGCTGCTGGCTGCGAAAAACAAGCAGATGACATCGCGCATGGTGGCCCGTCGGCTTGAACAAATCCACCAGGACTGCAAGCGGCATGTAGAGCTGATTGAGCGGCAGGAGCGTGAGAGATCACTGCGCGCAGCTCGGGATCGGCCTTCATTGGGGGAATGACATGATGATGAGGACTGATGATGGCTTTGCTTTGCTGGCCTTGATGCATGCGGCCGAGGCAATTGATAGCGGGCATTGGCTGATGAAATGCCCGGCGCACCTGGGAGCCTCTTCTGCGTCGCTTGAGGTGAGACTTTGCGAGGGGAGATATGACCTGCGGTGCGTTGGTGGCTGCAAGCCTGAGCGGGTCATTGCCGCTGCGCTTGCCCTTGCTCAGGCTAAGGTGCAAGGTAGAGAGGATGTCTCATGCGCGGCATGAAAAAACCTCTGCGCCAGTTGCTGCGGGAGTTCCCTGCAGCACGCGCCCGGCTGTTGCCGGGCGGGCACTGGTGCATTTCAACGCCGCGAGGCTCGGTGATCGTGTCGGCCACCGCATCGGATTGGAGGGCTCTGAGGAACGTTCGGGCAGAGCTGAGGCGGAGATTCAGTCGATGAATCCCCGCGCTGCGTTCCGCCTGGTGTTGGCGGGTCGGATTCTCAGGCTGCGCGGGCATGTCATCGAGTGCAAGCGAGGCGAGCCTTACCCCTTGGCCGTCCTGCGGGTGTTGCTTTCCCTGCCTGATGACGTGCGCGAAGTGTTGCGGGTGGAAGTGGATTTTTTGGAATCGCTGGGCGCTGATGGTGCGCCGTCGGCTGTGATTCGGGAGCGCTGGGCAGATCGGTTGCGGCCTACCGCGCCGGGTGATGATCCGGCTTGACAGGGCTCCCGCGTGATGTAACATTATGCTGAAAGAGTTGTACCCCTGTGCGCAGGGGTGAAAAGTCATGCTGGTCGGGCTTTTGCGTAGCCATCCCGTTGTACCCCTGTGCGCAGGGGTGAGAAGTCGTGGAGAAACGCAAGCGCATGCAGTCGTTCGTTGTTCCCCTGTGCGCAGGGGTGAGAAGAAGTAAAGCAGTACGGGATTGGCGTCCCGGGTCAGGCGCAAGCAGCAGGCCGCGCCGTCATCAGACACGCGGCCTTTGTTTTTTGCGCAATCAGGTTTGCTCTTTTTGGGCGGGCCTGGTGGGGGAGCCGCAAGGCTCGCCGGTCCCTGACCCGGTACGCCAACCCCGCCAGGTTCCGCCCTCCCGATTGGCGTCGGGAAGGCGGTGCGACATCCTCAGTCAGGAGCAGCACCGTGATGGATTCAGCAATCGAGGCTCGCAATGAGCCTTCTGTTCTCCCGAATTTCAAACTCCCTCATAAATTGGCCGTGGCGGCCTGCGCCGTGGTGGCGGGTTGCCAGCCGGATGCGCCGTGGGCTGGGTTTTCTGCGTCAGCACGCTCGGTGCTCTCCTATGTGATCCTGCATGCGCCTGCGCGGGCGGCCTATCGCGCTGCGCGGGTTGTGTGGGCTTTCAAGGCGTCGATTGCTTCGGCCGTTGGGCTGGGCGAGCGCACTGTGTATCGGGCCCTCGATGAACTCGCTGCGGCGGGCTGGGTTGAGGTGCTGGAGCAAGATCGGCGCAACCGATCGGGGCGATTTCATTCTGCCCGTGTGGTCCTGACCGATTTGGCGCTGCGCATCCTTGGTCTTTCTTCTGAGGCACGGTCTGCCAAATTGGCAGACGGCTTCTGTAAAGAAGTTAACCCTTCTTCGAAGGGCAAACAAGATCAGCTTTTACAAGGACAGCCCGCCGGGGGCGGGGCTCCTGTGGATAAGTCCAAGGCTGACAAGCCCAAGGCCAAGTCGGGGGCGTTGCCCCCTGACGTGGCCTGGCTTGGCAAGCTCGGGCTTTCTCATGGCCAGGTCTTCGGGTTGATGGGGATCTACAGCGCGGCTGGGAAGCGGCTGGGCGTGGCGGCCGAGGCGCTGCGGCGGCATCTCGATGGGAAATCTGCACGGGATGCGTTTGCTTATCTTCGGTCGATGGCCTCACGTGATCTGGACTTCGGGCGCGTCATTGAGATGCGGCGGCAGGATGATGCGGCGTTGCAGGCTGAGCAGGCGTCACGCTTGATGTTGGAGCGGCTGCGTCATGCACAGCGGGTTCGGCATGTCGCGAGCGACGAGGTGTATGTCGTGGAGCTTGCTGGAGCCTCGATGCGGAGTTTGTCTTCTGGCGCGTCTTTGCCTGTGAATGGGCGGCTCGCAGATCGTGTGATTGATGGGATTTGGGAGATCGTGGAGTAGTGGCCGTGGCGGGTTTGTTTGGGGCCTTGCTGGCTATGTTCGGGAACGGCGGTAGCCGTGGGGCATGGAGCTTCGGGAGCCGCTGGTAGGCGGCGGGTTCGGTGATGCGACCGTCGCCGTTAGGTTGTCCACAGATTCTGTGGGTAAGGCGGGGGTGGCTGAGCCGTGGATTCCTTGTCTGGCAAGGGTTTGCGAGGGCGTGGGTCGGCGTGCTGATTTTGTGGGCGATGGCCGGGCTGTCATGGCTGCTGCGCTGCAAACAGTGCACCCGCAAATCTAGCCGGGGGTGGCCCTGCGGGCACGGCTGTCGGGCTGCGCCCCGAGCCCTGCGGTCTCGGCCCTGCCGGGCTTCCATCCTCACCCAACTGCACCGCACCCGCAAGCGGGAGCGCGCCACCCCGCGCCCGTGCGCAAGCGCACCAGCGCCAAAGTCACCCCGCAAGCGGGAGCACAAGACCATGCAGCGCCCGCAAGCGGGCGAGGAATACGGGCCTACGGCCCGCTAGTGCGGCTTCGTTCGCGTTCTGAGCCGGGGGCGGCGCGGTCGGTTTGGTGGCGCGTTCTCCTGGGCGTTTCGCGCAACAGATGGGCATGGCTCAAGGCGTGCGCAGTCTAGCCCCACCCCGGGCCGGGGCAAGGGTAAAGGCTGCGCCGCCGTGCTCGCCCGATTCCCGTCATGTCCGAAAAGCACGGACAAGTCGGGACTGCGGCCTCTGCGCGGCCCCTTGCCCCGGCCCGGGGCGTGTCTTGTCAGCGCACAGAGCCACACCCGATCTGATGAGCGAAACGAAGTCCCCCAGGAGAACAACCATGCGCCACCAAACCTATACCCCCCGCACCGCACCGGCTCAGCTCACGAACTCTGCCGCACCCACGATGAGCCTCCCCTCACTTCAAAGCGAGGGGGCGCAAGGCGAGCCAAAACTGGTGCTGATGACCCGTGCCGAATGGAAGGCAACACCGCGCGATTACAAGATTTCAAGCCGCAAAACGGGGCGCTTTGTGATGCGCCACAGCCCGCACGGCATCGGCCTGTTCCCCGTGCAGATCGTCGATTGAACCAACCCCGCCCGGCTCGATGGCCGGGCCAATCCCAGAAGTCACTTCCAGGAGCAACCACCATGCAAATCACCATGACCGACGCCATGCGCGAAATCTTTGGCGGGCCGATCTACACCTACACCCGCGCTCAGGCCATCGAAGCCGGCGTGCTGATCGACATATCCACCACCGCCCGCGAGGCGGGCATTGTTTGGCCTGTGGCGATGACCGCCGCAGCCTGGGCCGATTGTGTGGAGTGGACAGACCAAACCGAGAGCCGCAAGGGCTACACCGGGCAGAGTGAGAGCGGCAGGCTCTGGGATGTGTGCTGGATGCTCTCGCGTGTTGTCCTGCGTGCAGCCCGCCACGGCCTGCAAGCCAGCCCAGCGCATCCCATGTATGTCGAGCTGCTGCGCACCCCGCGCGAAGGCCGGGGCGTCAGGCCCCGCCTGGTGCATCTGAAATTCATCGTCGGCCCGGACGACAACGGGCGCCCCTGCATCACTGTGATGCTTCCTGATGAAGATTGAGGCATCCTTCTTCATTTCCGTAAAAGCGCATTGACAGAAATCTGTATTTCTGTATAATAGAGCCCAACCGGGCCGCGCGGTTCAGCGGCGCTTTATTCGAACGGCGAAGCCATGAAAAAGATCATCAATCAGCGCATTTATGACACCAGCACCGCGACGGAAATTGCTTCCTATCGAAGCCCGGGACGCCTGGGTGACGATTTCGACACTGTGCGGGAGGTTCTTTACAAAACCCCGCATGGCCGGTTTTTCCTGCTGGGCAAGGGGTTTGTCGCCCCGTGGGGGGCAGACAATCTCAGTGGTGGCACGAGCTGCGGCGCGGATATTCAGGCGCTTGATGAGGCTGAGGCCCGCGCCTGGATCGAGCGCCGCCACATCGACCCCGTAGAAATCGAGCGCGTGTTCGAGTTCGAGTTCGAGGAAGCCTGACCCACGAAAGGAAAAAATTCATGAAATCTGAAATCTTCGAGCGACTGCTCGGCGAATTAATGGATGATCTGTCTGACTCAGAAACTGCGGCCGCGGTTGCGGCCGGGGAGTATGGCTATCGGCTGTATCTCAATGGCGCCGACGAATTCGTGCTCGTCGGCGATGCGTATTTCGCCAGGGATGTCCCCGATCAGGCGTGCGAGATGGCGTTTAGGGACTGGCACGGAGACTGCCACGCAGGCCTCAGTCTGCGTGCCGCAGATCGAATCGCGGCACGCGAGGCGCTTGAAATTGCGGCGCACGCGGTTGAGATCCGCGCCGAAGAGATGAAGGCGTGATCCGCAGGCCCCGGCGTAAAGCCGGGGCATTTCGCAATGTGCTGAATACATGCAGGGGCACACTCCATAGTTCTACAGCCCCGGAAGGACATCACTATGCCAACCAACAACCAGCAACAGCCACAGCCCGACAACCTGCCAATTTGGCTGACCCTCGGCGGCGCAGCCATCGTCTGGGTCGTCGCCGTGAATCTTTTCCCATTTTGGACACTCACCCTGACCGCAGCAGTGGCCGCTGCCGTCCGCACGGTCTTGTGGCTGCGCCGTCGTTATTGATCGACACCGCCCGGGCTCCGGCGGGGCATTCTCTGGCCTTCATTTCTGTAAATCCGCACTTAGAGATAAAAATGAAAATCGCCATACTGAACCAGAAAGGCGGCGTCGGCAAAACCACCCTGGCCGTCAACCTGGCCGCCAGTCTGTCCCGGGCTGGATCGCGCGTGTTGCTGATCGACGCCGACCCGCAGGGCTCGGCCCTGGACTGGGCCGCTGCGCGCCAGTCCGAACCTCTGTTCCCCGTGGCTGGCCTGCCCAAACCCACGCTGCACCGCGACCTAGGCCAGTTAGGGCAAGGGTACGACTACATCATCATTGACGGCCCGCCCCGCGTTGCAGACCTGGCCAGATCGGCGATCATGGCCGCAGACTTGGTATTGATCCCGGTGCAGCCATCGCCTTATGACGTGTGGGCCGCTGATGAGGTTGTGAAGCTGTTGGACGAGGCTCGAATCTTCAAGCCCGGTCTACAAGCCGCATTTGTGGTGAATCGTAAAATCGTAAATACGGCGCTTGGGCGAGACGTGCGCGACGCCCTTGCAACCTACAGCCCGCCTGCGCTCGGTGCCGCCATCTGCCAGCGAATCATGTTTGCAGAATCGGCCGCGCAGGGTTTGGCCGTTTACGAGGTCGAACCGGACGGCCCAGCCGCCAGCGAGATCGAGGCGCTGCGCGAAGAGATCATGCAGAATTACGCGCGACCGTAAATCTGCCTTTCTGTATTTCTGGAGACCATCATGAGTAAAAAAGTGTCCATCGCCCCCCGCCCCAGCGCCCGCCAGGCCGATGACTGGGTGAGCGCTCCAGCCAAGGTCACCTCGCACGCCGTTGCGGGCGCAATGAAACGCTTGACGATCGACATTCCAGAAGCGCTTCACCGCAAGGTGAAGGCCGCGTGCGCTGTGGAGGGCGTGAAAATGGCCGATGTGGTGCGCGAATTACTGATTCGCAAATACGGCAATCCATGACAATCCACAATCGCTTTTTTGGATGTCAGCTTGATAACTATTTATCCGCAAGCGCGCTCAAACCGCTGCAGATAGAGACACACAAATCCGCCGCAGGTTCGCATGACCACTATCCACACCATCCTTGATCAATTCCGCAGCCTCTCCCAAGACCAGCTTCAGAAGGGCAAGCTCTTTGAGAAGATGATGGCGCAGTTCCTGCGCACCGATCCGCAGTACGCCAACCGGCTGGACACCGTGTGGATGTGGAACGAGTGGCCGGGGCGCTGGAAAGAGGACAACACCGGCATCGACCTGGTGGCCCTCGAAAAAAACACGGGCAACTACTGGGCGATCCAGTGCAAGTTTTATGACCCCAGCACGCCCCTCAAGAAAGAGCATGTCAGTTCCTTCCTGGCCGACTCGGGCAAGGTGTTTCAGGTGGACGGCGTGGAGCGCACCTTCTCCTACCGCCTTATCGTCTCCACCACAGAAAAATGGGGCCGCAACGCCGAGGACGTGACCCTCGATCAGAGCGTGCCCGTCGGAACGCTGTACCTCAACGAACTGGCCGACAGCCCGGTGGACTGGTCAGCGTTCAGCATCGACCAGCCGCAGCGCATGGTGTTGCGCCCCAAGAAAACGCTGCGCGAGCACCAGAACGAGGCCATCCATGCGGTGATGGAAGGCTTCGAGACCCTTGATCGCGGCAAGCTCATCATGGCCTGCGGCACAGGCAAGACCTTCACCGCGCTGCGCCTGGCTGAGAAACAGGTTCCTCCCACGGGCCGCATTCTTTTTCTCGCACCCTCGATCTACCTGGTCTCGCAAACCCTGCGCGAGTGGACGGCCGAGGCGTTCAACCCGTTCCACGCCTTTGTCGTGTGCTCCGACACCAAGGTCGGCAAGGAAGAAGAAGACATCCGGACGCACGACCTGGCCTATCCCGCGACAACCGACGCTGACAAGCTGGCCAAGGCGCTCAAGCAGGCATCCGCCGACCGGCGCAGTGTGGCGTTCTCCACTTACCAATCCATCCAGGCCGTGATTGACGCGCAGCGCATCGGCGCGCTCGATGCCTTCGATCTGGTGATCTGCGACGAAGCCCACCGCACCACGGGCCTGACCTTGCCCGGTGAAGACGTGTCTGACTTCACCAAGGTCCATCAAAACCATTTGATCCGGGCCGCCAAGCGCATCTACATGACCGCCACGCCGCGCATCTACAACGATGCGACCAGGACCAGGGCCGGGGAGAAAGAGGCTGTCCTGTATTCGATGGATGACGAAAACCTCTACGGCCCGGAGTTCTACCGACTGAGCTTTGGCAAGGCCGTCGCCCGCGATCTGCTGTCCGAATACAAGGTGCTCATCGTCGCCGTGGACGAAGACCGCATGGCACGGTTGTCCAACTCCTATAACGCCGCCTACAAGATCGACGACAAGAAGGCCGTGGACATCAGCTTTGCCACCAAGATCATCGGAAGCTGGAAAGGCTTGTCCAAGCAGGGCCTCAAGTCCATTGACGAAGACGGGCAGCAGCAGGACATCACCGACGACACCGCGCCCATGCGCCGCGCCGTGGCGTTCTCCAAGTCGATCAAGGCCTCCCAGCAGACGACCGAGGTGTTCTCCTCTCTGGTGAAGATGTACCAGCAATCCCCCGGCGCCGAGCAGCACGGCATGGTGGCCTGCACCCTGCGCCATGTGGACGGCACCATGAACGCCGCCATCCGCAAGGATGAACTCGACTGGCTCAAGGGCGAAACGGGCGGCGAGATTGCGCAGCAGCACTGCCGCATTCTCTCCAACGCCCGCTGCCTGTCCGAAGGGGTGGACGTGCCCGCCCTGGACGCCGTGGTGTTTTTCGACACCCGCGAATCCATCGTGGACATCGTGCAGTCCGTCGGGCGCGTCATGCGCAAGGCGCCCGGAAAGAAGAATGGCTACATCATCCTGCCGGTGGCCATCCCCTCGGCCAAGGTCAAGGACTACAACAGCTACATCGAGGGTGATGCGCAGTTCAAAGGCATCTGGAAGGTCATCAAGGCGCTGCGCGCTCACGATGAGCGCCTGGTGGACGAAGCCGAGTTCCGCCGTCGCGTGAATGTGATCGGCGGGGATCGCACCAAGGGCGATAGCCAATCGGGCAGCGGCGCGGGCGAGCAAGCCGTGATCGACTTCCCCATGGTGCCCATCGAGGACATCGAGCAAGCGGTCTATGCCGCCATTCCGAAGAAGCTCGGCGACCGGGAATACTGGAGCGAGTGGGCCAAGAGCGTGGCCGATATTGCCACCAAACTGGAGGCCCGCATCCGGGCGCTGCTGGTCAAGCGAGAAGCCGAGCGCGCCTTCAACGCCTACCTCAAGGGCTTGCGCAAGAACATCAACCCCAGCATCAGCGAGGGCGAGGCCACCGATATGCTGGTGCAGCACGTCATCACCCGCCCGGTGTTCGACGCCTTGTTCGAGGGGCACGCATTCACCCGCGAGAACCCGATTTCGCAGGCCATGCAGCGCATCATCGACGTACTGGACAAGCACGAGGTGGACACCGAGGTCGAGGGGCTGGAGAAGTTCTACGACAACGTGCGTGAGCGCGTTTCGCTGGCCAAGAGCGACAAGTCCCGTCAGGACGTGATCCGAAACCTCTACGACACGTTTTTCAACAGCGCTTTCCCGCGCATGGCCGAGCGCCTGGGCATCGTTTACACGCCGGTCGAGGCCGTGGATTTCATCGTCCATAGCGTGGACGCCGTGCTGCGCCGCCATTTCCAGTCCAGCGTCAGCGAACCGGGCGTGCAGGTCATCGATCCGTTCATCGGCACCGGCACCTTCATGGTGCGGCTGCTGCAATCGGGCCTGATCCGCCCCGAAGACCTGGTGCGCAAGTACCAGCATGAGCTGCACGCCAATGAAATCGTGCTGCTGGCCTACTACATCGCCGCGGTCAACATCGAGAGCACCTTCCATGCTCGGGCAGGGCAGTACATGCCCTTTGACGGCATCGTGCTCACCGACACCTTCCAGATGAATGAGGCCGACCAGGCCGATACCGAAGGCAACTTCTCGCGCGAAAACACCGACCGGGTGGAGCGCCAGAAGCGCCAACCCATCCGCGTGGTCATGGGCAATCCCCCCTATTCCGTCGGGCAGGAGAGCGGGAACGACAACAACCAGAATCAAAAATACCCGAAACTGGACGAGCGGATTCGTGTGACCTATGCCGCACAGTCATCCGCTACGCTGAAGAATAGCCTCTACGCCTCGGAAATCAAAGCGATGCGCTGGGCGTCCGACCGCATCGGCAAGGAAGGCGTGGTGGCCTTCGTCACCAATGGCTCGTTCATCGACGGCAACACGGCAGACGGGCTTCGGAAGTGCATGACGCAGGAGTTCAGCCACCTGTATGTGTTCAATCTCCGGGGCGCGGCACGCACTCAGGGCGAGC